>CAZRGQ010000003.1:0-86539 GCA_964599645.1 uncultured Lentisphaerales bacterium | reverse complement strand
CGACCGTCTCTGCCCCATGCGCCCCTCTCCGCCATTGGGCGCCAAGGCAAACGAGCATGGCTGGGCAAAATTGAGCGATTAGCGACCCTGCGTCAGCAGGGGCAATTTTGCCCGGCCTTCTGCGTAATCAGCGTTCACCCCCAAGCGTCATTTGCATCCAACCATCCGTGGCTAAACCCGCCACCGTGATCTTCTCCCCCCTTCGTGGCTTCGTGCCTTCGTGCGAGACAAGATAACCGCCACCGTGTTCCCCACAGCTCGCATTCGAGGAGATTCGCGGTAAAACGGCCATCTTGCTCTTCCTCCTCTCGCTCATATTTGCCACACCCCTGTCGCTGACCGATTACAACCGATTCCGTTTTGGCCTTGCCATTCCATAGGCCAGTGGCTAAAATCTGGGTCATCAACTGGCAAAATAGTGGAGAATACAATGAACAAGTACCCCCAACATGACAAGCAATCCGGCGGTCGCACTCTGGCACTGCTGGCACTTGTGGCTTTAACTGCCACACTTCCGCTGCAGGCGCAGGAGAGCGTCGCCGCCGCTGCCGCCCGTGGCAACTTGCGCTACTCGGTTACCGTCTCCAAGTTTGCCAATGAGGCGGGCTGGCGTGGCCAGTGGGATGTCGGCGACGGCTTCACCACCATCATGACCGACGCTTTGCAGGCCTCGGGCAACTTCATCGTGCTGGGTGACAGTGAGATGCGTGGCGCCGCGATGCTTGAACAGGACCTGGCGGCCAGCGGCCGCATGGCGGGCGGCAAGAAGGTGCCGGCGACCGGACAGATGACGCCGGCTCAACTGCTGGTGCGTGGCTCAGTCACCCATGTGCAGCAGAATACCGGTGGCGGCACGGGCGGTATCGGCTTCAAGGGCATCCGCGTCGGTGGCTCCAAAGATAGCGCCGAAGTCAACATCACCATCTATCTGGTCGACTCCCGTACCGGTCAGGTCAAGGCCTCCACCAAAGTGGTCGGCAAGTCGACCAAGTCGGGATTGAGTGTCGGTTATGACGGCCCCAAACTGGGCGGTGTCACCGGCGGTGGTGGCGGCTACAAGAACGATAACGTCGGCAAGGCGTGCGAAGATGCGGTGGCACAGGCCGTACGTTTTCTCGTAGACCAGCTTGAGAGCATCCCGTGGCAGGCTTCGATTGCCCTGGCCAGCAACGGCAAGATCGCCATCAACCGCGGCACACGCGACGGCGTGGCTGTCGGCATGCGTTTCGATGTCGGCGAGGCCGAGGAGATCATCGATGACGACACCGGCGAGGTGCTTGATTCAAGCCTCAACAAGGTAGCGGCCATCGAGGTAACCGAGGTGAAGGAGAAGCTCTCCTACTGCAAGGCCCTTACAGGCGGCGACAAAATCACCAAGGGGCTCTCAGTCTTCCCGGTGCAGTAAGAGACCCTAAACGCCAATGTCACACTCCTCCCCTGCGCTGCAACCCGGAATGCAGCTCCACGGCTTCCGGGTTGTCTCCGTCACTCCTGTTCCCGCCTTTCGCGGCACTGCGCTCCAGTTTGAACATAGCGCCAGCGGCGCCCGTGTGCTGCACCTCTACTGCGACGACAGCGAGAACGCCTTTACCATCAACCTGTCGACACCGCCGCCTGACGATACCGGCATGCCCCACATCTTGGAGCACATGGTCTTGGCCGGCTCCAGGAAGTTCCCGGTCAAGGAGCCCTTCTTCGAGATGGTGAAGATGTCGATGGCTACCTTTATCAACGCCATGACGGGCTACGACACCACCTACTACCCAGTCTGCAGCAACGTGGAGAAGGACCTCTTCAACCTAGCCGACGTCTACTTCGACGCCGTCTTCCACCCGCTGCTCAGCCGTGAAACCTTCGACCGTGAGGGGCACCACCTGGCTCCCGGCGACCCCGCCGTCAATGGCGGCCTGCGCATCGATGGCATCGTCTACAGCGAGATGCAGGGGGTCTTCTCCGACCCCGCCTCGATCCTGGCACGCGACGCTGTGCGCCATCTGCTGCCCGACACCTGTTATGGCATGGAGTCGGGCGGCGATCCGGTAGCGATCCCCGATCTGACCCACGAGGCGCTCTGCGACTTCCACGCACGCCACTACCACCCCTCCAACGCCCTCTTCGTCTTCTATGGCAACTTCGACACCGAGCGCTACCTGACCTTCCTTGCGCCCCGTCTGGAGGGCTACAACCGCATCGCACCCACCCCGCCTGTGACGCGCCAGCCACGCTGGTCGCAGCCGCGCCAGCTCCGCAGCAGCTACCCGATCGGCAACGATGAGTCGACCAGTGAGAAGAGCTATCTGCTGCTGACCTGGCTGGTGGGCGACCTCTGCGACCCGGTCGATGCCACCGCGCTGCGCCTGCTGGCAACGCTGCTGCTGGGTCACTCGGCCGCACCGCTCCACCGCGCCCTGATCGATGCCCGCCTCGGCGCCGATATCACCATGACCGGCGCCGGAGAGGCCGGCTGTGAGCTTACCTTTGCCGTCGGACTGGAGGGTTCGGAGGGCGACCGTTTCGACGCCTTTCAACAACTCGTCGACGAGACCCTGACACATCTGGCCGCCACTCCCTTCAGCAGCGAGGAGATCGAGACGGCCTTTCAACAGCTCGCCTACCAGGCGCTGGAGATCGGGCCGCTACACGGACTCAATGCCACCTTCCGCATCACCACCGCCTGGCTGGCCGGGCTCGAACCCCTCACCTTCCTCGACGATGCGACCCACTTCCGTGCCGTCCGCACCAGACTGGAGTCCGAACCGACACTCTTCAACCGTCTGATCCGTGAACGGCTGCTCGACAACCAACACCGCCTCGCTATTATCCTGGAGCCCGACAAGGAGTATGCCGCCCGCACCGAGGCCGAAGTGGCGGCGCGTCTGACCAGACTGCGCAGCAGCCTGGACGACGCCGGCATGGCGGCCATTGCCGCTACGGCAGCGGCCCTTGATGCCAGCAACGGCACCCCCAACCCGCCTGAAGCGGTGGCGCTGCTGCCGCAGCTCAAGATCAGCGACCTGCCGGCCGAACCGCTGGCGATCCCCACCAGCGTTGAAAAGCTGGCCGCCGGCTCGACCCTGCTGCTCAACGACCTACCGACCAACGACATCGCCTATCTCAACCTCACCTTCGATCTGAGCGGGCTGCCACCGCACCTCTGGCCCTACCTGCCACGTTATACCGAAGCGATCGGCAAGTTCGGCGCCGGTGACGACGACTTTGCCACTCTGGCCCGCCGTGCCAGCGCCAACACCGGCGGTATCGCCGCCGCCGTCAGCTTCCACACCTCAGTAGCAGAGGCAGAGAGCTATACACCGACGCTCTCGCTCGGCGTGAAGACCTTGACACAACGGGTCGACCAAGCCCTCGATGTGGTTGAAGCGCTGCTCTTCGACCTCAACGTGCGCGATACCGAGCGTATGCGTGATGTCCTCTCCCAGGCGCGCTCAGCCAACCGGATTAGCGTGATACAAGCCGGCAACGAGACGATCCGGCTGCAGGCGGGACGCCACCTCTCAGCCGTCAAACAGCTCGACTACCTGCTTAACGGCCTGCCGCAGCTTACCCTTTCCGAGGATTGGGTCGAGAATTTCGCGAGCGCCAACAGCGAGGTCAGCCGTGCCATTGAGGAGATCAAGGCCTTTATCACCAGTCGCGGCCGCTTCACTGCCAGCATTACCGCCGCGCCCCGTGCCGTGGACGCCATGCGCCAACGCCTCTCACGCTGGGAAGCGCAGAGCGGCGCTCCGGGCGCTGCGGCTGCTCCCCGGGACTTTACACCGAGCCTGACACCACAACTTGAGGGCCTGGCCGCGCCGTTGCAAATCGCGCACTGCGCCATGCTCATGCCGGCGCCCCACTACTCGCATCCCGACGAGCCGCTGCTCGCCATCGGGGCGCATCTCTTGACGATGGACTACATGCTGCCCGAGATCCGCTTCAAAGGCAACGCCTACGGTGCCGGCTTCCGTTACGCCCCGCTCAACGGCCACTTCCACCTCTACTCCTTCAGAGACCCGAAAATCGCCACCACGATCGAGACCTTCCGCCGTACGCTCGACTACGTCCAACAGGCGCCCTGGCGGCAGTCTGATATCGACAGCGGCATCATCGGCGTGGCCAAGCGCGACGACGCCCCGTTGCGTCCCGGTCCTGCCACCGGCCTTGCCATGCAACGCCACCTTACGGGCGAGACCTTTGAACTCCGCCTGGCACGCCGCAAAAAGTTGTTGCAGGCCACGCCCGAGAGCGTCAAACGCGCCCTCACCGAGGCACTGCAGGCCAATCTGCCCGCCGCCTCAATCTGCGCCATCTCGAGCCGGGCCAAGCTGGAGGAGGCGGCCATAGCAGGCATGACGATCAGCGAGGTGCTCAAGTAACGCAGATGGAAGCGATCTCCTTCAATGAAGCCGTCGAGCGCCTCATCAAGCACGATGCGCGCTACCCCGCCGCCGCCTACTTTTTTGTGCGCGACGGCCTCGACTACACGGTCAAACGGCTCAAGAAGGGCGCTCGCGGCGCACTGCGCCATGTCAGCGGCCAGGAGCTCGCCGAGGGACTGGCCGCCTTTGCGCTCGATGAGTTCGGACCGATGGCCAACTTCACCCTCGCCACCTGGAATCTGCACCGCACCGAAGACTTCGGCGAAATTGTCTTCAACCTGATCGAAGCCGGCCGTTTCAGCAAGAGCGAGAGCGACCGCAAAGAGGACTTCAGCAGCCTCTTCGATCTCAAAGCGATGCTCTCAGAGCCTTTTCTCTGATCCTGCCCCGCTCCGGCTGACGCCGTGCCGAGAACCACGAATCGACAAGAATCGACAAGCGACACGCATGGGGGCGGCTGCTGAGATTGTGAATTGCACATAGTCGCCGACCACAACCTCCGGATCCGCCAGATCAACCACAGTATGGCGTCCGCTGGCTGCACCTGTGGTGTAGAGCTCGGCGATCTGACTTGCGCGCAGGCCGTTGGCGATACAGATGCGTCCACCACCGCCACCCGATTCGTTATTGTTGTTGGCGCCGCCGTCAGCCCGTGTCACACTCGTGGCAGAGGTGCGGTACCTGATACAGGTGAGCCAGATGCTGCCGCCCGAGCCGCCGCCGTAAGAGCCGCCGCCAAGAGCTCCGGTCACATCGAGGATGCCATAGTTGCGAATTGTGTTGGCACTGATGCGGATGGCACCACCGCCGGTCTGTCTGCCGTTGCCGCCGCTGCTGCCGGGAAGGTATGGCGCTGTGGCAAGGCCGTAAGGGAGCGCTGTCGCGGTATGACTGGCTCCGTTGCCGCTCATACCGCCATAGGCGCCGCTGGAGAGCAGTTTCGAGAGAGTCGATTCCGTCGACATCGGAGGCATGTGCGTGCTGCGGCGGCGACGGCGCGCCGCCCTCCAGGGAGCTGCGCACGCTGCATACGCATCCCCCGGCGCATGCGCCGGGTTGGAGGGCGGCAGGCCCTTGCCGCCGCAGCGCGTCAGCCCCCACCGGGACCGCCGGGCTCCGTACCGGCAGGCAGAGTGAGTGGTGAATGGTGAGCCGTGAGCTGTTAAGGCCTTTTGCCTTTCAACGCAGATGCCGCAGATAGCCGGGCCGGGGGACGCCGCTGGAGAGCAGTTTCGAGAGAGTCGATTCCGTCGACATCGGAGGCATGTGCGTGCTGCGGCGGCGACGGCGCGCCGCCCTCCAGGGAGCTGCGCACGCTGCATACGCATCCCCCGGCGCATGCGCCGGGTTGGAGGGCGGCAGGCCCTTGCCGCCGCAGCGCGTCAGCCCACACGCCTTTTGCTGTTAAGGCCTTTTGCCTTTCAGCCGCTTCCATCTTGCTGCAACCACGGAGTGGTAGCAGCGAGTGGTTAAAAAGGCTCAGAGCTTATATTTCTGGCGCTTCTCGTAGTGCGTATGGAGCAGCTTGTGCGCTTTGTCGCTCAGTGGCGCCCCGAGGAAATCATCGTAGAGCTTGATGATATCGGGATTCTGGTGCGAGCAGCGTACCTTGGCGCGTTCGTCGTCGGTATAGATGCCGCGGGTGCGCTTGGCACGGATCACGTCGGTGGCACCGAGCGGTTGTCCGCCGCCACCGATGCAGCCGCCACGGCAGGCCATCACCTCGATGAAGTCGAAGCTCGGCTTGCGTCCCGCCTTGCGGTCGGCGCGGATCACATTGAGCACCTGCTCAATGTTGCTCATCTGGTGCGCCACGGCGATCTTCACCTTGGTGCCCTTGATATCGATCTCGGCCGACTTGACGCCCTCCATGCCGCGCACTTCGTTGAACTCGACCTTGGCCAACTCCTCCTTGGTGATCAGGTGGTAGGCGGTACGCAGGGCCGCCTCCATCACACCACCGGTGACACCGAAGATGGTGCCGGCACCGGAGTAGGTGCCCAGAATCGAGTCGCACTCCTCATCGGGCAGATTGAGGAAGTCGATACCGGCACTCTTGATCATGCGCGCCAGTTCGCGGGTGGTCAGCACGATGTCGTTATCCTGATAGCCGCTGGCGGTCATATCGGTGCTGCGCTGAATCTCAAACTTCTTCGCCGTGCACGGCATGATCGAAGTCATGTGGATGGTGGCCGGATCGAGGCCGCGCTTCTCGGCGTAGTAGGTCTTGGCCAGAACGCCCAGCATCTGATGCGGCGATTTGGCGGTAGAGAAGTTGTCGCTGAAATCGACGGCATACTTCTCCATCCAGTCGACCCATGCCGGGCAGCAGGAGGTAATCAGCGGCAGGGGTGCCGTATGCTTGGTAAAGCGCTCGACAAACTCATGCCCCTCCTCGATGATGGTGAGGTCGGCCGAGAAGTTGGTGTCGAAGACTGCATGGAAACCGAGACGCCGCAGGGCCGCATAGATCTTGCCGGTCAGCAACACCCCGGGCTCCAGACCAAAGGCCTCGCCGATAGCGACGCGCACCGCCGGCGCAATCTGCACCACGCAGTGCTTCTCTTTGTCACGCAGGGCGGCCCACGCCTTGTCCGTCTCATCCTTCTCGTAGATCGCCCCGACGGGACAGTGGGCCGAACATTGGCCGCACTTGATGCAGGGGGAGTCGTTGAGCTGGACGTCGGCTGCCGGGGCGATACGGGTTCCCTCGCCGCGCTCGAGAAATTCGAGCGCCCAGACGTTCTGCATCTCCTGGCAGACGAGCACGCAGCGACCGCACTGGATGCACTTCTCGGGATTGAGCACGATCGAAGTGGTCGACTCGTCACGCGGCATCGACTTGGCCCGGTTGATATAGGGACTGTGGCGGATGCCGAAGTCGGCGCTGATATTCTGCAGTTCGCAGTTGCCGTTGCGCGGGCACTGCAGGCAGTCGTTGGGGTGGGTGCTGAGGATCAGCTCCAGCACAGTGCGGCGCACGTTGACGATGTCGGAATCGTGCGTCGTGATCTTCATGCCGGGCGCCACTTCGGTGCAGCAGGCGCGCAGCAGTTTGTTCGAGCCCTCGACCCGCACGACGCAGATGCCGCAGGCGGCCCAGGGGGAGAGGTCGGGATGGTAGCAGAGCGTCGGAATCTTGACGTTGACCTTGCGTGCGGCATTCAGCACCGAGATACCCTCAGGTACCTCCACCTCAATGCCGTTGATCTCAACCTTAATTAGCTTCTTGTTCATCAATATCTCCAGAAAGGGGCCAGATTATGAGCGCAACACGGCTCCGAACTTGCAGACCTCAAAACATTGGCCGCACTTGATACAGGCTGCCTGGTCGATCACATGCACCTGCTTGCGGGCACCGGCAATCGCATTCGCCGGGCAGACGCGGGCACAGGCCGTACAGCCGATGCACTTGTCGGGATCGATCGTATAGCGCAACAGGTTTTTACACTTGCCGGCGCGGCACGTCTTGCCGTTGATATGTTCGAGGTACTCTTCACGAAAATACTTCAGCGACGAGGTGACGGGATTGGGGGCCGTCTGTCCCAGGCCGCAGAGCGAGGCACGTTGCATCGCCTCGGCGGTGCTCAACATCATATTGATATCGGCCGGCTCGCCATCGCCCTTGCTGATCTTGTCGAGATAGTCGTAGAGGGTGCGCCCGCCGATACGGCAGGGTGAACACTTGCCGCACGACTCCTCAACCGTGAAGTCGAGGTAGAACTTGGCCACGTCGACGATGCAGTCGGTCTCATCCATTACGATCAGACCGCCTGATCCCATGATCGAACCGATCTTGGCGAGGTTCTCGTAGTCGATCGGTGTATCGAGGAATTGCTCGGGGATCACGCCGCCGGAGGGGCCGCCCGTCTGGGCTGCCTTGAATTTCCGCCCATCACGGATACCGCCGCCGATTTCGAAGATGATCTCGCGCAGCGTTGTGCCCATCGGCACCTCAATCAGGCCGGAGTGTTTCACCTTGCCGGTGAGGGCAAAGACCTTGGTGCCCTTCGCCGTGGCGGTACCGATCTTGTTAAACCAGTCGCCACCCTTGGTGAGGATCACGGGGATATTGGCCAGTGTCTCGACGTTGTTGATCACCGTCGGCTTGCCCCAGAGGCCCTTGACGGCCGGGAAGGGGGGACGCGGACGCGGTGTGCCGCGATTGCCTTCGATTGAGGCGAGCAGCGCCGTCTCTTCACCGCAGACGAAGGCTCCGGCACCGAAGCGCAGTTCGATATCGAAGCTGAAGTCGCTGCCGAGAATATTCTTGCCGAGCAGCCCATACTCATGCGCCTGCTTGATGGCGTTTTCGAGGCGTTGAATCGCCAGCGGATACTCGGCGCGGATGTAGATATAGCCCATCGAGGCGCCGATGGTGTGGCCGGCAATCGTCATCGCTTCGAGAATCGAGTGCGGGTCGCCTTCGAGCGTTGAACGATCCATGTAGGCACCGGGATCGCCTTCGTCGGCATTACAGACGATATACTTCTGATCCGCCTCGACATTCTTTGAAAAAGTCCATTTGGCGGCCGTGGGGAAACCGGCGCCACCGCGTCCGCGCAGTCCGGCCAGCTTCAGCTCGGCCAGCACCTCATCCGGCGTCATCTCGAAGAGCACCTTCTCCAGGGCGCGGTAGCCATCACGGGCGATATACTCGTCGATCTTGTCGGGATCAATGACGCCGCAGTTGCGCAGGACAATGCGGAACTGCTTCTGGTAGAAGTCGATACCATCGATGGCGACGAGGGTCTTGCTCTGCTCCTTGTTGTAGAGCAGCCGCTCGACCGGGCGTCCCTTGACGAGATGCTCCTGCACCAGTTCATGGGCATCTTCCGGCTTGACCTGGACGTAGAAGGTGCCCTCGGGCAGCATCTTGACGATCGGCCCCTGCTCACAGAAGCCGAGACAGCCGGTACGCACAATCTGCACATCGGCCGAGAGGTTGGCCAGATCGAGCTCACGGCGCAGGGCGTCGGTTAGCGCCAATCCGCCACCCGAATCGCAGGCCGTGCCGCCACAGATAAGGATATAGTTTTTAAAAGCCATGATCGCTGCTCCTGATGCCTGTTATACAATGTCGCCGGCCGGTCGATCGAGAATCTTGCCATCGATCAGCTTGCGCCCTACTACATGTTGTTCGATGATCTTCCGGCCGCATTCAGCGGTCACATCGCCGTAGATAATCGTCGGCATGCCGGGCACGATCACCTCGACCGTCGGCTCGGCATGGCAGAGACCCATGCAGCCGGTCTGGCGCACCATGACGTTGCCCAACCCCCTGGCAGCGATCTCTTCGACGATCGCCCCGAAAGTCTCTTTGGCGCCGGCGGCGATACCACAGGTACCCATACCGACCACCACCTGCACATCCTTGCCCTCCACATCACGGAGCGCCAGTCTCTTCTGCTGTGTTTCGCGCAGTTTGCGCAGATCGTCCAGTGTTAACTTGCTCATACTTCTCCCTCTTGCGTGGCGTAGTGTGCCGGATCCGACTCACTCCCGCCGCTTGCTTCCCTCAAATGCTCCTCCTGTGAACGGAGGTATTCCATTGTCAGCGCCAGATTGCCGGCCAGCCGCAAATCTCCCAGCACTTCACTCAACTCATGGCGCGAGATGCGATACTCCGCCTCCCGGTGCCGCCGTGTTAAAACCAAATCGTAGTCGCCATCGTGTCCCATCAAGCCGGCGATGGTCGTGGCCAGATTGCCGAGTGGCGGCGTATCGAGGTGGCCGCTGGCAAAGGCAAACTCTACCGTCGTCCCCTCACCCGCCACCGAGTTGAGACTCATGTTGCCGCCCGTCGCCTCGACGGCCTGACGCAACAGCGGCAGACCGAGACCGACACGCCGCCGGGCATGCTTGCCGGGGGTGCTGTAGAAGGGATCCCAGATGCGCGCCAGCGTGGCGTCATCCATGCCCTTGCCATTATCTTTTACAGCTACCGTCACAAACTCACAACTCTCAATCACCTGCAACTCAACCAGCGAGGCGCCCGCCTCAATCGAGTTTTGTGCGATGTCCGCGAGATAGTCGCAGATCGTCGCATGCATTAACTACGAAGCCTTGCGATACTTGGCCAGAATCGACGGCAGGGCGGTCAGCTCGACCTTGCCGTAAACCTCGCCGTTGATCACCATCACCGGTGCCAGGCCGCAGCAGCCGAGGCAACGCACCGCCTCCAGTGAAAACTCGCCATCATCGGTGATGCCGTTGACAGCCACCCCAAGACGCTCCTCGAGCTCCAGCAACAGGTCGTCGCCACCACGCAGATAGCAGGCGGTTCCCATGCAGACCTGGATGATGTTGCGCCCCGGCTTCTTCAGCTTGAAGAAGTTGTAGAAGGTGATCACACCATAAATCTTGGCCAGCGGCGTCCCCAGCAGATCGGCCACCTCAAAGGCCACACGGCGCGGAATGTAGCCGTAACACTGCTGCACGCGGTGCAGGATCATTACCAGGCTTCCCGGCTTCGCCTTCCAAACCGCAATGAACTCTTTCAGCTCAGGCGTCAGCTTCTCGACCGCAGTCGTCTCTTGTTTCTCGTTACTCACGCGTCTCTCCCACGTAAACCCCGGCTGAAAAAGCGCATACAGCCAGTGGTGGTTAAAAATTGGGTTCATTATGCCAGAGCAGGGCAGAAGCCGCAAGCATGAAAAGCAGAATAAACACACTAATTGTCAAGTAAATTACTATACAATATGCCTGTCGTCACAAAATATCTTATAACTCTTTTTTCGATGACAACATGACACGCCATTTGTTATAATGTGCGCATGGAAGCGATAATCCCCCAAAATGTTGTTGAGCGGCTGTCGCGTTATCGTTCGGTTTTGATGCGGCTCAAGTCGCTCGGCTTTGCCCGTGTCTTCTCCGACAATCTGGCCGATGCCCTCGGTGTCTCGGCCTCACTGGTGCGCAAGGACCTCGGACTGCACGGTATCCGCGGTGCCAAACGCGGCGGCTACAACATCGATGCCCTGCTCGACCACCTCACCAACGTGCTGGGCGTAAGCGGCAATCTCAAACTGGTGGTGGTTGGCTGTGGCCACATCGGCTCGGCCCTGCTGCGCACCTATGGCGGCAAGCGCCACGGCGTCAACGCCATCGCCGGTTTCGATATCAACCCGCAGGTGATCAACCCCCACGCCGCCATCCCGATTCACGATATCCACGATCTGCCGCAATTTGTGGCCCAGCACGGGGTCAGTGTCGCGATCCTCTCTGTCCCCGAAGAGGCGGCAGCCAGCGTCATGGAGCAGATACGTGCCGCCCGCATCCGGGGTGTGCTGAACTTTACCCCGGCCCACCTGCGTTGTGATGGCAACTGCCTGGTACAGACCCTCGACATCCGCATGGAGATCGAAAAGCTGTTCTGTATGGTCGAGATGGCGGAACGCCAGGAACGCTCCGCCAGCAACCGCGAAACATCCCCTGAAAGAGAGAATAATGACAATTGACAATGTAGCCGGACTGCTCGACGGAGAGCTTGTTTTCAAAGGCGAGGGTGCCGGACGCCGCGTGGCACACGTGGTCGTCTCCGATCTGATGAGTGATGTCCTGCTCGTCGACCAGGACGATATCCTCCTGATCACCTCGCTGGCCAGCGACCAGGTGTTGCGTACGGCCCAGATTGTCGGTGCCGTCGGCGTGGTGGTAGGGAACGGCAAGCCGCTTCCATCGACTATGCTGAGTGTGGCCGAAGCGCTCAAGATGTCGCTCATCACGGCACCGCACGCCAAATATGAGTGCTGCACCCGCATCTATGAAGAGCTCAAACGTGAGACCTCGCATGGCAGTTGACAGCAGCGCCACCACCACGACCCCGGCGGAGCCGGGACTCTCGCCGGAGCTCGAACATGTGCTGGCCGAACAGGCGCTGCGTCAGGTCGCGGTGCCCGAAAGCGACTCTTCTCCCCTCGTACTGCTTGAGATGATCCATCGGCTCAAGGTGCGCGATGTGATGTACAGCAAGCTCTTTACCCTTCCGCGCAAAGCGCCGCTCAAAGAGGCGCAGGAGTTGATGCGTGCCAACCATATCAGCGGCATCCCGATCAACGAAGGCAAACGCCTCTACGGCATCGTCTCGATCGACGATATCATCCGCGCCCTGGAGGGTGGCTATATCGACGAGAGCTGCGGCAAACATATGACGACCCACCTTATCGTCCTGGAAGACGATATGCCGATCTCCTTTGCCCTGCGCTACTTTGCCCGCTACAAGTATGGCCGCTTTCCCGTCCTCAACCGCAGCCGCGCCCTCGTCGGCATCGTCAGCCAACGCGATATCAACCGGGTACTGCTGCATGAGCTGACCCGCGAGGTCGAGCGCCTCGAACGCGCCTATAAAGATGTAGCCGTCGGCACCGACGAGAGCAACCGTCTCTATATGCTCTGCGAATATCCGGTGCTCAAGCTCAACTTTGAAAACGCCGGCAAGGCTGCCAACGAGATCAAGATGCTGCTGCTTGAAAAGCAGATCGAGCGCCATATCGTGCGCCGCATTGCCGTCGCGGCCTACGAGTTGGAGCTCAACATCTGCGTCCACTCCGAAGGCGGCAACCTCACCTTCCTCCTCGTCAATGGCCGCGCCGAGATTATCGCCCGCGACACCGGCCCCGGCATCGCCGACATCGAGTGGGCCTGCCGTGACGGTGCCTCCACCGCCAACGAATGGATCCGCTCGCTCGGCTTCGGCGCCGGCATGGGCCTGCCCAATACCAAGCGCGTCTCCGACAGCTTCGAGATCAGCTCACGCCCCGGCCACGGCACCACCGTGCGGGCCACCATCAACCTGCAATCCGGCACACCGCCTGAAGGGGCTTAGACGCTGCACTCTTTTTCTGCCGCCAGAGGAGCCACCATGACAATTACTGAAATTGCCGCCTGCTGCCAG
The DNA here is from genome assembly GCA_964599645.1 of uncultured Lentisphaerales bacterium. Lineage (GTDB taxonomy): Bacteria > Verrucomicrobiota > Kiritimatiellia > RFP12 > JAAYLN01 > JAAYLN01. The sequence goes on along the minus strand of CAZRGQ010000003.1, from coordinate 73,264 downwards.
GCCACCATCGTGACCGCCCCCGCTGATGCACCACCGCTTAACGCCGCCTACACCTCCGATCTCCTCAGCGACGTCATCGGCCACGCACCGCCCGACTCCATCCTGATCACCATCCAGAACCACCTCAACACGATCGCCGTGGCTACTCTCGCCGAGGTGCACGCCATCCTCATCTGCCACGACCGCCCGATCCCCGACGAGATGCGCACCGCCGCCGAACGGGAGTCGATCGCCCTGCTCCGGACACCGCTCGACCAGTTCCACGCCTCCTGCCGCCTCGCCTCGCTTGTGGGCTCGTAATCCGTGGTTAAAGGCAAAAGACTGCTATAGCCGGCGGCAGGCGGGTCAAGGGCAACTTGCTAACGCTCGTAGACGGCCATATCGGCCAGATCCACCACGCCGCCGGTGAAGCGGAAGTCGATACCGCCGGTGCCGGGGAGCACCGCCTGATCAAAGAGCAGCCGCGGGGCCTCCTCGCCGGGCGAACTGACCGTCACGGTGACGTTGCTCAACGTCACCCCGACCAACACCTCGTGCCACAGATCGCAGGCCAGCGGCGGCTCGATCTTGACGCGTTCGGTCGGGTCAGTCGCTCCCTCTTGCAGATTGTGGGCGTTGGGGGCGATGGCATCCGGCGAAAAGCGCAGGTAGTACCAGTCGTAGTTGCTCCCATAACGCCGGCCCCAGCTCTTGACGCTTAGGTAGAGGTGAAACTTGTCGGCAAAGCGCAGCTTGAAGGCGAGATCGTAGTCACGCCACTGCTTGGCGCCGAAGTAGTCGAAACCGCCCATGACGCCGCCGGAGACACGGAAAAATTTGCGGCCATCGGCATCGGCCAACACCTCCCCCCGCCCGACACCGTAACGCGCCGGTTTGCTGCCCACAGCGTAGCGCCCGAAATCTTCACGCCACAGGAGGTTGCCACGGTCGGGCTCCGCCGTGGCTCTCACGCTACCCAAAAGCAGGCCGCTCAACAGCAGCAGAGAGAGTCTCTTTTGCGTTCTCATTCGAAGGCTCCAATTCCCTGCAGACGCAGTTTCGGCTCCACGGCACGCATCTCCACCGGATCGATCGCCTGCTGGTGCATGGTGACGTAGAGAGCCGTCAAGGTGAGTGGATATTGCGGCTGAGTACCGCCGCCACTGGAGCGCCACTGTTTACCGGGAGAGTGGTTTTTCACCGCTGAACGCGCCGGATCGATAAAGAAGCTGAGGTAACGCCAGCCGTCGAAGTTGACGGCCAGGTCGGCAGGCCAGTCGTTGTAGCCGCCGTCGCAGCGCCAGAGGCGGCCAGCGGCGTCCTCCAGCTCGAAGAAGAGACGGCCCCAGTTGGAGTTGCCCTTGACCCAGACGCCGACGGTATGGGGCTGCCCCGGCAGCGGCACCGGTTCGCGCAGCCGCATGACGGTATATTCAGCCACGCTGGCCGGCAGTGTGGCATCGGGTTGCAGTTCAACCTCAATGCAGCGGCCACGCTCGCTGTCGTCGACGTTACACATGGTGAAGTTGCCGCGACGCATAAAGGTGCCGGCCAGTGAAAACTCGGAGGTCATCTCCCAACGGGCGCAGTCATCCATCGGGTCGGCCGGCTGATAGTGCGGCGGTGGATCATCGGCGCTGTAGTCGTGCTTCACAATTGTGATGGCGCGCACCGGTGTGGGGCTGATCAGATAGCCGGCCGCCGGGCTGGCGACCACCTCCAGCGGCTGGTCAGCACGGCTGGCAAGCCGGCGGGTGCGGCCATAGAGGTCGACCAGCTCAACTTCGTTGGCAGCGCCGAAGTCGAAGCCGAGCGTTGTCCGGCCGCGTGGTGTCCAGATGGCGTAAACGGTGTCGGGCTCAGCGCGCTGGCGCTGCATCTCCAGCGCGTAGACGGTGAGCGAGCCGGTGGGGATCATGCGCGGCTGGCTCACCCTGTCCATCACTCTGGTGGCAGTGGCCACGGCGACATAGGATGGTTTGGGATAGAAGAGCGGCGAGCGCTCTACCAGCCCGGCACAGCCCCAGAGGGTGTTGTAGTAGCAACTACCGGCATCCTCCAGAGTACCGGGACCGATCTGCTGGAAGTTGTAGGCGTGAGAGAGGAGGATATCACGCACATAGTATTCGGCCTGGCGCGCTGCGCCGATCAGCCGGTCGGCACGGTAGGTAAACTCGTGGCAGCCGGTCAGCGGCACATCGTGGCCGCGTTGACGGGCCACCTCCCGTGCCAGCCAGGCGGCCATGATGTTGTGGTGCGAGATCGACTCCGGCATGAAGGTCTGGCCCGGCGTCTCGATGCCGATGTAGTCGGCATACTTGTCGATCTCGAAGCCGAACTCAAGCAGGTCGTTGATGATCTGGGCGGTGCCACTGGTGTTGCCGACGGCCAGTTTGATCTGCGGGAAGTTTGTGCGGTAGAAGTCGCCCACCTTGTTGGCCAGCTCGGCCTTGCGCCGGTTGGCGGCCCTCTGCTTCTCATCATACTGCGTCTTGCCACCGGCCAGTTCGTTGGGCAGCGTGTTGGCATGGCTCTCGTGGAAGATCATCGCGTTCTGACAACTGGGGTAGCGTGCCAACATGTTGGTGGTGTGGGTATAGACGCGTTTGGAGGCCGCCTCGAAGTTGTCGAGGTCGGCCGTTCTGAACTTCCAGCCCTGCGTCGTCAGCGTCAGCTTGTAGGGGGCCATCTCGGCCTCGCTGTAGTGGGCTGGCAGTGTGCGGCGGATGCCGGCCTTGAGATGGAGCGGACCGGCCTTGGCGAGATCACGCGTGGTGAGGTGCGAGCCGCCAAACCACCAGACCCCATAGGGAGAGTCGGCCACGGTAGCCTCGCGGCTGTCGGTCGGCAGCAGGGCAAAGGCGGCGTTGTGGCTGATAAGCGGCTGTTCACGACCATCCTGCAGGGTAAAGCGCAGCTTGTAGTGTCCCACTTCGGGCTGCGTCAGCGGGATCGTATTGGTAACCATAGCGCCATCTGCCAAAGTCAAAGTCCGGCTGTCGCTGGTGACGGTCTGCCCGTCGACGTCGCTGATCTCCCACAGCAGCCGGTAGCTGCCGGCGACACGCGCCGTCACGATGGCATCGATCTGTGCCGTTTCGTGCTGCTCGAAGACGTTGCCCGGTTGGTACTGCACCAGCCGGAAGGCGGCCGGTGCCCGCTCCAGGGTCACGCCGAAGACGTGGGCGGCGCTGCGCGCTTTGCCGGGCGAGCGGCGCCCGTCGCTCTGGATACCGATCACGCCGCAACGCCCCAACAGCTCGAAGTCGAGGTAGGGACCGATCCGCAGCTCGGCCATCGGGTCCTGCCCCGCCACTTCGATTAACTCCTGCATCTCGCCCAGCGGCAGGTCGATACCGGCGAGGTAGAGCGGCCAATTCTCAGCCACGCCATTGGTGGTGAAGTTGACGCTGCCCACCTGCTTCAGGTTGTCGGGCACTCTTTCGCCGTCACGCGGCAGGGTGAGATAACCATCGGCAAAGGCGGTACCGCGCCCCACCATGCTGCGTCCGGCAAAGCGGGTCAGGCGGGCGATCAGGAGCGGGTCGCGCTGCGGGTCGGGATCGACGGCCAGCAGAATCCAGGCGCGGTGGTAGTAGTCTTGCGGCACGGTGAGCAGTTGCGACTCTGGCATGTTGTCGAAGCTGTTGCGCGAGAGATACTCATCGCACTCCAGTTGCCACGAGCCGCGCATCTTCCGCACCTTGGCGATGTCGCCCGAGCCGTCGCCGGCGGCGACCACGAAGGGCACCAGCCCCACCTGCTGCACTCCCGGCGGCAGGGTGGTGGTAGCCTCACGCAGTGTGCCGGGCTGCGCCACGGCGGCAAAGTTGAGCGGCAGAAAACGGTCATCCCAGGGGGGCGGCAGGGTGGTGAGAGGGCGCACCTCACCCGCCTCCGGCAGTCTGAAGCGCAACGCAGTCAGGGAGTTGTCGTGATCGAGACGTCCCGCATAGCGATCATCGATATAGCAGAGGGTGCCGCGGGGCGAGTAGCGCGCCTCGAACTTGATATAGCGCTGCGTCGCATCGCCCAGCTTGAGCCAACCTTCAAGCCGTTCGCCCTGCTGCTTCTCGGTATAGCGGCGCGGGCGCGGCCGGAGGTGGTAGTCGAGCCTTATTCCATCCCGGCTGCGGGTCGCAAAGCGCAACATCGAGTTGGTCAGCACCGTCGTGATGCTCTTTTTGGCCACCACGGGATCAGGTGTGGTAGCCTTTTCATGGTGCAGCGTGAGATTGATCACCTCTTTGGGGGCCTCGGCAAACTCCAGTTCAATCGTGGCGCTGCCTGCTGCGCCCAGCTTGAACTCGGCCCCGCAGGAGCCGACGCGGCTGTCACGTCTTATCTCGACTTGCGCCGTGGCGGCAGTGGCAACGGCTAGAAAGAGGCCTGCAGAGAGCAGCAGGTGGACTGATTTCATACTCATACTCCGGCAGCAAGCTGCTAGTCGTCCAGAATCTTGAAAAACTGGACAAAGGTGGGGTGTTTGCCCTGCGCATCGGGCTCGGTATCACGCCAGATTTGCGCCACAGCCGTAGCCGTGGCCAACACATTACCCTGCTTGACGCCGCTCATACCGAAACGCGGCGTAAAGGCATCGGCACGCAGGATGATGGTGAAGGTCTGTCCCCGCAGCGTGAAGAGATTACAGGCGTTGCGGATCAGCGCCTCACGCTCAAATTCGCCGAAATCTGAAATTTTGTTTTTAATTATTTTGAACGGCGGTGCCAGCTTGGAATCCGAAGGACTCACGCCTGCGTCAGTGCCAGAAAAAATTGTGCCAATATCGGAAATGCGTTTGTAGGGGCCACGCTTGATAACCCAATTGGCAATATCTTTGGCATCATCTGCGCTTAAAAGAGTTCCCGGCGAGTCTGGCGTGTACTCCTCGATCTGCAGCGGCAACTTAGTAAAGGCCGCCCCCAGCACCTCGGGGTTACGCGTATTGAGGTTTATCAGGCCGCGTCTTGGCTGCTCAGGATCATGGACGGTGAAGTAGTCCAACACCGGGTGATAGCCTATTGCGGGTAAGTTGTTATACCCAAACCAAGAGTTGCCCAAATTATAACTATCGTGGCCATGATCAAAGAGGTTAATGGTGAGCCAGTAGCCGATTGGGAGATAGCCAAGCTCACCGGTCGTAAGCAATGGTCTGTTGGCCACATGAAAGCGGTATTGGATAGTAGGTGAGTCTTCATGGTTGGCGCCAACTCTATAACCATCTGTTATCATACGAAAATCACTGCGCTCACGGGACAGCGCTTTCGGTTCAGTAAAGAGATACTCTGTCAGTGAATTTGGCAGCACTCGCTTGAAGTTGACCTCATAGCCTGAAAGGTCTGCAGCATGGTCAATCAGAGTCTTCCCTAGAAAAGCAGCATTATCACCAGCCGCAATTAAATCCGGGTGACTAAGCCACCACGCCTCACTGGCGCTTCCCAAATGGTTAAAACGGGGGTCGAGCACCTCACACCAGCGTTCGACCTCCTTCGTCCCGGTAAACTGATCTCCGGCAATACCAACAGTCCAACGCAATGAATTTTTAGAATATGGTGCCTGCCGCACAATTTTTCCGTTTAACGTTATCTCTGTCATCGTAAGCAGTGAAAAGTTAAGGCTCGGCAAAGTGCCATTGTCGGCATCTGTTGTAAGCACCTTTTCAATAGTATACTCGTATCTCTCCCGTGTGTCGGGTGAAACAAAGCTATGAGCCGGAGGGGCCACGTTATCGGGAATTAGAGCATCCCATACACTTCCGTCACCTCCACTTATCCTGAGTAACACATTTAGTCCGTAAGAAGAATTTGGTACATTAAAAGGGTAATCGAAGAAGTAAGTAAAGATATAAGTCATGGTATGTACGCGCTTGTTATTCTCGTCAACATCGCTTACCTTATATTTCAAACGCAGATTCAATGAACTAAAAAGCGGAACGGCTTCAGTAGCGGGACGGTTTAAGCGCTCATTATCGTCAGCGCCCGCTGGTTCGTTATCCTCATCGATGTAGTCGAGCAGGCCGAAGTAGGCCCATTTGGCCTGTGTTGCACTGAGTCCGGAAATTTCAAAGGCCTCGATAATATCTTGTTTGCGTTCTTTAATCTTCTTCTCGCTACTGATGTCGATCTTCTGCCCCTTCAGTTTATTGCGCAGCGTAGTGTGGCGCACCTGATTGGCGGCAATGGCAGCCTCAAGCGGAATCAAGTCTGGCGGGTTGTAAGAGAAGACGCCGAAGTTCTGCAGGGCAGGGCCATCGAGGCCGCTGTTTTTGCGAGCCAGTTCGGGTAGCGACTCATAGCGGCCATAACCGCCAGCACTACCCTCTCCTATGTCACGGTGTACATAGAATGCCTGGGCAGGAAGAGGATATTTTGGGGTTGGGGGCATCACATCAAGCTGCAGGTCGGGATCGAGGCGTATCTCACCGGCACTATTGCCGAGCCAGCGGGTGGCAGTGGCGTCGTGCACCACATTGGCATCGAGCAGGCCGGTGGTGTTGAGCACCACATAGGCATAACGACCGATGATCGAGCCGTTATGCGAACCATTGTGCGTCACTGGTATCCACTCCGGTTGTGCATAGTAGCCGTTCGGTTCAGCCATGTTTGGGGGTTGTATCTCTTTCTGCAGCATCTCGGCACGGTAGCGTAGGGCACCGGGGAGATGCTGGGCCGCTTCCCGGCTTAAAACCCGTGCTGTAGCTACGGCCCGAGGATTATCTTCAGCTTCGTGCAGCGAGAGAAAGATATCTTCGGCAATTCTTGTCACCGCGCTATCAGCGCTATGCTCTTGTTGAGTCCGAAGTATCTCGCCGTTAGCTGCGGTGATACGCAGTGTGCGGTTGCTCCAGCCGGGATCCACCTTGTCACCGATGTCGCGGTCGATGGCGGCAATGGCGTAGGCCAGCCCGCCTTTGGCCATCTGGCGGGCCGTAGCGGCATGACGCATATTGGAGGCGCCGGCACGCTCAATACGCATCAGGATCGTAAAGGCGACACCGGTGATCATCAAGAGGGCCAAAAGACCCAGGACAATCACCAGCGCTACTCCCGCACGGGAGGAGGTGGATTTACCGTTCATTATAAAATTTCCATTAGTGGTAAAAGTTAATCAAAACGACGATAGCGGTTAGGAAAGCTTACACTGGTACGTAGCGCGGTGACCGTTTTATTCTTGTCCGTGTACGTATCTTTATCGAATGAGAGCTGATAGGCTTTGCCCCAGGGGTCGCGATACTCCTGTCCGGCATCGAGCGTCAGGTTCAGGAAGAGAATGCCGCGATCATTACGACTCTGATCGATCAGCGGCGCCAGCAGGCTGCCGGTCACATCAACATTAATTCTGCCTTTGGCAGCAGCGGGCCAATCGTTGTAGAGCTGGTGATACTGCAGCCAGGCGGCCACCAGTTCGCGCAGCTCGGTCTCGGCGCGTGACAAACGTGACAGTTGCAAAGCGCGGCGATAGGAGGCGCCGGCGGCACTCAACAAGATGGCGATGATCACGATCACGGTCAGCATCTCGGCGAGGGTGAAGGCGGCGCGGGAGCTTGACTTGGGCGCACAGCGGCGCGGCCGTAACGAAGTGGTTGAGGCAGGCATGGTCACTTGTCACCTATAATAATATCATCGGCATTGCCCCAGATACCGTCGGGTCCGGCAGACCGGCCCCTGACGAAGGTAGCTTTGCCTTCGGTCTCGATCTCGCCCTGAATATCGACGCGTAACGGCAGGTCGGAGCCATCGTCAGTAGCAGGATAGGTATATTCAAAGAAGAAGTCCGTCAGGCGCTGATTGGGGTTCAGGGTGGTTGTTTTGACTGCCTCACTCCCGCTGGCCTTGCCCCAAGTATCGTTGCCGGCAACACGTTTGCAAAACAGATCGGTGCAGGTGCGTTTAATCAGACCGCCATTATAACTATATTCAATCAGTTGCGGAGTTCTTTTGCTGTCCGGTGTGCTGCTGCCGGCATCGGGCGTGCCGCTCAGGGCGATAAAGGTGATGGTATTGCGACCAAATGAGTTTTCGACTCCATTATAGTCTAAATCATCAACCGCCAGTGTCAGATCACGGGCAATCATCCCCATAATACTGCGCAACACCGTCTGGGACTTGACGCGCTGCGTGCCGCTCTGGTAGGCGCCGCTCGTCTGCTGGAAGACCATCGAGATGATCACGACGATAATCATGAGGATGGTGGTGGCTACGAGGACTTCAATCAGTGAGAAGGCGGCGCGGCGGCGCGCTGCAGTAAGTTGCGAGCTGTGAGCTGTGAGCTGTGAGGCTGTAAGTTGTGGGTCGTGAGTCGATGGTCGAAGGTTGAGGGTCGTGGAGGGCGGCACGCCGTTGCCGCCGGAGTAGGGCGCGTTTCTCCGAAACCGCCGTAGTTTCGTGACACAGCCCGAGCTGGAGCCCGGGGTTCCCGGGGCAGCGCCGGCACGGCGCTTATCGCTTACGGCTGACAGCTTACAATTCACAAAAACGGACGTGGTCACTGCGGTGGTTCCCCCATGAAGACGAAGTCGCTGCAGTAGACGGGGACGGTATTGATATCGCCTTGCGCACGGTCGATCACTCGTAACGAGGCACGCCATAAGCGACCGTCAAAGTTAGCCACCGGGCTTTTGACTTCATTAAAATCCAGCAGGTAACGCATGGTCGTGTCGTCATCGTCTAGATAGGCAGCAAGTTTTTGTTCGCTACCGGCTACCAGTTGCTTGCCGCCGGCAATCGTAACTCCGGTGAGGATTTTGGTTTTAAACTGCTTCCAATCGTTCCAGTCGGTGATGGTGGCAGCCTTGGCATGCAGGGCGCTCAGCACCTGCTCGGCAAAGAGCGCCTGAGCCGTATCGGCCTGGGCCAGCGAAGCCTGGCGCAGGCCGACGGGGAAGAGGCCGAGCAGCGCCAGCAGGCCGATACCGATCACCAGCAGTACGATGTTGATCTCGACGAGTGTGAAACCGCTCAGGGGCGGGATGGATGCCGGACAAGAGAGGCATCCCGGAGTAGAGTTTGGAGTGGTGCTGTACATGAACTGTTCCTGCAACATCTCAGCCTTAACCTTGGCCACCGAGGTGGGCGCTGCCGGGTTTGATCGTGCCGAACGGGTGGACAACTTCAATCTTGATCTCACGTTTTTGCTCCTTGACGATCTCTTCATAGATGTAGATGGTGGTGGTGCCGCTTTTAGACTCACTGCCGTCAGCATTGACAACGCTGCTGCTGCCGTCGCCGGCAAAGACAATTTTATCGTTGTTAGGCTTGGTGTTGAGGCTGTTGACACCGAAGTAGAAGCCTTTGGGCAGCGTCTGGCGCGGATAGAGTTCAAAGCCATAGCTGTCTCCCTCTTTCCACTTGTTATAGTCTGCCGCCTTGGGGAGTTTGGCGTTGATCGTCATGATCTGGCGGGAACACTTCTCGGTGCTGCCGGGGTAGAGCGCTTCATTAGCATTGACGAGTTCAATTGTCACATCATCGCCATAGGTATTCTCGTCCATGTTCCAGACGCGCATCTGGCTCTTGTCGAGGGCATTTGTGGTAATATCAGCGTAGGCATCGTAGATGCGGTGTCTGCCATTCAAAGTGGTTGAGTTCATGTTTTTGGTAATGGTGCCGACGCCATGCACCAGGACGTAGCTGTTGCTGTCGATCAGCATGAAGAAGACCTTGCTGCCATCCATGCAGGCGCGCTGCCGCGCCAGTTGCAACATGTTGTAGACGTCGGTCTCGGCGGCGCTGTAGGAGGCGGCGCGCGTCATGCCGAAGTAGTTGGAGATAAAGATCGTGGCCAGCACTACCATGATGCCCATCACCACCAACAGCTCCAGCAGCGTAAAGGCAGCCTTGGGCGGCCTGGCAACACGACTGGCAGACTCAACTCTCATCGTCGTCCTCTTTATCTTTGAGCCCCGGCGCCGATACTGTGACGGTATCGTTATCAACGTTAATAACAACCGTGAAATACTTCATGAGGTTGCGATTACGAGTGGCATAGGTGAGCGGCACGGCCGGTTTGGCATTATCACCCAAGCTGCTCAAACGGCGTGGCTTGCCGGCGACCACGGTGAAGAGGGTCGACTCATCGAGATATTGGATGCCTTTGGTATTGGCACTGTTGCCGGAACGCAGCGGACCGAAGACCTTGGCGTTGTTGACACCGGAAAACGTGGTTGCGCCCGTTGTCTTGAGATCACTGCCACCGGGCCACTTGTTGTAGTCGGAACGGTAACGGTAGAGCGCCGTCTCGAGCACGCTGCAGGTGGTATTGGCGCGTTTTTCGCGCGCCAGCCGGTTGACGTAGGTAGCACTGCCCATGATCACTGTGGCCAGGAGCGCCATGATCACGACTACCACCATCAACTCGATCAGGGTGAAGCCGCTGCGACCGCACTTAAGGCTGCTATCCGGCAAACGCTTTAATTTTGTTACCATTGCACAATCCATCCCCTCTTCCAATCGTCGCTATCTTTCTCGGCAATACTGCCCAACGACCAGGCTATGGCATTGGCCTGAATAAAATCAATGGGATCTTTGGCCGAGGTACTACCATCGCGCCGGATATAACGTGAATATGGCGCCGGATTTGGCATCTTCTTGTCAAACTCAAAGTTGAGATTGAAGTGAATATGGTGATTCCAGCGGTCGCGCAGGCCGCTGCGCTGGGACCACTGATTGTGCTCATCACGCTCAACTTCGCTCAACTCAAGGTAGACGATGCCATCCTTATTAAGGAGCGCCAGGTTGGCCGGGGTGGCAGCGAAGCCGCCGTGGGCTGCACTGCTGAAGTCGCCCCTGGGCGGGAAGCAGCGCCGGTCGGTAAGGTGTAGATTCCAGCCGGCCACGAGCTGCCGGGCACTGTCGCGCGCCTTGACACGCCAGGCCGAGAGGCGTGCCTGGCGCAAACCGCCCGTCACGACGGCCATCAGAACAGCCATAATCATGATCACGGCCAATATCTCGACCAGAGTGAAGCCGGCGGCGTGGTCGCCCTTGTCGTCAACTCTTCTGCTGTTTTCCATCTGCATGGCTCCTAGAATCCGGCATCTCCGTAAATGTTGTCCCGATTTACCTTCTTCTTGCGGGTGTGGATATCGGTGGAGTCATACTTGCCATCGGGCCCGGCCGAGAAGAGGAGGTAGCTCTGGTGGGGCGGTGGCGAGATATAGACAAACTCCCGCTTCCAGCCGTCCAAAGCCGTATAGTGCAGATTGGTGTACGTCTGCTTCGGATCATAGACGAATACATCATTGATGATTTCCGCACCATCCAGAAAGGGTTTCCAACGCGCGACAGCCACCTCGTCACGCTCCTGGTTGAATTGGCTGGTGTTGTAGTCGCCCCACTGCGGCGAGTCCAGGGCGGCCAGGCTGCTGTACCACGGCAGGTCAGCCTCGCTACTCACCCCCTCCGGCACCCGCAACATCAGAAAGGAGAGCAGGCCAAAGGTGAAGAGCGGCTTTTCTGCCCACGTCTTGCCGGTAAGCCCGCCCACCAATCCCATGGCCATGTTGCCTTTAGAGGGAAACTCATAGCGTATCGGCTGTACCAGAGTCTCTTTAGAGGCTCCTACATCTCTATCGGATGTGTAGGCATCAGGGTAGTAGGGGACGGGCGGATAGTGGCCATACTCGGCATAGAACTCCTCGATCGCCGCCTTGAGCTTCTCCAGCCGCGCCACCGTCAGCGCCTTGTTGGCCTGGCTGAAGGCAGGCAGCGTCATGCGAAAGACGATCCCCGCCAGAATCAGGATTACCACAATGACGACGAGCATCTCCACCAGCGTAAAGGCGGCCCGGTAGCGGCCGGGCCTGACGGCCGCTTTGCGGGGAGATGCAGAGGTATGTGTTTGAGGGTTCATGATGCGTCTCCGTGGAGAGGTGGTCGATGGTTTAGCCGCCGGCACCGCCGAGCTCAGTGATGATCGAGACGAGCGGCAGGAACATGGCAATCACGATGGTACCGACGATCACCGCTAGGAACATGATCATCAGCGGCTCGAGAATCGAGGTGAGACCGGCTACAGCATTATCAACCTCATCTTCGTAGGTATCGGCAATACGGGTGAGCATCTCCGGCAGGGCACCGGTCTCTTCGCCCACCTCCACCATGCTGATCACCATGGGCGGAAAGACCTTGGCGGCCTCCATCGGCCCGGCCATGCTCTCGCCCTCTTTGACGCTGTCGTGTACATGCTGCAGGGCGGTGGCATAGACGGCGTTGCCGGCGGTATCGCGCACAATGATGAGCGCTTGCAGCACCGGTACGCCCGAGGCCATCAGGGTGCCGAGGGTACGGGTAAAGCGGGCAATAGCAGTACGACGCACCAGTGTGCCGAAGACGGGTGTGCGCACCTTGACGTGGTCCATGATCAGACGGCCGCTCTTGGTGGAGGCCCAGAGCCTGATCACCACGACCAGAATGACAATCGTAATCAAAACGATTATAAAGTAGTTTTGCAGCACGTTACTGGCAGCAATCACAAATTTGGTAATGCCCGGCAGGCTCTTGCCCTCCAGTAGATCGAGGAAGATCTCTTCAAATTTGGGAATCACGGCAATCAACAGGAAGCCGGTGATACCGACGGCGGCCACCAGTACCACCACCGGATAGATCATGGCGCTCTTCACCTTGTTCTTGATCTTCTCGGCCTTCTCCATGAACTCCGAGAGACGCGCCAACACCACCTCCAAGACACCGCCGGCCTCACCGGCACGCACCATGTTGACAAAGAGGTGGTCAAAGATACGGGGGTGGAGCGAGAGCGATTCGGAGAAGGTACTGCCACTCTCAACCGACTCCCCCATCTCTGCCAAGGCCTCTTTCAGCGTTGCATTGCGCGTCTGGCGATGCAATACGCGCAAGCCGCGCAGAAGTGGCAATCCGGCATCCACCAGGGTGGCAAGCTGACGGGTAAAGACGGTCAGCTCCTTGGCCTTGACCTTGGGCTGTAAAAACTTGGGGAGCTTGATCTCCATGTTGAGGCCGCCGCCCTTGGCGGCTGATGCCGCCTCTGCCCGCGGGCCACCGGCGCGGCCACTGCCGCCATCCGCCTGACCGATAGCCGTGGGGAAGAGTCCCTGGCGCCTGATCTGTGCGATCGCCTGCGCCTGGGTCGCCGCCTCAATCGAGCCGCGCGTCTCTTTGCCGGCGCCATCCATGGCAATGTAGTTAAACTTTGGCATAAAAACTCTCCGATAGGCTAACGGGCTGGTTAAGCAACCAAAACCAGCCGCTTTACAGGTGGTAATATAGCATAGCAGGCGAGCACTGCAAAGTGGTTATTTTTTTGAGCCCTGTAAGCGGCGCGCTCGGCACTTGCCTTGTAAACAGCGAGGTGCTAATATCAAGTTCAGCTTAAGAGAGAGCGAGAGAGAACGATGACTGATCGCAAAGTGGCCTTGACACTGGTAACCATCCTGACGCTGGCACGCGTGCCTTTCGTCATCTGCTTCATGGCAGGTGCCCTGGCACACCTTGCGTGGCAGCCGGAGTGGCTGGCACCGCTCAATCTGGCGCTGTTGATTGGCGCCTCGCTCACCGACATGTTCGACGGCTACCTGGCACGCAAATGGCAGGTGACGACCCACTTCGGTGCCCTGGCCGACCCGCTGACCGACAAAGTCTTCTTCATCGTCGTCTTCCCGACCCTCACCTTCCTGCTGGCGCAACGTGGCGCTGCGGATAGTGCACATGCCATCGTCATGCTGATCTTTACCGTCTCCTATCTACTGCGCGACCAGTGGGTCTCTTTTCTGCGCACGCTGGCAGCCGGGAGCAAAGCCGACATGGGTGCCAACTGGATGGGAAAACTGCGCACCGCGATCAGCTTTCCCATCGGCTGCCTGCTCTACCTCTATCTGGTCTGGGGGCTGATCCCGCTAACGGCGATGCTTGCCATTGAATGCTTCGGACTGGTGATCAACTTCCTTTCGGTTATTGTCTATACACGCCGCTACGGAGCGGCGTTGCGGCAGGCGTTGTCATAGCCCTTTAGCAGTGCAGGTGCAAGCGTGAACCAAAGAGCGAGAGACGAGCAGCAGGTGCGGGACGACACCTTTATCGTCTTGCGCTGGCTCAGCGTCTGACGCAAATCAAAGCCCACGATCTCCACTTCGCGACCGGCACAGAGCGACGGGAGATCGAGCTCTTCTTCAGGCTGCTCTTCGACAAACACTCCGCCGCCGCAACTGCGGGTGGCGCGACTGCCCTCTTTGCCGCGGCCGGGCTGAAGCAGATCAATGCCACCTCCCACACCTACCAGCGTATCGCTGCGACTGCAGTTGCGCGCCCCGAAAATGCCGACCTCACCCGGCGGCAGCTTTTGATGTTGATGGCCGAGTTTGGCCAGGAGCTGCGCCAACCGCTGACGGTGATAGCAGGCACAATCGAGATGTTGCAAAAGAGCTACTTCGGCAGCCTGACAGAGAGCCAGTTGCCCGCTGTGGAGATGATCGCTGCGAGCGGGCACCACCTCGATGAGCTGATCGACAAGATGGTCAAGATAGCCGGGATGCCGGCCTCGCTGCCCCCCGATCTCAAGCTGTTAGATAATGTTTGATGCCAAGCGCCCGGCATCCAACATTTAACGCAGAACTCTTAAGTGGCGGAGGCTCTGCGGCGTCGACAGAGCGCTCACAACTCACAACTCACAAAAAAGAGCCCGCCACTAGCGACTCTCAGTGCGCTCCGGTTTGGCTGCGCCACCGCCGGAGGACTTGCTCCCCTTCTGTGGCTTGGGAGCCAACATGCAGCTCAGCAGACGACCCTGCAGACGCGGTTGCTGCTCACAGACCGCATCACCTTCCAGATCGTTGATTACACCTTGCATAACTTCGAAACCGATATCTTTGTGCGCATTCTCACGTCCACGATAGGCGAGTGTCAGCTTGACCTTGTGCCCCTCCCCGAGAAACTCCCGCGTTTTGCGCAGCTTGGTATCGAGGTCGTGACGGGCGACGCTGGCGTGAAATTTGATCTCCTTGACCAATTGGCGCTGTTGGCCCTTGCGTGCCTGCTTGCGCTTCATGCCTTCGTCGTAGCGGAATTTGCCGAAATCCATGATCTTGCAGACCGGTGGATCGACGTTGGGCGAAACCTCTACCAGGTCAAGCCCCTGTTGTTGGGCCAAACGCTGTGCTTCACGGGTTGGCAAGACCCCCAGCATTGAGCCGTCTGCATCGATTACGCGGACATTGGCCACGCGTATCTTGAAGTTGGTGCGAATAAATGAGCCGATGACTCTTCTCCTGTACGGCGTCCTCTACGCCTGGGCTTCCGTGCCAATCTGTTTGATAAAGTCGGCCAGGGGCACGGTACCCTGATCGCCTGTTTCACGGCTGCGCACCGAGACAACACCCGCCTCGGCCTCGCGGCCACCAACAATCAACATATAGGGAATCTTCTCCAACTGCGCCCGGCGAATCTTGGCTCCCAGCTTGTCGGCATCCTCATCGACATCCGCCCGGAACCCGGCACTGCGCAGTTCGGCCACCACCTGGCGGGCATAAGCGAGCTGCTTGTCGCTCAATGGCAGCAGGCGCACCTGCTCCGGCGCCAGCCAGAGCGGGAAGGCGCCGCCATAATGCTCGATCAGGATACCGAAGAAACGCTCCAGACTGCCCAGCAGGGCGCGATGCACCATGTAGGGACGATGCTCCCGGCCATCTTCGCCGATATAGAACATCTCAAAGCGTTCCGGCTCGTTGAAGTCAAACTGAATCGTGCTGAGCTGCCACTGGCGCCCTAGCGCATCCTTGATCTTGAGGTCGATCTTGGGACCGTAGAAGGCGCCGCCGCCTTCGTCGACCTCATAGGGCAGGCCTTCGCTCTGCAGGGCACGCTCCAGCGCCTGGCTGGCCTGCTCCCAACGCTCCTCGGCGCCCACGCTATCCGCAGGACGCGTCGCCAGATAGGCGGTGATCTCGCTGAAGCCGAAACGCCGCAGAATCCGCAGGGCAAAGTTGAGCGTACGGACGATCTCGCTCTCGATCTGCTCCGGGGTGCAGAAGATATGGGCATCGTCCTGGGTGAAGCCGCGTACCCGCAAGAGACCGTGCCGCACCCCCTCGCGCTCATAGCGATAGACGGTGCCCAGCTCGGCCCAGCGCAACGGCAGATCGCGGTACGACCAGCGCCGGCTGCGGTAGATCTCGATATGGAAGGGGCAGTTCATCGGCTTGACGTAGTACTCTTCGGTACGTGCCGCTGCGTGTCCCGCCTCCTCAGTCAGCATCATCGAGGGGAACATCCCTTCGCGGTAGAAGCCGAGATGCCCCGAGGTCTCCCAGAGTTCGGCCCGGCCTACGTGAGGTGTAAAGACCATCTCATAGCCGGCCTGATAGTGTTCACGACGCCAGTAATCTTCGATCGCCACCCGGATACGCGCTCCGCGCGGATGCCAGAGGGCCAGTCCCGGCCCGATCGTCTCGCTGATGCTGTAGAGATCAAGCTCGCGCCCCAGCTTGCGGTGGTCGCGCTGCCGCGCCACCTCGAGCCGGGCCAACTCGGCCTCCAGCTCGGCCTCGCTGGCAAAGGCCAGACCGTAGAGGCGCTGCAACATCGGATTTTTCTCGTCGCCACGGAAATATGAGCCGGCGACCGAAGTCAGCTTGAAGGCTCCCAATTCACCGCTATGCGCCAGGTGCGGGCCGCGGCAGAGATCGGTAAAGTCGCCACAACGGTAGAAACTGATCGTCTCCCCGGGCGGGATATCGGCCAGACGCTCCAACTTGTAGCGCTGTCCGGCCAGCAACTGCTCAGCCTCGCTACGCGTCGTTTCAAAGCGCTCAAAGGGGAGTTTGGCGGCCACGATGGCGCGCATTTCGGCCTCAATGGCCGCAAAATCTTCAGGCACCAGACGATGTTCGAGGTCGAAATCGTAGTAAAAGCCCTCATCTGTCGCCGGGCCGATGTCAAACTGTGCGTCGGGGTAGAGGCGTCCGACTGCTGCCGCCATCACATGTGCGGTACTATGCCGCAACCGTTCTACTGCATCCACAAAAACACTCCAAAGGTAAAGATATGTCAGTTTACGTCTTATCGGCCGCTTTTGTCAAATGCTTTTGAGTATTTGCTAACAGCGTTCGGACCTCGGAGGCGAGGTCGCGGTTATGAGCGCGGCTGATGCGCTGCTCCTGAGAGGCGAGAATTTCACGGCGTAGCGGCTGGTCGCTGAGCAGACGGTGGAAGAGCGCAGCGAGGCGGGGCGCGTCGAGCCCCTCGTAGAGGACGCCGGCGCCATCCATTGCCTCGGGGGTGCCGCCGGTGGCATGGGCCAATACCGGCACACCGTAATCCATCGCCTCGACCAGCGGCAGACAGTAACCTTCATGGGCGCTGGTGGAGACGTAGAGGTCGGCCAGCCGGTAGTAGGCCTGCAGGCCGGCGGCCGAGGCAAAGCCTTCAAAACAGACGTTGGCCAGATCGAGATCGCCGACCAGAAGGCGCAACATGGCGTAGTAACGCGGACAACTCAGCGGTGAACCGACGACGATCAGGCGGCTGTGGGGGTTGAGAACGCGGTGATACCAGGCAAAGGCTGCAATCAGATCCTCCAGGCGCTTGTTGGGAGCGATGCGACCCACCGTGAGGATGTTGGTGAGCGGCGTGGCGGCCAGCGCAAGCTGCTCCGGCTCAGGCGGCTCGGGCGGCATGGCACGGTAGGGCAGCGGCAAGACCGCCACCTCCTTCGCTCCGACCGCGCGCAACTCGCGGGCGTTGAACTGCGAGACGGTCCAGAGAGCGTCGACCGCCGTTACCAGATGCCGCAGTCTCTCGCGAGCCTCTGTAAGGCGGGCGGCGACGGCGTCGTCAAAACCGGCAAACCAGTCGGCGGGTGTGATGTTGTGGTAGACCATGATGCGGCGGGCCGGTGCCTGCAGGAAGCGGTCGACGGCCGGCGACATAATGCCATAGTGGTGGATGACGATGTCGTCGGCACGCCCGGTGTAGTCGGCAAGCGGGCGGCTATCGGCCCGCATGGCAGGCGAGGTCGTGGCAGGGTCGGCGTAGATGTGCGACTCATGGCCCCAGGCGCGGAAGAGATCACGCAGTTGACGGGCCAGATCGGAGATGGCATCGCCGTCGGCATAGCCGGCCATGATCTGGTCGATGCGTCTGCCCGGTTTTATCACTGCTTCTCCCCCGGTTGGCCGGCGGCGGGCTGCTGCCGCAGGGCGTTGATCTCCTGTTGCAGCCGGGCGAGTGTGGCGCGTAGCTCTGCCACTTCATGGGTGCGCTGTTCACTCTCAAAGATCAGACCGCTGGTGAGCTGGGAGTTGATCAGGTTCTGGCGGAAGGCGATGCGTTCACGCTGGTACTGGAGCAGACGCCAGAGCAGGCGCCGCAACCGCGCCTTGAAAGCATGGTGCCAGCCCGGGGCTTGGGGCAGGGCCAGCACGTTGGGGTGGACCGCAGCGCGCCAGCCAATCAGCTTGTTAAAGCGCTGCAGGTAGTCGGCTTCGCTGGTGGCGGCGCTGAGGCTGGTGGCGGCAATCGGGGCGGGAATCACAGGGGGGCGCTCCAGATAGGGCAGCGCCGCCATGCGCTCCGCCTCCTGCGTCAGGGCGGGGATTACATCGTGGCTGCGATCGACGCCGGCAATGGTGAGCTTCATGACTGCGGCCTGATCTCCCAGTCGCAGTTGAGCTTGAGCGTGCCTTTATCTTCACTCAAGTCGCGCACCATGAAGGGGTGCAGGTCCTCCTGGCGGTGGTATTGCACGGTATGGTCCCACGAATGCACGGCCAGCGAGAGGAAGAAACGCCCCTGCTTGAGCGTGAGCGGATCGATGCGCAGGCGCACGGTGCCACGTCCCTCGACAAAGGGAATCTCCTTTTTGGCGATCTGGGTATTGGTGCCGAAGATGTAGAAGCCGTTGCCGGCCTTGATATTAAAACCGAAGACGGGGCGCTCGATGCGGCGTTTGGCGTGGTAGTCGATCTCCACCGTCAGGCTGCCGCCGCTGTTGAAGGTGGTGCCGTCGTGACCATTTTCGTCGAGCAGGCGCACCGCCTCCATTTCGATTTCACGGGTGCCATGCTCTTCGACGTTGAGCATGCCGATACGGACCATATATTGGCGCAGGTAGGTGGAGATAACCTCGGCGGGTTCGCCCTGCAGCAGCAGGCTCCCCTCATGGATCAGCAGCACCTCGCTGCAGAACTCCTCGACGGTTTCAAGGGCGTGCGAGACGAGCAGAATTGTTTTGCCGGCCTGCTGAAAGGCGCGAATCCGGTCGAGGCAGCGCATCTGGAAGGCCATATCGCCGACTGCCAGCACCTCATCGACGAGGAGGATCTCGGGCTTCATCTCGATCGCCACCGAGAAGGCAAGCCTCACATACATGCCGCTCGAGTAGTGTTTAACCGGCATATCGATAAAGTCGCGCAGTCCGGCGAAGTCGACAATATGATCAAACCGGCGGCGCACATCTTCGCGCGGGATACCGAGGATAGCGGCATTGAGAAAGACGTTTTCGCGTCCTGACAGGTCGGGATGGAAGCCGGCGCCGAGTTCGAGCAGGGCCGAGATGCGGCCATCCGTCACGACTTCACCCTCGGTTGGGGTCATGGTGCGGGCCACGAGACCCAGCAGTGAGCTCTTGCCGGAGCCGTTGGGGCCGACGACGCCGACAGTCTGTCCCTTGGCCACGGTAAAGTTGAGATTGCGCAGCGCCCAGAAGCCGTCGGGCTTCTCGCCACGCAGCCAGCGTGGCAGGGTGCTGGCCAGCGTCTGCGCTCCCTGTCCCTGGCGACGGTACCACTTGCCGAGATTTTTTGCTTCGATGGCGGGTTTCATAGGTGGTCGGCAAAGTTGCGCTGAGCGCGTTTGAAGGTGGCGCTGGCGGCGGCGAAGAGGAGCAGCGGCAGCAGCAGGCCGATGGCCGCCGGCCAGCTCCAGGGGAAGGTCGTGCCCGGCACCTGCAAGAGACGGTAGACCGTGAGGAGGCTGGTCAGCGGGTTGAGCATATAGAGCGAAGCGATCCAGGGGTGCCCGGCCGCGACCTGACTTACCATCTCAAGCGGATACATGACGGGGCTCATAAAGAACCAGGCGCTCAAGAGGAGGCCCACAATATGCTCTGTGTCGCGGAAATAGACGTTGGCCGCAGCGAGAAAGAGCGCCAGCGAGTAGCCGAAGAGGAGGTGATAGAGAGTGAAAAACGGCACCAGCAGGGTGGTCCAGGGGAGATGTTCGCCCCGGTTAAACCAGAGCAGCAGCGCCAGCAGGACCCACTGCACCAGCAGGGTGAGCCAGAAGTTGACCAACCCGGAGAGAGAGGAGGCAAATGGCAGGATCGCGCGGGGGAAGGCGACCTTCTTGACGAGTGAGGCATTGGCGGTGATGGAGTTGAGTCCGCTGTTGACGCAGTGGACGGTGTATTGCCAGGCAAAGACGCCGATGATGATATTCTCGTACTGGTTGGCGATGCCGCGCGAGAGCAGACGCAGAAAGAAGATATAGATCGCCGCCATGAAGAGCGGGTTGAGGATGGTCCAGAGAAAGCCGAGCACCGAACCGCGGTAGCGCGTTTTGAGATCACGGATTACCAGGTTGGAGATCAGGTCGGTGTGGGCAGTCAACTCTTGGAAGGCAGTAGCCATATGGTTATGAATTTAACCGATTAAGAGCCGTGGGTAAAGCAGGAACCATCGATTCTGAATACGGTGCGATTCAACCAAGTTGAATCGCACCCCGCAGGCCGGGGAGAGCGGCGGCGATGGTGTCGCGGCAGGCGATGTAGTCGTGCAGAGTGCCGCCGATCGGGTCGTGAATCTCGTCACCGCCGGGCGGTGTGGCGTAGCTGCCCAGCAGGGAGAGTTTGCTGCTGCAGCCGGGATAGCGGCTGCGCAGCGCCTCGAGCTGGTTGCGACTCATGACAACCACCAGCGTGGCCCGTTCCAGCAGCGCCGGCGTAACGCGGCGGCTGCGATGAGTCTGGAGCGAGGCCCCCAACGCGGCCACGGCATGTTGCGCCTCGTTCGTGGCAGGCAGACCCTCAACGGCAGCCACGCCGGCCGAAGCCACCTGCCAGCCGCTGTTGCATGGCAGGGTCGCCTGCAGCAGCGCGGCGGCCATCGGACTGCGGCAGGTGTTGCCGGTACAGACAAAGAGCAGCAGGCGCGGCGGCTCTGCGGCCACCCCGGCGGCGGCACGTTCGAGTGTTGCCGGTGCAATGGCGCCGTGACGCAAGAGATGCCACTCCGTGCCGACAACCTCTACCACGCTGCTCGGCTTGCCGCCGGGGGCAGGACCATCATCTAAAATCAGGTCGACCTGCCCGCCCAGCACTGCGGCCGCTGCGCCGGCTGTCAGCGTCTCGGCAGCGCCGGCCAGATTGGCGCTGCTGACGCGCAGCAGCCCACCGACGGCGCTCAGCAGCTCTCGCGTCAGGGGGTGGTCCGGCACCCGGAAGCCTTCACGCCCGCCGTGGCACTCCAGCACCAGCGTCAGGGCGCCGGGCCAGAAGGCGCGCGCCAGGCGGCGGGCGGCGGGCGGCAGATGCCCGCCCATGGCTCTGATGGCAGCGGCATCGGCCGCCAGCAGCGCTATCGGCTTGTCGGCAGGGCGTCCCTTGATCTGTTGCAGACGCTGCAGCGCCCCGAGGCGGTCGGGATGGACCGCGATGCCATAGACGGTATCGGTGGGAAGCACGACCACGCCGCCACGCTGCAAAATGTCGGCAGCTCTGGCGAGCAGAGCCTCACGGTTGGCAGGCGTAATGCGGCAGAGGGGCATGGTACGCGGCTAGAGCGTGGCCGCCTCAGCCGCGACGCGACCGTCGGCTGCCTCGACTTTGCGCTGCATCTCGGCCTTATAGGCGACCAGCCGTGCCCGCAGCTCCTGATCGCTCAGGGCGAGGATCTGGACTGCCAGCAACGCCGCATTCACCGGACCGGCCGAGCCGAGCGTAACTGTGCCGACAGGAATACCCGCCGGCATCTGGACGATTGCCAGAAGGGCATCGAGCCCGTTGAGCGCGCCGCCGGCTACCGGGATACCGAGCACCGGCAGGGTGGTATGGGCGGCCAGCACACCGCCGAGGTGCGCTGCGCCGCCGGCGGCGGCAATGATCACCTGCAAGCCGCGCCCGGCTGCCGTGGCGGCATACTCTGTGGCCGCAGCCGGTGTGCGATGGGCCGAGAGCACGCGGGCCTCAAAGGGGACGTCGAATTCACGCAGCAGCGCGGCGCCCCGCTGTACCAGGGGCCAATCGGAGTCGCTGCCCATCACGATGCCGACCAGCGGCGTGTTACTCTGCTTCATGGTACTCCTCTCAAGTCGAATCGGGTTGCAAATTTCATCACTCAGTCACTTTGCAGAGCGGCGGCCGGGCGGCTCAAGGCGTAGAGGCGGGCCGCACCGCGGCAGGCCGGTTCAGGGGTGGCGGCAGGTTGGATATCGACACCGAGGCGCTGGCGCTTGAGGTCGAGCCAGAAGGGGCTGTGGGCGCCGCCACCGGTGGCGACCAGCCGGGTTGGCGGATTGCCGGGCGCGAGCTGCTCCAGCAGTTCGCCGAGGGTGTCGCTCACCGAGGTCATGATGGCGCGGGCGTAGTGGCCGGGGCCATGTGCGGGACGCCGGCCAACAAAGCCGCTGAGCCCCGCTGCCAGATGCGCCTGCGGCCGGGCCGTCAGGCCGTCGCAGTCGGGCGGCACAAGCGCCGCCAGACGATCGAGCTCGCGGAAGGAGATGGCGGGCGCGTGGGTACGCTGGTACCACTCCAGCACACCGGCACCGTTGTTGCTGTAGACGAGGAGCGCATAGCTGCCGGGTGTCGTGCCGGGCAGGTAGCAGACCCCGCTGCGGGGCCGGTATTCGTCCGTCTGGCCGATGCAGGCGAGGACGGTGCCGGTCGATTCGCTGACGGGGGCAACCTCGCCGAGTCCGGCGCCGAGCGCCGCCGCGTGGTGGTCGAGCGAACCGGCGGCGACCTGCGTACCGGGTGCCAGTTCGAGCCGGGCGCAGCCTGCGGCCGGGATGGAACCGAGCGGGGTGCCGGGACGCAACGGGGTGACGAAGTGCGTCAGGCTGAGGCCGAGGGTCTGCAACGCCTCGGGCCACCAGCAGAGTTGGCGCTGATCCATCACACCGAGCAGCGAGGCGGTGCCAGCATCGCCCTGCAGGCGGCCGGTGAGGCTGTAGGCGAGGTAGTCGGAGATCGTCAAGATGCGGGCGGTGCGCCGCCAGAGGGCCGGATCTTGTGCGCGCAGCCAGACGAGTTTGGTCACGGCCGAACCGCGTCCCAGACCGGCGCCGCTGCCGGTGACAGCGGTGAAATCGCTGCGGGCGGCCAGTTGTTGCACCGCCTCCGGCAGCTCCGGCACCCGGTTGTCGGTCCAGAGGATCAGCGGTGTCAACTCCTGCCCGGCGCCATCCAGCAGCAGGAAGGAGTTGGCCTGCGACGACCACGAGAGCCCGCCAATGGCAGCCGGTTTGGCCCCGGCGCCACTGCAGGCCTCAGTCAGCCCCTGCCGCAGGGCGTCCCAGAAGGCGTCGACGGCCACCTCGCGGCGTTCACCCGCCACCAGCGTCGGCACGGCCACGCGCCCCAGACCGCGCAACTCCAGGCCGGCGTCGAAGAGCCCTACCTTGAAGTAGCTGGTGCCGAGGTCGATTCCCAGGATGTAGCGCATGGCCGAAGGTGTCAGGCAAAGGCGGTGAGTTGTGCGAGCAGCTTGAGCGACTCCGCCACCAGCAGGTCGCCGCTCTCCGGCTTGAAGAGCGAGGTGGAGGCCTCATAGCCACCCTCGTCGACCGCCTCCTGCGTTGTGATATAGCCGGCCATGGTGCCGTTGGCGCAGGTGCAGACGAAGATGTCGGGGTTGGTCCGGCGCAACGCCAGGGCGTGCTCGATAAAGACCTCGCCCTGCCAGGCGACGTAGCGCCACGGTCCGATCGCCAGCACCTGAACCTCGGCCGGCATGCAGTTGGCCAGCGCCGCAGCGATCCGCCCGCTCTCCTGCGAGCGGGCCAGAGCATGACTGGCTTCGGCTCCGAAGAGGTCGCACTCGGTGGTGCGCACCACGGCGCGCGGGGTCCCATCGCTCTGCTGCCGGGCCAGCTTGGCACGCACGGCCTCCTCCTTGGCGGCCGCTTCGGCCACCGGGGGGAGTTGGCGCAGCGGATATTCCAGGGTCGTGGCGACCACCCCCAGATCGAGATAGCTGCGATATTCGATCCGCGTCAAGGCCTCCTCGATCGCCTGCCCCATGATCGTGCCGAGCCGGATCGCCTCGTCAAAGGTCTGTCCCCTGACGCAGTGGCGCGGGCTCTGGTTGCCGGCAGCTCCCATGTGGTGCAGCACCGGGATGGGGCCGAGCTGCTGCTGCAGGTAGCGGCGCGCCATGGCGGGGAAGTCGCCGGAGACGAGGGTGGAGTCTTCGTGCATCACCGTTGGGTGCATGGCATAGAGCTCCATAATGCCGAAAAGCTCCTTGGTGGCGGGGTCGCGCACGGCAAAGACGGGGATTTCGGGATCGGCCGGACCGGCCGGATCGCGGCGGTTGGTGCCGATGCCGGAGACGGTGGCCAGAGCGAGGCCGGCTTCGGCCGGACGCAGGTTTTTGCAGGCGGCGATACCGGCCTCGACGATACCATCCTCCAGCAGTTTGAGGTAGGCGCGGTCGGCGTCGGGCACGACGTCGGAGTAGCTGCCGGGACCGCGATCCTGCACCACCGGCCCCGAGTGGGTGTGGGTGGCGGTGATCAGGATATTGGTTGGCGGTGTGCCGGTGGCTGCGGCGATACGTTGCCGGGCGCTGGCGACGATCCACTTCTGTACGTAGAGGATGTCGTTGGCGACGATCAGGAGGCGCGTGGTGCCGTTGTCGAGAGCCAGCGCGCTGCTCGTGAGCGGATCGTGTACGCCGGTGCTCCAGCGCGGCACATGCGGGTAGCCGAAGAGGAATTGTGAGTCGATCGGGGTGATATCGGCGGTTGCACAACCGGCCAGCAGTCTCTTTGCATTGTTCATTGTTCTGTTCCTTGGTAAACCGATTTGCCCGCCACCCAGGTATGGCGGATCTGATAGTTCTGGTCGAAGAGTGTGAGATCGGCATCGAATCCCGGCTTGATCGAGCCTTTGCGATGGTTGCGGCGCAAGACCTGTGCCGGGTTGGCGCTGGCCAGCCGTACCGCCAGCGGCAGCTCCAGCCCCGCCAGCTCCACAGCGTTGCGCACCGCCAGATTCATCGTCAGGCCGCTGCCGGCCAGACCGCCACCGGGGCGGTTGACGCAACCTACGAGACGGGCCGGCAGACCCGGCGCGGCAAACTCAACTTCCCGTCCGCCGAAGACGAAGCGCCCCGGCGGCAGACCGGTGCCCACCATCGCATCGGTAATCAGGCAGACGCGGTCGGGACCTTTGCACTGCAGCGCCATCTGTAGCGCGACGGGATCGACGTGGACACCGTCGAGAATGAAGTCGACCGAGACGTTGGGCGCGGCCAGAATCGCCTCGACCGTGCCACAGGGACGCACGCCCCCCTCGGTCACGGGCGGCACGGGAAAGACGTCGTAGAAGTGGGTGGCATGGCAGGCACCGGCGGCGATGGCACGTTGCGTCTCGGCTACCGAGGCCTGCGTATGAGTCATGAAGACAGGCGCGCCGCTGTGGGCCATAATGGCGATCAACGACTCGATCTCCGGCATCTCGGGCGAGATGCTGAAGATCACCGGCCAGGGAGCAGCGGCGGCGATCAGCGCCTCGACCCGTTTGGGATCGGGCGCACCCAGAGCCTCCGGCGCAATCGCGCCGGTCAGCTTGAGAAAGGGTCCCTCAAGGTGGAAGCCGAGCACCCCGGCCCCCGGGCCGGCGGCTCCTCTGGTAAGCTGCTGCAACTGGACAACATCCTCACCGGCCGGCAGAAGGCAGACAGTCGGCAGAAAGCCGGTAACGCCATACTGCGGCAGAATCGCCGCGATCGCCGCCACCTCCTCCGGTCCATTATCAACCAGGTGGTTGTGTACGCCGTGGATATGGAGATCGATGAAGCCGGGCGCCAGAAAGGCGCCGGCAGCGTCAAAATAACGTTCATCGGGCAAGTCGGCCGGCCGCCCCGCCGGTCTGATGCGCACGATGCGCCCGGCAGCGATTTCAACCGCCGCCTCAGGCCAGAGGCGCCCTTCGAGAACTACCGTCGCCCGGTCTATCAAGAGATCCAAAGTCATGAACTCTCCCAAAATTGGTAAGTGAATGTGTAGAGTCTACCACAAACAACCGCTCTTGAATATGGTGGATTCAACCAAGTTGAATCGCATCCGCAAGCAGCGCGCCGCAGCGCGTCAGCCAAGGTAGGGCGCGCTCTCCGCAGCGCGCCGTGGAGGGCGACACTCCTCTGCCGCCGGGGGTGGGGCACCCCGCCCCACCCCGCTGCGCCGTTTCGATTGAATTGATCGAATCGATTGAGTCGAGCGAATCGATTCCTTCGACTTCCTTGATTCCCGCGATTCTTTCGATATCGGAGGCGTTGCGCCTGCGGCGCGTGAGTGGTGAGCCGTAAGCTGTAAGCCGTCCTGGCCACAGCGGAGGCATAAGCTGCGCCCCTGCGGCTCGCCTTTGCGCCCACAGCTTACAACTCACAGCTCACAACTTACAATCTCATCAGCCCACAGCTCTCATTCGTGGTTAAAAATCCCAACCCGCCTTTGTGGCTTCGTGCCTTCGTGTGAGCCACCACACGCCCTTCTCAGCCAATCATCCCCTTGCTAATGGATGCGCCCCTTAATGAACCTCCCTACCCGCCACTGCGTTAATAAGAGGTGAAGCGCTGCTACTGATGTGGCACAAGGGTGCCAAATGGTGGAGTGGCATTAAGCAGTCGGGAGAAACAATGGAACATAGAGCATCACGTCGTGGCTTCACACTGGTGGAGCTGATTCTGGTTATCGCCATTCTGGCCATCGTCGCCTCAATCGCCCTCGGCAAATTTGGCGACTTGCGCGCCAAAGCCGCCAAACGGGTCAACATCTCAAACATGCAACTGCTGACACGCTCGGCTCACACCTACGTCATCGCCAGCGATACAACCACCGGCATCTTCAACAAAATGGAGTCGTTGCTCGACGTCTCTAACAATGGCAACTGGACCGGCACCCCCGGTACCTACGACTGGACCAAAGTGGCTGATGTTGAAAATGGGGAACAGTATGTCATCCCCGGTATCTATCAAGGCCCCAAGAGTGTCGTGCAGATCAGCGATGCCACAGGCGCCGGGCCGGATACCACCGATCAGGATCTGGTACAGCAACGCAAAAACAACAACGGCACCACGAGTGATCTCTATAAAAAATTGGGTGTCTACTATCTCTCTGCCAGTGATGTCACCAAATTCAAGAATGCCGGCATCTCCGACTACATGATGCACAACTATACCGCTGGCCAGTCTGCCCTCTTCGGTTTTGCCGAACATGAGGACGGCACACCGCTGGACAATACCGGCCCGGGATTCCGTGCCGACAGGAGCGCCTTCTACAAGGCGACGCTCAAAGCCGGCTCTCCCGTGGTAATGCTCCACCCGCTCAAGGCCGCCTCAATTTACCGCACCCTCGGCTGTGACCTTGAACTCTCAGCAGACGACAAATTGATGGATATTGACGCCCTGATCGCGGCCGGGAAGCTCAAGTACCGCCTCTTCTGCTTCGGTCTTGGCAACGTCAACACCTTTGCACTCTCAGCGCTCGACTCCATTCCACGTTGCGAAGTCATCGGTAAAGATTACTACCGCAACTATATCATGGTCTTCAAGCAGCCTACCAGCGGCCCATCCGGCCAGCCTGTCAGCTTTGCCGGCGTTCTCGATCCCTATGGCCGGACAATTGAAGACGTCCGTTTCAATACCGACTGGTACTGAGCGCCTGCCAAAAACTGAAAGGCAGCCGGCGTAACAAGCTCCCGGCTGCCTTGCAGCAACCATCAACTACGCCCCGGAGTATCGTGCGATACTCCGGGGTTTTTTATCTCTTCAGCCGCGCAGCACCTGCTGCATGCCCTTCAGACCGATGGCTGTGGTATTTGCTGCCAGCGGAAACTCCGCCTCGCCGGGGTGGACTACATAGAGATGATCAAGCTTGAGATCTTGTGCTGCAATGTGCATCGATTTGGTTGGTGCTGGCGCACTCGAATATTTAAACTCCACTCCAATGCGCCTCCGTCCCTCCAGCCAGCAGAGATCCAGCTCTGCTCCTCCGTGAGTCGCCCAATAGTACGGTTGCACCTCCGGGCACCACGATAGCAGCGTCTCAAGTGCAAACCCCTCCCAAGATGCCCCCAGTAGCGGGTGTGATTCAATCTCACCCATTGATTGCAACCCCAGTAAACTGTGGAGCAGACCGCTATCACGCAGATAGACCTTGGGCGCTTTGACCAGACGCTTTCCGATGTTGACAAACCAGGGTTGTAGTTGGCGCACGAGTAGTGCGCCACTCATCAAATCGAGGTAACGCCTGATTGTAGTGTGCGATAGTTGTAAAGAACGCCCCATCTCGGAGCCATTCCAGGTTTTGCCATGATAGTGTGCCAGCATGGTCAAGAAACGACGCACAGTTACCGGAGGCAAATCTACGCCCAGCAGCCTCAAATCGCGCTCACAAAAGGCCTGTATGAAGGATTGTCGCCACTTGTGACTGTCGAAATCACTTGCTGCAAGGTAAGAGAGCGGGAAAGCGCCACGACTCCACACCCTCCTTATGTCATCAAAATTCAACTCGTCAATTGAGAAACCACGCATCTCAATAAACTCTATCCTGCCTGCGAGACTCTCTGAAGCCGAACGTATCAAATCGGGTGCAGCGCTTCCCAGCAAGAGAAAACGCGCCGGCAGCGGCTCCCGATCCAGCAGCACTCGCAACAACGGGAAGATATCTTTGCGGAGTTGCACCTCATCTATCACAACCAGTCCTTGCAGAGGTTCGAGTGCCAGCTTGGCATCCCGCAGCCGCGCCTCTGCTGTCGGGTCTTCAAGATCAAAGTATGTCGAGCGCTCCTCTTTGGCTATGTGGCGCGCCAGGGTGCTCTTGCCGCACTGACGTGGACCGACCAGCCCTACACAGCGGCTCCGTTGCAGCGCCGCGACAACTTGTCCAACCAATAGTTCTCTCTTAATCTTCATGCGTGAATTTTGAACTATGCGCGTTCAATTTGCAAGGACAAAACAGGGGGGAGCAGCCACTTGACAAAAAGACGCCATTATGCCAAAGTAAGGATACAAGGAAAACTGGAGATCGCCATGATTGCAAAACTGACCAGCAAAAATCAGCTAACGATTCCAAAGGCTATCGTTAGCAAATTCGCCGGAACCCGTCATTTTTCGGTTTTTGAGGAAGACGGGCGTATCGTGCTTGATCCGCTCAACGCCACATCACTTGGTGTAATACGCACAAAGTTGCAAAACCTCGGCATAACGGAAGATGATGTGCAAGAGGCCGTCAGGTGGGCACGGGATAATCATAGATGAAAAGGACGTTGCGTGTTGTCCTCGACACAAATGTTGCACTCTCGGCACTGCTCTTCAGGAACGGCCGTCTTGCCTGGCTCGTCAAAGCATGGCAGTCACAACAACTCATTCCACTTGTATCGCGTGAGAGCGTCTTGGAGCTGTTACGCGTCTTGGCCTACCCCAAGTTCAAGTTGAACAAGCAAGAACGGGATGCAATCCTAGCCGCTTTTTTACCGCACACTGAAGCCGTCTCTGTTGCTGAAATGTTAACAGCAAAGCTCCCTGCCTGCCGCGCCCCTGAAGATCTAAAGTTCCTTGCCTTGGCGCAGGCTGCCGCAGCCGATTATCTCGTAACAGGAGATAGCGACCTACTTGATATTACAGCCTTTACACCCTTTCGCATCCTCTCACCTGATGTCTTCAGGAGCATAACGTGGTCTCCCGCCTGACGTGTCTGACACGTCCGACACGTCCGACCTCCACATGAGCTCTCTCCCATCTTATTCTCTTCCCGATAGCTCCTCGGGTGCTACCCCATCCTCAACCACCTCAATCCAGCCGCCGGACTCCGCTTCACGCTCCTGATAGACGCCGAGTGAGGGGCGCCCATCACGGGCCGGATGGGCGGAGAGCTCTTCCAGCAGGCGGCGGCTGATCGCTTCGCCTTCAGCCGGGGTGGAGATCACATGCGGCTTAATCAGCAATACCAGCTCGGAGCGGCTCTTGACCCGCTGCTTGCTCTTGAAGAAGAAGCCTATAATTGGAATGCGTCCCAAGACCGGCACACGACTCTCCTGCAGTGAGTCGTGCTCATCAATCAAGCCGCCTACGGCAACCGTCATCTGATCTTTGGCGATAAAGGTGCCACTGATGCTGCGGGAGGAGACGACATCAATCGCCACCTCCTGCACCACGCCACCACTGCTGACGACCGGAATCGTGGCATCGTTCTTCAGAATCTCGGAGTTCTCCTGCAACAGCCGCAGTGTTACCGTACGATCGGCGTTGATGTTGGGCGTGATCACCAGCACCGTGCCCACCGCCTGCAGCTCTGTCTCTGTCTGCGGCGTGGTCACGACGTTCTGATCACTGACGACCGTCTCACTCGAGATATTGCGCACCATGGGGCGCTCTTCGCCGATGAAGATGCGCGACACCTCGTTGTTGGCTGTCAGCAACATCGGCGTGGCCAGTGTTTTAAGACGCCCCTCTTTCTCCAACATCTGAATGCGGATGTTCAAATGCTCACTCAGTGCCATAAACGACATGGCATCGGTTCTGGCGGCGCTGGCCAGCGGAGTGAAACCGGGAAAGCCTCCGACAACCGGTACCGGGGTTTCATGCGTCGAGTTATAGGTGCGCTGCATCTCATACTCAAACGAGGAGGAGAAGTCGTCATTTAACGAAAGGTTGAGCACCTTGACCTCCAGCAACACCATCGGCGTCGGGATATCGAGTCGCTGCACCAGCTCACGGATCTCAGCCATCACACTGGGATCGCCGGTGCGCACCACCAGCAGATTGTTGCGGCGGCTCACCGTGACAAAGATCGTGGTACTCTTCTCGCGGAAAGAGTCGAGAGCCCGGTTCAGGCCGTTGGTATCATCACTGCGCAGCAGCGTCTCGACCCGCTTGGCATCATTCTGCGACAGGTTACGGAAGGAGTCGCGTTGGCGCATGTCATAGGAAGAGTCGTAGGAGCCCTGCAGACGCCCGCCACGGAGTACCGTCAGGCCGCCACCGAGACTGCTCCCGCCGTACCCACCGCCGTAGCCGCCACCGTACCCACCGCCGTAGCCGCCACCGTACCCACCGCCATAGCCGCCACCCCCACCGCTGGTGCCAAAGGTGTTGTTGAGAAAAGAGGAGCCGGAGCTCGACGAGATGATATTGAGCCGCTCGAAGCGGCGCGAAATGTCGCGCACCTCATCCTGCAAGACCGACTCCTCCCCCAGCGAGATCGCCACGCGCTCGGGATAGAGCCCGTGGATGACCGAGGCGACTTCCAGCACATTGGGATACAAGAGCGTAAAGGTCTCGGTCAGCTCTTCACGGAATGAGGAGAGATTGGCCTCATACTCGGCCAGCGTCGTCACCCGCAGCACTCCGGAGAGTGCATCCTTGCGATACCAGAGGTTGCGTGTGCGGCAAATCTCCTCCAGCGCCGTCTCGGCCGTCACGTTGCGCAGAAAAATCGAAACCGGCTCTTGTGATGCCGCCGCCGAGGCTGAGAGGTTGACTCCCGTCTGGTCGGCAATCAGGCGCAAGGCGGTATCCAATTCGAGCTCGCTGCACTCCATATAGCGCAGCCAACCGGGGGCCGCATTGGTGGGCATCGCCAGGGGTTTGAATCCACCGGGGATAAAGAGCTCCTCCGAAAGCGTCGGTGCCTCCAGCTCCACCCCGCGGGCTGAGATCGACTTGATCTGCAGCCGCACCGGCATGCCGGCCAGCTCCAGCCCCAGCGTCGATTTGGCTCGTACAAAATGACGACTTCCCTGAGCGGCGGATGAGATGCCAGAGGTCGCGGTCTCTAAAATTGCCACGCCATCATCGCTCTCACCCACCACCAGCGCCTTGCAGGTCAGGTTGCGAAACTCGGCAATCTGCATCCGCAACGCATCGGCCATCCCCGCCGGCGCCGCCGTCGGATCGCTGCGCATCTGCTGCGCAGCCAGAGTGCCGGCAGCGAAAGCCACCACTGTGGCTACATGCTTTATCGTTAGTCGCATCTACTTCAATCCTTGCCGGCCCGCTACACTACGCAGCAACCCACCGCCGCCACTCCTGCCGCTCGCGCTATTTGCTGGCCCGGCGCAACTGCTTCATGGTTCTGCCGGCCGGATCCATGATGCCGGCAAAACTGGCCCGCACCACACCACCCTCTTTGGAGAGACGCAGCAGCAGGAAGTAGCGCCGGTAGATATCGCTCTTGACGGCCGGACAGATCGGCGCCGAGTCGAGGCCGCCATTGGCGTTGCCGATCATGGAGCTGTACTGCCCGATACCGAAAGCCAACAACATGCCGCCGTCGTTCTTGAGCACGTCGAGCAACTCCTTGGAGGTCGCCCCCTCATAGGAGTTGCCGTTGATTTTGGGAAAATATCTGGGCGGATCGAAGGCGAAACGGACATCCTGCCCGCACGCCTGGTAGACCAGCGCCCCCGCCGGTGTCAGGCTGCTGCCACTGCCGGTTACCGCCTGCGGATTGACGAAAGGCACCGCCAGCCCCGGCTCTATTACCGTCGAGAGACTGCAACAGGTATCGGGATCGTCAGAGGCTCCCGTCGCCCACTCTTGGTCATCACCGGCACCGAAATGACCCACGTCGTTGTAGCGCATCAGATAGGTCAAGCCCAGCTCACGCAAAGCATCGACATCCTCCTGCTCCAGATAGTATTGCGTCAACAGCGGCGGCCCGGTCATTGTAAAGCCCTGTACACCGCTCTCGGCCGATGTCTGATAGAGATAGGGTGACAAACCGACATTCTTGCCGTAGTTATCAAAGATCATCAGTTCGTCAATGCTCTCCGACACCTCTCCCTGCGTGCCGCCCTTCCGCCCCATGACAACCAGATCGAGCCGGTTGAGACCATCGCTATTGCTGACCATAAAGGTCTCCATCGCCGGTCCCAGCCGTGCCAGGTTGGCCATATTCAGCGTATCAGCCGACTTGGTGCCAACATCCGACAGGCGTAACACCGCCAAGCTGGCCACAATCGCTATCAAGGTGATAACAACCAGCAACTCAATCAGTGAAAAACCAGCCTGCGCTCTGCTTCTCTTCATGCCAAAACCTCATCTTTCTAAAGTTCTCTGCACCACGCCGGCGGCAGCATCCCTGCTGCCATCTCATACGTCGGTGCTCTAATAGTATCTAAACGCCGCCAGCCATGCAATGGTTCACTGCTTACAATTCATGATTTTATGATTGTTGCCATTTGTCTGCAAATGTGTTACTTTGATTGCGTTTTGAGGCAACTGGTGGGACACAATGACAACAACGATTAGTACACGCATCGACAAACAGAAGAAACAGCAGGCTGAAGAGCTTTTTGCCGAACTGGGCATGAGCCTCTCTACGGCCGTAAACCTGTTTATCAGCGAGGCGATTGCCTATCAGGGCATTCCATTTGAGATTCGTCGGCGCGAGGCCAAAACAAACGCAATGGTGGCCGCCATGGCCGAGGCCAGACAACTTGTGGCTGACCCCGCAACCAAGTACTATGACGATGTTGATGAGCTCTTCCGTGATGCCCTGAAATGAAGTATGCCATCACCCAGACCTCGCAATACAAGCGCGACTTGAAACGCACCGTTCGCAGAGGATATGATCTTGCACTAATCAAGGCGGTGGTAACACAGCTCGCCAGCGGTCAACAGTTGTCGGCAAAACACCGCGATCATGCGCTTTCCGGGCAATACACCGGCTTCCGGGAGTGCCATGTTACCCCCGATTGGCTCCTCGTATATCTCATCGATCACAACAGGCTGGTGCTGATACTGACACGCACAGGTAGCCACTCAGATCTATTTTAGGCACACCTATGGCTGTACCGGCCTTTTGCCTTTCAACGCAGATTCAGATAGCCGAGCGCGCCGTGGCGGCAGGCCTCTGCCGCCGGGGTCGTTTAACTTCTTGCCTATTACTTTCTCTCCCCTAAATCCCCGAGACCATCGAAAAGAGCGCCATGAAGAAGGCGACATAGACAAACCCCACGATACCACCTGTCACGACGATCAGGATCGGCTCGATTAAAACGCTGAAGCGCTTGATGGTGATTACCAACATCTTCTCATGGAAAATTGCCACCTCTGTTAAGGTGCTCCCCAGGGTGCCCGTCTCCTCCGCCACGGCGCTCATGCGAATCAAGAGCGGGAAGAACTCGTCTGCCTGACCCAGTGAGCCCGCCAACGACTCCCCCCGCATCACCCGCTGCCGCGCCTCGCCCACCCGTCGGCCGAAACGGCGGTTGCCCATCAACTGCTCCACCACCCCCAGGGCGTCAAGCAGCGTCACGCCACTCTCGATCAACAGCCCCAGCCCGCGTGCAAAAATCGCTGTCTGTGATACCCGTATAATGCGCCCCACCACCGGTGTATAAATCAGCGCCAGATCCTGCAGTTCACGCCCCTGCTTGTGGCGTCGCATTGCATAGAGCGCCACCACTACCCCCACCAGCACCAGGATCACCTGCAGATAGTATTGATGCAACCAGTGGGAGATGTCGATCAGGCTCTGTGTCATGGCCGGCAACTGCGCCCCGCCACCTTCGATAAACTCCGCGATCTTGGGGATCACCGCCACCACCAGATAGAGTGAAACACCCACCGCCATCACCGTCGCAATCAGAGGGTAGATCAGGGCGTTTACCACCATGATCCGCACATCACGGTGCATCTCCAGATGATCGGCAGCACGAGTCATGGTCGTATCCATCTCGCCCGAGTGCTCGCCGACACGAATCAACTGCACCACGTAGTCGTTGAAAACTTTCGGATGTTGCGCCATCGCCTCTGAAAGCGTTCCCCCCCGCTGAATCGAGGCCTCCAGCTCCAGCCAGACTTTGGCGGCACGTGGCCGCGACGCCTGCTGTGCCACCGTCTTGAGCGCCGCCAGCAGCGCCACGCCGCTGCGCAACATCGAGGCCAGTTGACGTAACCCCAGCTCGCAGTCGAGAGAGGTCATCGACAAGAGCCAGAGTGGATGCCAGCGCGGCGGCAACCCCTCAAACGTGCCACCTAGCGCCCCGCCTCTCACCTCCCTGATCTGCAACACCACCCAGCCGGAAGCGCGCAACATCTCGGCCAGCGCGGCGGCCGAGGCCGCCTCGACCCGCTCTTCGACAATTCTCCCCCCCGGATCGCGTGCCCGATAGCGAAAGCTGGCCATCATCAACTCTCGATCATCACCTGCAGCACCTCGCTGATCGAGGTGGTGCCGCTTAAAACTTTGGCGATGGCATCATCTGCCAGCGACTCGACCCCCTGCGCCCGCAAGGCCGCGACCAGCTCGCTGGCTGGCACACCGGCCGCAATCAGTGAGGCTATCTGCGCATCGGGCATCATCATCTCGAAGACGCCGACCCGCCCGCTGACGCCCCGCCCCGCACAACGCAGACAGCCCCGGCCGCGCCACGCCGACCTGCCCTCCAGCTCGGGACGATCCAACGCCCCCGCCTCGGCCGCCGTAATCGCCACCTCACTGCGGCACTCCGGGCACAAGCGGCGTACCAGCCGCTGCGCCACACTCAGGCGCAACGTCGCGGCGATCATGTGGTCGGCCAGACCCATGTCCGAGAGTCGCGTCACCGCACTCACCGCATCGTTGGTGTGCAGCGTCGACAAGACCAGATGACCCGTCAGCGACGCCTTGATCGCCGTGTCAAGCGACTCGCTGTCGCGTATCTCGCCGATCATCACCACATCGGGATCATGCCGCAACAGGCTGCGCAACGCCTTGGTAAAGCTCACCTTGTCGCTGCTATCGACCTCCACCTGCGAAACACCGCCGATCTCATACTCCACCGGATCCTCGACCGTCAGGATGTTCAAATCGGCCAGCGCCAGCAGCCGCCGGATCGCCGCATAGAGCGTCGTCGTCTTGCCGCTGCCTGTCGGCCCCGTCAGCAACACCAGCCCATGCGGCTGTGCCAGCACCTTGTTGAAACGCGCCAGATCGCTCTCCGAGAGCCCCAACGACTCGATCGTCAGGCGATCCCGCCCCGACTCCAGCAGACGTAGCGTGAGCTTCTCACCAAAACGCACCGGCAGCGTCGCCACCCGCACATCACAGATGTCGCTGCTTCCCGTGCCTGCGCCGGAGCGCCAGGTAAAGCCCCCATCCTGTGGCGATCGGCGCTCAGCGATATCGAGCCCCCCCAGCACCTTGATACGGCTGCTCAAGGCCGGCTGCACCTCGCGCGGCAGCCGCATAAACTCCTCCAGCACGCCATCGACCCGCAGCCGCACCAACAGCCCTTCGCGTCCCGGATCAAAGTGGATATCGGAGGCCTGCCGCAGCAGTGCCGCCCGCATAATATCGTCAGCCAGAGCCACGGCATCATCACCGCCAGCCGTGGCGCCGGCGCCACGGCCATCCCCCAGAATGCGCAACAAGTGACGCCGCAACTGCGCCGGATCGGCCTGTAGCGGCGTCACCTCCAGTTTGCAACTGCGCACCACCGCCTCCAGCGAGGCCTTGTCGGTCGGGTCGGCCATCGCCACCACCAGACGCTCCTCCAGCACGCAGAGCGGCAAAATCAGTCGCCGCAACGCCAGCGCCGCTGGCAGCCGCAGCAGCCAGGCCGGATCGATCCGCACCTGCTCTAGATCAACTGGGTTGGGCAGTGGCAGGCTGCTCATCCAAACCCCCTGCCATTACCGTTGCGCAGCCGCTCCTTCAGCAGCGTCGGGTTGCGACTCATCGCCAGCGCCGTCTCCTCGGCGATCTTGCCCAGACTCACCAGTTGCGTCAACGACTGGTCGAGCGTCTGCATCCCCAGCCCGGTCCCCGTCTCGATCGCCGAGTAGATCTGTGCGCTCTTGGCCGTCGCTATCAGGTTGGCAATTGCCACGTTCACCAGCAGCAGCTCACTGCTGGCGACCCTGCGCTCACCCGCTCGTAAAGGCGGCAAAAGATGCTGGGCAAAGATGCCGCGTAATACCAGCGCCAACTGCCGCCGGATGCCCTCCTGCTCGCCCGTCGGAAAGACCGCCACCAGCCGCTCTATGGCACCGACGCAGTCGCCGGCATGCAGCGTCGTAAAGACGAGATGCCCCGTCTCGGCCGCTGTAATCGCCGTGCGGATCGTCTCCAGCTCCCGGATCTCACCCACCAGGATCACATCGGGATCCTGACGCAGCGACTCTACCAGCGCCGAGTTGAAATCCCTGGCATCACGTCCGATCTGGCGCTGGCGCACCAGACTCTTTTGCGAATAGTGGAGATACTCAACCGGGTCTTCAATTGTGATAATGTGCGCATCACGGGTGCGGTTGATCTGGTCGATCAGAGTCGCCAGCGTGGTGCTCTTGCCGGAGCCGGTCGGTCCTGTCACCACCACCAGGCCATCGCGCTGCTGACTGAAGCGCACCAACTGCGACGGCAGGCCCAGCTCCTCCAGCGTCTGAAACTGGTCATCGAGCCGACGCAAAGCCACCGCGGTTACCCCATTCTCGCGGTAGACGTTGAAGCGGTAACGGTGCCCGTCTGCCGAAGTCGTCGCGCCATCGACCGCTCCGCGATTCCACAACAACTGCCGCGCCCCCTCAAGCGAGGCCTGATGCGGCGGCATCGTCTCGACTATCAGCTCCAGGCCGCACGCCTCAATCTCTTCAGCGGCAAGCGCCGCATGTGCCTTGTCAGAGGCCAGACGCCCCTGAATGCGGAAACGCGGTGCCAGCGCGGCGCTCAGATGAATATCGGAGGCCCTGACGCTCTCACAGTGTGCAAAGAGGCGCTGCAGGCAGCCTCGCGCATCAAACTCTCTCGCTGCTGCTACAGACATAACTGCACCGTCCAATAGGGCAACTGCTGCTCACCCCCCGCAACACTCAGATCGAGCGACTCTACCACCACCGGCGGCGCACTGGTGACACAACTCTCCAGCAGCCCGACGATGCCGCTGTACGACGCCTGCACCGTCACATGCCAGCGTTCAAATGCGCTGCACCCCATCTCCTTGAAGGAGGCGTGTACCGGGTCGCTGCGGCCGGCGCTGCTGCTCTGTTCCGGTTTCATGGCCGCAGCGCTTACCAACCTGATCTGCTGTTGCCGGAAGATCGACTGCAGCCGGCGCAGCGCCGAACCCGCCGCCGGCGCCGGAGGGGCCGGAGCCAACTCCGGTTCGGCCATCAGCTCCGCATAACTCGCCTGCAAACGCTGCTCTTCGCTGTGCAATCCCACGCGCTGCATCTGTAACTCTTCCACTGTGCCGCTGCGCTTCAACTCCTCTCCGACTCTCTTGAGCGCAGTCGTCACCGGACGGCTCCAGATCAGCAGGTATGCCGCCACGATCATGCCGGGCAACAGCAACAGCGAAACCGGTATCTTTTTCAGCTTCTCTTTCATCTCATTAACAGCTCTATTCTACCAGAGTTGCTCCTCGTCGTACACCCAACTGGCGGCAGGACGCTCAAAACCGGAAAACTCCAGGGTCACCTTGAAGGCAAAGTTGCGTCGTTCGTCACTCCCGGGCGCCACCGGAGTCCCGATCTGCACACTGTTGATCTGCCAGCCGGCCGACTCTATCGCACTCCCGAGCAGCACCAGGTAGTCGCCCGGCTCACCTCCCGTGGCGCAGGTGCCGTTGATCTCGGCCTCAAAAATCTTGCGGCTCTTGATGCCGCGTATCACCACCGCCTCAGAACCGCTCTGCGTCAGCCCCTGCAGCAGCACCCCCCAGGCGCTGCTGAAACGCTGCATGCGCTCCGCCGCCACCACCCGCTCCTTGCGCGCCCGGCCTTCGCGCTCAATACGCTCACGCAACCCCTTGTTGGCCGCCGCCAGCCGTGAGTTGATGGCCGCCTCACGCCGCACCTCCTGCAACTCCCCCTGCCGTCGCGCCAACTCCCCCTTGGCATAGAGGTAGTGCCCGAAACAGAGACCCGCCGCCACGACAAAGAGCGCGACCGCATAGAGCTCCTGACTCCCCGAGACAAACTTGCGCACCTGCGGCACCACCAACGGCAGACCGCCGCCGGCCACCAGCGCCGGCAGAGAGGCGGCCAGCTCCGCATCGCCCTGCGCCTGCCAACTGCTCTCCAACGCCGCCAGCCCGACCAGACGCCCACCGGCGCTACGCACCGCCTGCTGCAAGGCGGCCGCCACCCCCTTCTCGACCTGCACCACCTGCCAACTGCGATAGCCCGCCTCAACCGCACCCGCCTGATAGGCCGTCTCGCCCCGCTCTGCCGAGAGCGACGAGAAGGGCTCAACCTCATAACTCAGCAAGGTGCGCAGCTCGTCGGCGGCCAGACCCGCCGTCTGCAACTCCGGCAGACGCACGCTCTGCGTAAAGAAGTCGTACCCCAACACTACCACCCGGCTGCCGCGCCGCAGACGCGCCTCCTTCAGCAACGCCGTCACGCCACTCGTAAACGCGGCTCCGCTCAGCGCCAACGACTGCGCTGCACCCGTCGTGCCGTTTATCAGCACTACCCGGTCGCGCAAGAGAGCGATAATCGTGTCAAAATTCCTGCTCATTACCTGTACACGTTCTCGAAAATTGTAGGGTTGGCACCAGGTTGCAACATAATCGGGCGAATCCGGCTCTTTTCACTCTCAGTAGAACTGTACGTTTTAAACTCCACCCGTAGCATACGTGGCCCCGAAGTTAAATCGGTAAACGTTGCGCTCATCTCTCCGCTGGAGTCTTTCACACCCGGTTTGGACGCCACTTTTATCTTGCCGCCGAAGGGACTATAGATGCGAAATGTCACATCTTGAACCGACATGGGCACGTTGTTACTGTAAACGTTTAAAACGACCCTTACGCTGCTGATGCCATTAACCTTAGTGGACTCCTGCAGCAAATTAACCTCAACATCCCGGTTGGGATCGTTTAGTGGCTCCTCTTCTTCACCACCAAACCTGCCATCTGCTCCCAAGTGGCGGATGAACGCGATCGTTTGACCCGGCTTGTTGATTAACGTTTTATCCGGCCCACGCAGACGTTGGTCGTAGCCGGCCTCATCAGGCACGGTAAAGGGATTGCCCCAGGCGTCGCGCAATTCATGTGCCCCGGCCGGCAACCTGACATAAGGCCCGCGCCAGCCGCCGGCCACAAACACCTCACCATCGGCATCGCTGCTCAAGCTGTCGACTAAATTGCTCGCTATGGCCGGACGCACATCGTAGCGCTCTGCCACCGCTGGTGGCAGCCACAACTCCGCCAGCGAAAGCGGCCCTCCCGCCACCTGATTCGTCGCCTGCGGCAGGCGCCCCATATCGGCCACAAAGCCGCTACGGATACGCACACCCTCGAAGTTGCGCTCAAAATTGTCCCCCATGATCGCGACTCTCAACTCATCCAACTGACGGTTGGCGCGCTGGCTGAGCTGGCCGCGGCGCCACTGGCTCGTCTCACGCACCGCCAGATGGGTCAGGATGGCAATCAAGCCCAAAACGATCGCCAACTCCAGCAGCGTAAAGCCGCCTCTAGTATATGACAGCTTACTCATAAACATCAGCTCGATTCAAAAAGAGCACCAGATCATCCTTGCGGCTGCCCAGCGTATCGCCTGCGACCAGCCCCGCCAGCCGTATCGCCCTCTGGTCATTCGCTGTCAGTGTACCATAGTAGTAACATGGTGTCTCCAACTCCCCGTTGGGGCCGGCCGAAACGAGACGGGCATACTTGAAGCGCTCCGCTTCACTCACCGGACTCTCGAAAGCGCTCTGCGGCGGTATCTGCAAGACGTAGGGATTGCCCCACGGGTCAGCCATTGCCTCCTCACCGCCACCACCATAGGCATACCACCGGTCCGGACGACTCTCATCTACCGGGAAAAAGCCGCGCTCCGCAAAGCTCGCCTCCGACCCCTTGCGCCGATGATCCGGCCCCGGAAAGAGCCCCGCCAACACCAGCGGCACCTCTTTAAGGGCACCATGGTCATCATAATAGTTGTTCTGCACCGGCCGCTTCTGCAGCAGGTACGGTCCACGCCAGCCGCGCTGAGCTTCGTGATTCCACTTCTTGAAGATCTCAAAGGCGGCATACCCCTCTCGCGGGTTTGCCAGAGTAATATCGTCCAATTTTTCGCCCCCCCGTCCCAGCAGGTTGGTTGGGCTCAGCAGATTATCAATCCTCAGCCACATAGGCGAAAACCCTGGAATATTCTCCATATCGGCCAGATAGCCGGGGTGCGCCGCCGAGCCGACAAAGGCCTCACGAATCGTGCTCAGGTCGGCCTCAGCCGCCCGTATCTTGGCTCCGGCCATCACACCGCTCAGCCTGACGGTCGTCAATGCTGCCACGACGGCCACGAAAAAGACCACCACCAGCAGCTCCACCAGTGTAAAGCCGTTTAAGTCGCGTGCATCTGATCCGCCGTCTCTTCTCGTTCTCTTGCTCATCTCCATAATATAACGCTCCATCCCTGCCAATAGTTCAGCGGCAGGGGGCAATCGCCGCACCGCCGCTGTCGAGCCATCCGGTGCGGCCCCATTTTGCGGGAGTTGTCACACACCTCTGCCTCTTTTCATGCGCAAACCTTTGCGCCAGCGGCTCATCAGGCGATTCGCCCTCCATTGGACGATGGCACTCAATGATTGATGTTATGAAGATGGCGACAGGTCTGTCGCCACAAGGTAGGGCGTGTCTCTCCGAGACCGCCGCGGACGGCTGCGGAGAGCCGTCCCTACCTGTGCAAAAGGAAGCGCATGTGAAGTGGCAGCGCAAAATCTTCCGCAATTTTGGGTGCGGCCAACCGCCTTCGCCGCATCCTACACCTCCCTCGGCCAACTCGCTTCTCTCCAAACTGGCCACTGGCCACTTTGCGACATTTATTTACAGGGAAACCCCGAATGGGGTATCATAGCGACGTTATGAAAAAGGAAAGTTTAACCTGTGGCCTTGCCGTGTTATCGGCTATTACAGCCTTGGCGGACTTTCAAAGCCCCCGCGACCTCGCCATGCACTTAGAGAAGCAGCAGGCCAGATTTGAGGGGCTGTGGTTGCCGACCACCAACATAGGTTTCCTGCCCGCATAGTGGCGGGTCTTGTACGGATTCGCACCCTACGACTCATGGGAGGATTACGTTGACTTCAATAACACAGGCTATACCAACCGGGAAAAATATGAACAGGATTCTCTCGCCAACCCCATCACCCCGCCACACGCCAACCTCCCCGACACGGCCATCCAATACCATTACGATGGCGACGAACGCCTCGCGACCACCTTCATCGGGGTTCAAGGCGACGCCGCCATCAGACACCTCTCTTCAGCGGGGAACCCCAGTATCCAGCAGGTAAGGAGTGCGCCGTAAGGGGTGCCCGTACACGTTCACAGCGGAGCGGCACACGTTCCCGTACAAGAGGATGCTAATAAAACAATTTATCTCCATACTTTGCAGCATCGTTTGCGCCCTCGCCCTTCAGGCTCAGCAGGAAGGATGGTTCGACGGACAGGCGGAACGGGTTGAGCCAGGCAGCTTCATCGAGGAAAACCACAATGGCGGCGGCGGGATGATGCCGCTGGCGGCTTCATCGCCTGTCACGGTGCAGGCGGATGACTCCGATCTCGTGGAGCTTGCCTGCGGTCTACAACACGACCCCGTGCGGATTTTCAACCATGTCCGCGACCATATCGCCTACACGCCCTATTACGGGTTGCTCAAAGGTGCCCAGCAGACTCTCCTTGAACGCAGTGGCAACGACTTCGACCAAGCGGCGCTCCTCTTTCGTCTGCTGGAACTCTCGGGGTACGCGCCCGTTTACGGCTATGGCGCGATGGTCATGCCATTTTTTAATCCGAAGTTCAGAACGAAACGGAATAGACTGGGGCAATGTACTGACATGCGTTGGTAGTGCCGCCAAAATGGCAGGCGGTAGCCTTGAGGCTGTGGCGGGGGGGGCTGTGACATTAGGCGCATCTTGGACGGTGGTAGGTATCCCTATCGGGATCGGAGGATCATTTGTCGCAGCACCGGTGCGGCTATTTTCAGCGATCAGCGTGCCTACGTAGCAGGCGAAAATAGCCGCGCTATCTGCGAGATCAGCGTTCACTCCCACACGCCCTTCTCAGCCAATCATCCTCTTGCCCCCTCCGTCAGCAGCAGTGTCGTCGTGATATCCTCAGGAGCGACACTCGTTAAGCGGCTCAGCGCTCTACGATAGGTCTGCATCTGGCCACTGTAAGTCTCGCGCATCCGCGCTTCAAATCCCGCCTCACTCTCTCCCTCCCGACGCCGGTTGGACTTATAGTCGTAGATATCACCCTTCAGACGCCCACTCGCATCACGACGCAGAACCACCCGATCGAAGATGCCCGAGAGCCAGGCGCCATCGACCATTACTTCAAAACTGCGTTCGCGCCACAACTCGACCACCCCCTCCACCCGCTCCAGCGC
This sequence comes from uncultured Lentisphaerales bacterium, assembly GCA_964599645.1. GTDB lineage: Bacteria > Verrucomicrobiota > Kiritimatiellia > RFP12 > JAAYLN01 > JAAYLN01. The sequence goes on along the minus strand of CAZRGQ010000003.1, from coordinate 29,777 downwards.
CCGCCGCAAGGGTGAGTCGCTCACCAGGTCCACCCCCAGCTCGCCACACTGCGCTACAATCTCCAGCGCTGCACTGCTGCCATCCAGCCACTCCAGGCGCTGCAGCAGATCGTGTATCTCAGTGCCGCGCCGTGCCCCTGTATCTTCACCCCGGAAGAGCATGGCCGCCGAAACGTGCGAGTGCGCCTGCAACGACGGCGTCGCACGTACCACCCGCTTGCGCCGCCGCCGTGCCACGCTCCTCTCTGCCACCACTGCCGGAACGGCCTCCGCCCGCCTTGCCTCTGCGTACCAGTTGCGACTACCGGCCGCAAAAGGCAACTTGCCCAACTGTTGCGCCATATAGTTGACAAAGGCATAGGTGCCGCCTTTACCGTTGTTATGGCCCAGATAGACCGAGAGCGCCCGCTTGGCACGCGTCATCGCCACATAGTAACGACACAAGACATCGTAAGCCCGTCGCCCGCGCTCAGCACTGTCAGCCGCCAATAAAACGTCGTCATACTGTATGATCTCACGCGACGGTCTGCGATCGAGCAACCACCTGCCATCGGGTGCCACAAAGGTGCCTTGCGCACTAACGGCCGCAATCTCGCCACTGTCGGTAAAGGGGGCAATTACATAGTCAAATCCAAGCCCCTTGGAGCGGTGTACCGTCAAGATTCGCACCGTCGTGCTCTCTGCCGCCGCACGTTCTGTGAAGCTCTCCACATATTCGCGGAAGTCGCTTAAGGTCATATCAGCCGCCGCCAGGGCGCTGTAGGAGATCGCCGCCGTCACCAGCGAGTCGATCCGTGCCGACGTGAAGTCGTCAAAACTCGTCGCATGTTGCAGCGCATATTCACGCAGGGTCCGCGCCAATCCCAGCCGTGTCACATCGCTCACCACCCGTCGCGCTATCCGGCTCTTGCCCACCTCATCGTTACGCCCCTGATAGAGCGCGGCAAAGGGGGGCCTTGCAAAGAGCGGTGTGGCACAGAGATGCCCCCAACAGATACCATCCGCCGGATGTTCGGCAAAGTGCAGCAGGTTCAGCAAAGCCTCCACTACCGGCGTATCGGCAATCGAACTCTCTCCCTCCCACACCGCCGGAATGCCGCGCGCCCGCAACGCCTCCACCAGCTCTTCTCCCTCGCTGTTGCGCTCCACCAGAATTCCCGTCGTTATCCCGCGCTCCCAGGGGCATACCTGCAACAGCTCGTTTGCAATCGCGGTGGCAAACGGTTCCAGCTCATACCGGCCCGCCTCCACCAACTCCACCTTCACGTAGTCATCAACCGCTCTGGCCGCCTCATGTTTGCGCCAGAGGCTGCGCCACTTCTCCCCCTCAGCCGCCACTACATACCCCTCCAGCCAACGGGCGATCGACTCGCCATCAAACACCGTGTTGACTACAGCGGCAATCTGCGGGCCGTAGCGGTACGACTGCACCAGATCCATTTCACGATAATAGCCCGACTCCGCCTCTTCGTTAAATATCCCGACATCGCCACCACGCCAGCCATAAATCGCCTGCTTCATATCTCCCACGATGAAGAGCCGGCGTGCCTCATCACTGCGCACCTCATCGATCAGGTTGCTGATCGTCTCCCACTGCAGGCGCGACGTATCCTGAAACTCATCCAGCGCCCAATGCTTCAACTGTGCATCAAAACGATACTCGAGGTTCAGCCGCTCCACCGACCCCAACTCTGCAATCAGGCGCGGTATGTCGCCGAAAGTAAGCCGCCCCCGCCGCCGCGTCTCGCGATCGTAATTGTCAGCTATGCGCTTGATCAACTGATAGCGACCCGCCGTCTGTCTGCAACGTATCTGAAACGTCTCACGTACCAGCACCGCCAACACCCGTGCCACTACCGCCTCTGCTGATGGTGTGAGTTGCCGCTTCTTGCCATTAAAGTTGAATTCGTCGATCGCCGCTCCACCATCCCACGCACTGAAGAGATTCTTTAACGGCGTTGGCAGGGTGCTGTAGCTGCCATTGTAGTTGCGAACCGCCTCCGCCACCAGCGGCCAGCCCTTTGGGCTTGCCAGATCGAGATTTGCCGGCAGTGAGGCAATAATTTTCTCTTCGATCTCCGCCGCCACTTCCTCCAGACTGCCTGTGACCGTACCGTAGGGTACCCCCGCCGTCCCCCAGATAGTCTTGGGATCACCCCATTGCCCGGCGTGCGGCCAGGCCTGCATCAGTTCGAGCGACTCCGCTACAAAGCGATCAAGACTGTTGCTGTAGAGCTTGGTGCTCTCGCGCAGCGTCGCCTGGCTGAATTCATCCAACAGCCCGGCCACATCACCCGCCCCGCTCTCCTGCAAGAGACCATCCACCGCCGCCCGCCACTGCTGTTTAATCTCATACGGCTCCATGATCGTCATCCCCCCTTCCAACCCCAGCTCCATCGGGAAGGCATTGACAAACTGCGCCATAAAACTGTCGATCGTGCCGATGCGGCTCACGTGCTGCTCGTGGATATAACTGCGCAACAACTGCGCAAAGAGCGCCGGCACCAGATAAGGCTCGCCACCTTCGCCCGTCGCCACCATACCGCGTTTGCCCCACTCCTGCCACACCCGCTCAACCCACACTCTCCGCTCACTGTCGTTCGCCTCACCCGGTGCCAGCAGATGCCTCGTCTCCTCCTGCGCCCCCGCCACCGAAGCAGCCGCCTTTGCCAGCCGGTTCGCTATGCGGTTGAAGATCTCCCCCGCCGCCGCCCGCGAAAAGGTCAGCCCCACAAACTCACGCGGCCGCTCATCCGACAGCAGCAGCCCGATCGCCTCCGTTGCCAAGGCAAAAGTCTTGCCCGTCCCCGCCGATGCCTTGATCAGAATATTGCTCACGCTTCACCTCCCGCCGCCACGCCCAAGGCTGCCAGGCGCCGCTCCTGCTCTGCCACCCACTGCGGCGCAATGCCGCGCTCCATCTCATCGGGAAAGAGTCTCCCATATTCGCCTCGCATCTCCAGTGGCGGCCAGAAGACTCCCCCCTTGATTCCCGCCAGCGCCCGCTTGATTGTCGCATCGGCCTCCTGCAGACAGGACTCTAACGACCACATCTCTATTGCCGTCTCATCACGACTGCTGCCCAGCACAAAGTAGCCACACTCAATCGGCAACGCTCCACCTCCCGCCGCCGCCATCCGCGTCTGCCAGAAGTCGCGATAGAGGACCAACTGCAGATCACGCCACGCCACCGGTTGTTTTTTTCCCTTGCCTCCGTCTATCTCAAAAAGAGGATACCCCAACCGCTCCATCTCAGCCACCTCCTTCTTCTTTTTGAAGAAGAGTGCCTCATCCCCCCTTTTGCGCTCCCATGTCTTGTAGTCGATCACCCGATACCCCAGCTCGGGGTGGTAGTCGACCCGGTCAACCTTGCCCCGCACCTTGACTCCCGCATACTCTTTTTCAAAACTCTCTTCCGTCGCCACGCTGCGCCACCCGGCGGCCATCAACCCGGCATGTTCTACGGCAAAGTAGCCCAGCCGCTGCCGCAACGTCTCTCCCTGCATGCGTAGCACCAGCGATGGATTCCTGCCAAAGCGCTCCTCCAGCTCTCTCTTTAAAAGCTCTCCCAGATATGCCTCAACTTCCCCCGCATCACTGCTCTCTGCCACTCCCCCATGGCTCTCACCGAACTGCTGTAACACCTGATGCATTACTTCGCCAAAGATCAGGCTATCCATCTCGCGCTGACGATCACCACTCTCCTCCATCTTGAGCAGATAGCGTAAAAAGAATCTGAAGGGCGACTCCAGATAGAGCGACAACGCCGTTACACTGACACTCTTCGGCAGCTCCACCGTCGGCCACTCCGCCGGCACCGCTTCGCCCGCCACCACCGGCCACGGCAGTCGCAAGCGCCACTGTTCCGGCAGTGCCCACCGATGCCCCATCGCCGGCCGGTCGGCATCCTGATAGAGTCGTGCCGCCCGTGCTGCCAACAGCCTATCGTTCTCGCCACACATAAAGAGCAGACGCGACGGCTTGCGTACATCCCCGCGATCATTCATCCGCTCCAGCAGCAGCGTAACACTCCCCGGCTGCCGCGACCGCAACAAGCCGCGCAGCAGCGTCGCATCCCGCGCCAAGCGCCGTTCGTTGTCGGAGAGCCCCAGGGCGCGCCGCAGCCCGTCGGGCAGAAAGGCATGCCCCACCACCGCCTCCGGTACCGACTCCTCATTCATGCCGCAGATGATCAACTCCGCCGCCCCGCTCCACGGCAACTCCAGCCACCCATCGGTCAGAATCGTCTCCGGATCCTGCGGCTCCAACGAGTAGGTCGCCTGTTGCAACAGCACCGCCAGCAACTCAGCCTCCTCCTGCTCACTCCCTATCACTCCCCGCAACTTCTCACTCTCAAAAAGCCTCAGCACCTCATCAAGCGCCTCCGCCGCCGCCCGCAACTCACGATCCTCCGGCAACTCCTCATCCAACGGGCGCGGTTTGAAAAGCTCCGCCAGAAAATGACGCAACCTCCCCGCCAATCCCTCGCTGCCCGCCTCCACCAACTCGCGCAATACACCGACGCTACGGTGTAGCTCCCGCCACTCATCTTCAATGCCGCTGAAGCGGTGGAGCTCCGCCAAACTCTGCGGCAGGTGGCTCTGCCGTACCTTGTCCAGACTCCCCAAAACACGCATGTGGGCCGACTCATCAAATCCGAGTCGCTGTTGCAAAAAGCGCCACGTATCGGCGCTGCGCAGCCACGCCGCCGCCACGCTGTAGTCCGGTCTGCTCAAGAGCTGCAATACCTGCATCACGATCTTGCCCAGCGACGATCCCAGTAGCGGCATCGCCGCCGGGTTGTGCAGTTCGCGCCGCTGTCGCAACAAGGCCGCCTGCAACTGGCTGAACAACTCCTCATCTGCCAATCCGAGCGCCGGCAGCTCCTCCTCACTCCCCACCTCAGCCACAATCTCCGCCGCTGCCGCCGCCTGCTCTGTCGAATTGGCCGTCAGGATACAGCGTTCCTCCGGAAACTCAATTGCCGGCGCCACCTCCGGCTGCCAGCGCTCCGGCAGCGGACGCCCCCATACATCGTACAGCTCCGCCTCGCCCTCCGGCGCATGCACCAATACCACCACCTCCACTCCCTGACGCTCCCGCAACGCCTCCAAGGCGCGATAGAAGGCCGGTTGCGCATCGATCAGCGCCGGCAAGACCACCTGCTCGACTCCCTCCGGCAACCACGGCGACTCAACTGCCTCACGCCGCACCAGCGAAGGGTGCTTCAGCCCCCGTGCTGTCAACTCTGCTATCACCCGCTCTTCCAACTGCGCCAGACTCTGCCAGCGCGTCTCCTCTTCCGGCGGAATCTCGCCCTCCAGCGCGCCCGCCTCTATTCGCGCCGCCGCATCGCCCATCAGCAGACCATCCTCAGCCAGAATCTGCCACACCTCCATCAACTGACGTGCCACCCCCACCCCCCAACTGAAGCTCCGGCCTCGCTCCGCCAGCGATAGCGGCAACAACATCGGATAGTGCGCCACCTCCGCCTCCTGCAGTACCCGCCCCGTCACCGCCAGCAACTCCGCAGCCGATGCCACCTGCGCCTCATCCTGCGGCAACAAGAGTGAATACGGCTGCCTGATCTGTGGCGGAATACAGCCCCCCAGTGCCTCCGCCAGCGCCAACCGCAGCCGCCTGCCCGCCTGGCGCGTCGGCATTACCAGCAACAGATGGTCCAGACTCCGTGCGCCCGTCTCCGAAAGCCGTACCTGCCCCACCAGCCACTCCACCACCACCTCAAGCAGCAGTCGCGTCTCATCCAGATAAATCTTCTTCAGCATTGGTAAATGTTCCCTTCAAAGTGCCACCATAATACTCTCATCAGTACAAATTTTAGCCATCAAGCAGCCACCGCCAAAGTGGCACAACACTAACACCATCACGCTCGTCCTCATCGCTCCAGGTGACAATCGTGCGGTGTGCCTCAGGGTGTAGCTCCAAAGCATCTTGTAATGCCCGCAACTCACGTTCTGCGACCTTAGAATCTGATAACGACCAGCAAGCCTGTAACAAATGCCACTTACCTTGTTCCTGAAAGACAAAATCGACCTCCCATTTCTTGGGCGTAATAACATAGTCAGGATAGATGTTGCGTGCTCTCAAAGCCGCGAAAACAACCCCCTCTAAGAACGTTCCCAGATCGCGGGTCTCTCCGGTTGCAAAGGCTCTGCATAGACCACTATCGATAGAGTAAACTTTTTTGGGATTAACCTGCCTCCTCTTCAGAGAGCGATCATGTAACTCAACGGGATAGCAAAAATAGGCGTCATGCAGATGATCCAGCAACTCGAATAACAAGTTCTTGCCGCAGGCAATGCCACTTTGTGAGAAGGTTGCCGCCAGCCGGGTAACACTCAAAAGCTGCCCGGGATTTTGCAGGATGTGGCGCGCAAGAGCTTTGGCAGCCATATAGTTGCCAAGCTTATGGCGCTCAATTACATCACGCAGCAAAACAACATCAACATACCCTTGAAGCACATTACGCCACAGTTCGAGTTCGCAGCGCTGTACCTCGGGAAATCCACCGACTTCCAAATATCGCATGGCGGCATTTAAAAATCTATGCCTGTCACGACTACTGTAGAGTTTGCGCTCAGGTAGTGCGACATCGTTAAAGTTGCAGTATTCGCGGAATGTGAGTGGAAAAACTTCAGTTACCACTGCACGGCCTCGCATGGCGGTGCCAATTTCCCGACTGAGTAGTTTTGCAGAAGAGCCTGTCAAGGTCAGTTCCACTTTTTCACTATCCAGCAGACGGCGTATAAAAAGCTCCCATCTCTCAATACGTTGTATCTCGTCAAAGAAGAACCAACAAAGCTTGTCCTTGTACTCTGGAAATAGATTGTAATAGGATTCCGTGATCCAACGCATATCGTTAATGGTGAGATCAGCCAAACGGTCATCCTCAAAATTCAAATAGAGCAGGCGCTCCCGCTCAACTCCGGCGGCTAACAGGGAGTGCATTGTTTGAAAGCAGAGCCAGGTTTTGCCTGTTCGACGCATACCGGTTAATATCGAAACCTTTCCCGGCATCTTTTTTATAGCGAGTTCACGCGGCACACCTTTTGGTATATTACGCGTCACAGCTTCACTAACCAACATCTCTATAACTTGTCGCATAACGCTAATATAGCTTTTTTCTAAAGACGGTTTCAAGCATAATAGTCTTTTTGGGCAAGACAGTCTGGAGCAATGGCAGCCGCAGTGACCACGGGAACTACGGGAGGCCTTTTTTGCGACTCTCGACCCTCGACGCAGAAGCGACATGGTGCTGAGAGCATCAATAAATCCCTGCGCAAACAACCCAAAGTCTATCTATGGGATTGGAGCACACTGCCGCCAGGCGGAGCACAGATGAAAACTTGCTGCAACCTTGTCAAACAAGTGCACGAGTTTAAAACTCTGGTGCCTGCCATTGCCGCAGAGTTGCCTGAACATTATGTGGAACAGGCGAATCTGGAGTGAATAGCCGATCGACTCGCTACGCTCGCCAATCTGAGGCCGGCGAGCAGCTATCCTCCGCCACCCAGCCGCAATTGGCTGGCGAGCGCAGCGAGTCAGCCGATAGTTGCGGCATTATCCTGAATCCCCACTCGCCTCCCCGCCAAGCCGCAGCAGGTGGTCGAAGCCGGCAGGGATATCGTCGGGGCGGTGGGCGACGCAGATGGCAGTGAGAGCTGGTTCCGCTTGCAGGAGCTGCGTGATGGCGGTCAGTACCAGATGGCGGGACTCCCGGTCGAGATTGAAGCAGGGCTCGTCGAGCAGTAACAGGCGGGGGCGGGCATGGAGCGCACGGGCGATCAGTCCGAGGCGCTGCTGGCCGTCGGTCAGTGCGCCGCAGGGGGTGGCGGCTTCGTGCCGCAGGCCGAAGCGGGAGAGCAGCTCCAGGGCGTGTTGTCGTGCCGCCGCCACCGGACGGCAGACGATGCCGCTCCGGTTGATACGGCCTGACAGCACCAGTTGCAGGAGGGGCAAGCCGGGGTCGAGAAAACGCTGCATCTCGGGCGAGAGGCTGCCGATGCGCTGCCGCAGCGCCCAGAGGTTTTCACCTACCCGGCGGGGTCTGCCGAAGAGGCGGATATCGTGGGCGTAGGCGCGTGGATTGTCGCCGCTGATCAGGCTCAGCAGCGTCGTCTTGCCGCTGCCGTTGGGTCCCAGAATTACCCAGCGTTCGCCGGCCAGTACGCGCCAATTGAAGTCGTGAAAGAGGGTGCGATTGCCAAAGGCGAGGTTGAGCGCCCGCAGCTCGATCACCGCCGAGGGGGTGGCAACGGCAGGCTTTGCCGCAGCCTGACTGCCGCAGGCTGGTGGCAATATGGTGGTATTGCGGGGCGCTGACGCCATCTCGCTCTCTGGCGCAGTAGCGCGGCGGGCAGGCAGCTTGCAGCGGCGTACAATGCGACAGGCGCGGAGTTGCAATTCGTGCGTGGCGGCGGCGGGAATCTCGTCGCGATGGCGTACCATCACCACCAGGGTTACCCCGCTCTGTGCCAGATGGTCGAGAGTGTGGTGCAATCTGCGACTCATGGCGGCATCGACTCCGGCGAAGGGGTCGTCGAGGATCAGCAGGCGTGGGCGCTGCAGCAGCGCCCGGACCAGCAGGGCGCGTTGCAGTTCGCCGTGCGAGAGCTGCAGCAGGCTCTGTGGCAGCAGGTGAGCCAGATCGAAGAGCGCCAGCACCTCCTGCTGCTGCCGGGCGAAGCGACGACGCGCCTGCAGCTCGGGGGGGCGTATCTCAAAGGGGTTGATCTGGTTGACGCTTTCGTATGAGAGGAGCCGGGCCACCGTAGCATCGGCCTCATGCTCATCGAGTGAGTGCCAGCGGGCCTGCAGCCAGCCGTGACGCGTCTCGCTGCGTTGTGACTCGAACGAGACAAGCGCCACCCGCTCTTCGATCTCCGGTGCCGGGGTAATAACGACGCCCGGCACGACGGCTTGTCCGGCCAGCAGGGCGCCGAGCAGCGACTTGCCACTGCGGTTGGGGCCGGTCACTACCCACTGCTGACCCGGCAGGATGCGCCAGCAGTCGCCGGCGAAGCAGGCGGCAGTGGCTTCACCCTGTAACGTCAGGAGCGGTGCGGCGCGGGAGATCACGGCGTCGCCGTATCATCGCAGCCGCTGCGCAGCTCGCTGAGCAGGGCAGCGACACGCTGTGGCAGATCGGGGGCGGTGGTGTGGCGAGCGATGATCTCGACCAGCGCCGAACCGACGACCACGCCATCGGCCATGGGCGCCAGCGCACGGGCATCGTTGCCGCTGGTAATGCCGAAGCCGATACAGACGGGATGGGGCGAGGCGGCCTTGACCGTGGCGGCATGGCGGGCAATGGCGTGATAGTCGACCCCGCCGCTGCCGGTGACACCGGTGCGGCTGATGAGGTAGATAAAGCCGCCGGCGCCGGCGCAGAGCATCTGCAGGCGTTGCGGGGTGGTGGTGGGGGCCACCAGGCGGATGATGTGGAGCCGGTGCGGTGCCAGGGCGGCGGCGAGAGGCGCAGCCTCCTCGGGCGGCAGGTCGACCACCAGGGTGCCATCGACACCGGCGGCTGCTGCTGCGGCGGCAAAGCGCTCCAGACCGAATTTGAAGAGCGGATTGTAGTAGCTGAAGAGGATGATGGGCGTGGCGACGCGCTGGCGCAGGGCGGCGGCCAACTCCAGCACACGCGCCAGCGACATGCCGCTTTTGAGGGCGCGCTGTGAAGCCCGCTGGATGGTGGGGCCGTCGGCCGTGGGATCGGAGAAGGGGACGCCCAGCTCGACGATATCGACGCCAGCGGCGCAGGCAGCGCTCAGGATCTGCAGGCTGGTATCGTAGTCGGGATCACCGGCGGTGAGGAAGGCGACGAGCGCCTTGCGTCCGGCGGCGGCAAGCTCTTTAAATTTAAGGTCGATGCGGTTCATGACTGCTGCTCCCGCTGTTGGGCCAGATACTCCTGCACGTGGGCCAGGTCTTTGTCGCCGCGTCCTGAGAGATTGACCAGGATAGCGGCATCGCGGGGGCGCTGGCGCGCCTCACGGATGGCGGCGGCGAGGGCGTGTGCGCTCTCGAGCGCCGGGATGATCCCCTCGAAACGACAGAGAAGCTGAAAGGCCTCAACCGCCTCGGCATCGGTGATAGCGGTGTAGCGCACCCGCTTGAGGTCGTGCAGCAGGGCATGTTCGGGTCCGACACCGGGGTAGTCGAGCCCCGCCGATAGCGACCAGGCTTCGTGGATCTGGCCGTCGCTGTTCTGCAGCAGGTAGGTCATGGCGCCATGCAGCGTACCGGGCGAGCCGCCGCTGATCGAGGCGGCATGGTATGCGGTAGCGAGTCCGCTGCCGCCAGCCTCGGCCCCGAGCATCTCACAGGGGTCGTTGAGAAAGGGATAGAAGAGCCCCATGGCGTTGCTGCCGCCACCGACGCAGGCGACGAGCAGGTCGGGCAGGCGTCCCACCTGCGCCAACATCTGGCGGCGGGCCTCGTCGCCGATCACGCGCTGCAGGTCGCGCACCATGACAGGATAGGGGTGCGGGCCTGAGACGGTGCCGATGACGTAGAAGGTATCTTCGACCTCGGAGACCCAGTAGCGCAGGGCTTCGTTCATCGCATCTTTGAGTGTGGCGGTGCCAGCGGTGACAGGCACCACCTCGGCGCCGAGCAGCTCCATGCGCTGCACATTGGGGGCCTGGCGTCGCACATCCTCGGCCCCCATGAAGACCTTGCAGCCGAGGCCGAAGCGAGCAGCAATCGTGGCGGTGGCCACGCCGTGCTGGCCGGCGCCTGTCTCGGCGATCAGCTTGCGCTTGCCCATGCGGCGCGCCAGCAGTCCCTGCCCCACGACGTTGTTGATCTTGTGGGCGCCGGTGTGGGTGCAGTCTTCACGCTTGAGGTAGATGCGGGCGCCGCCGAGATGGTCGGAGAGACGCGCTGCCGAATCGAGCGGCGTAGGGCGTCCGGCGTAGTCGCGCAACATGGTGTGAAAGGCGTCGTGAAAGGCCGGATCACGGCTGGCCCCGGCCCAGGCCGCCTCCAACTCGTTGAGGACGGCGATGAGCGTCTCGCCGACGTAGCGTCCGCCGTAGGGGCCGAAGTGTCCGCCACTATCGGGTTGCTGATACTCTGCAGATTTCATGGTGTCAGGCTCTGGTGCGTACTTTCAGAAGGCGTTGATGCGCTGCGCGCAGCAGCTTTTCAGTCGTCTCCCAATCGATACAGGGATCGGTGACGGAACAGTAGGGGCTGAGGCGGGCGGGGTCGGTGAGCGGTTGTGAGCCGCCTTCGATATTGCTCTCCAGCATGATACCGCAGATCGAGCGGTTGCCGGCTTCAATCTGCGACAGGACATCCTGCAGCACCGCCCCCTGCAACTGATGGTCTTTGTTGGAGTTGGCATGGCTGCAATCGATCATGATGCGCAACGGCATACCGGCCTGCTGCAGCTCGCGCTCGCAGGCGGCGATGCTGGCGGCGTCGTAGTTGGGTCTGCCGCCGCCACCGCGCAGGACGATGTGGGGGTAGGCGTTGCCGGTGGTGCTGAAGACGGCCGGCAATCCCTCTTCGGTGACGCCGAGGAAGTGGTGCGCACCGCGGGCTGAGCGCATGCCGTTGATGGCGGCTGCCAGTGAGCCGTCGGTGCCATTCTTGAAGCCGACCGGCGTGGAGAGTCCGCTGGCGATCTCACGGTGGGTCTGGGCCTCGGCGGTGCGGGCGCCGATCACCGACCAGGAGATCAGGTCGCCCAGATACTGCGGCATGAGGGCTTCGAGCACCTCGGTGGCGGCCGGCAGGCCCATCTTGGCGACGTCGGAGAGGAAGCGGCGCGCCATGCGGATACCCTCTTCGATGTGGAAGGTGTCGTTCATGTAGGGGTCGTTGACAAAGCCCTTCCAGCCGAGGGCTGAACGCGGCTTCTCGAAGTAGACGCGCATGATGAGGTAGATCGTCTCCGAAACCTCCTCACTGAGCTGCTTGAGACGGCGGGCATACTCCAGACCCCCCTCGATGTTGTGGATCGAGCAGGGGCCGACCACCGCCATCAGGCGCGGATCTTCGTTATCGAGAATCTGTTCGATCGTCTCGCGTCCGAAGAGGGCGGTGCTGGCGCTGGCGGCTGTCAGGGGAATCTCTTCCCTGATCTGCTGCGGCGAGGCGAGCAGCTCGACCGATTTGATGTTGGTGTTTACCAGTTGTGGATTGCCCATGGCGGCTCCTTGAAATCAGCGGCTGTCCGGCAGCCAGAATGAGGGTGCTGTGCCATCGTTGAGACCGGCCTCGGCCAGAGCGGCCAGGAGCTGCACGATTCGGGCAGGCTCCTTGACGCCGGGGTGCGCTTCGACGCCGGAACTGACGTCCCAGGCGGTGGCGCGTGAAGCGGTGATGGCTGCTACTATATTAGCGGGAGTGAGGCCGCCCGCCAAGGCAAAAGCGTAGCGCGGCCAGCGGCGGTGGGGCGGCGCGGAAGCTGGGCTATCCCGATTCAGAATGGCGGCGGCCGCCCAATCCCAGGCAGCAGCGTTGCCACCGGGGAGCGGTCCGCTGCCGCACTCGACCAGCAGGCCGCAGGCAGGCGGCAGCGCTGCCGCCGCCTGCAGCAGGGCGCTGCCCCTCTCCCGCACCACCTTGACTACCCGGTAGCCGGCGGCCATGACGGCCCTGATCGTCTCGTGGCTCTCACTGCCGTGTAGTTGCACCGTTGTCAGCCGGGCCGTGGCAGCCGCAGCCAGCAGCTCGGCCAGCGGCATGTCGACGAAGACCCCCACCCGCGCCACCGGCGATGGCAGGTCGTGCCAGATGGCACAGGCGGCGGCCGGGGTGAGGTGGCGCGGACTCGGCGGATAGAAGACTACCCCGAGAGCGCCAACCCCCTGCGCCACACAGAAGTCGGCTGCCGGGCGGCTCGTAATACCGCAGATTTTCAGATTGGGAAAGTTCATTGGTCGTCTGCCAGCGGTTGTGCCTGCGGGGTCCGTGAACACCATGCCCTGAGCGTGGCGGCGGGCGCCGCCTGGCGTACCAGCGCTTCGCCGACCAGAAAACGGCTGATCCCCTGTTGCAGGTAGCGGCTGATCTGGGCACCATCCTGGATACCGCTCAAGGCGACGGGCAGGGCGGCGGGATGGAGCCGGGCGGCGAGGGTGGCGACCCGGCTGAGGTCGGTAGTGAAGCGGGCCAGATCGCGGCTGTTGATACCGACCAGTTGCGCCTTGATGGCGTTGGTGCGGGCCACATCGTTCTCATCAAAGACTTCGGTGAGAACGCTCAAGCCGAGCTCGCAGGCGAGGTGGTGGAGGGCGTGGAGCGCCGCATCGTCGAGAATACGGACGATCAACAGGATGGCATCGGCTCCCATGGCGGCGGTCTCATAGAGCTGGTAGGGGTCGATGACAAACTCCTTGCGCAAAACCGGCAGGCTGGTGGCGCGGCGGGCCGCCTGCAGGTCGGCAGGCGAGCCTTTGAAGAAGGTCGGCTCGGTCAGGACCGAGAGGGCGACGGCGCCGCCCTCCTCATAGGCGCGGGCGGTCGTGGCGGGGTCGAGCCCTGGATTGATAGCGCCACGCGAGGGGGAGGCGCGTTTGATCTCGGCGATGATGCGGACGCCTGCCGGCTGCAGGGCGGCGCTGAAGTCGCGGTAGCCGCGCCGGTCGGCAGCGGCCAGTTCGAGATCACGCTGTGGCGTGACAGCCTTGGCGGCCGCCAGCTCCTCCCGTTTGGCCGCGAGGATGCGGTCGAGGAAGCTGGGGACGGTGTTATTAGGGAGAGGCCCTTTGTCGGAGTGGTGCGGCATGGTCTCTCCTTAACGGTGGCTGAACTCGATCAAGCGCTCCAGCTTGTCGAGAGCCGCCCCGGAGTCGATGGCGGCAGACGCCGCCTTGATGCCGGCAGTGAGGTTCTCCACCCGGTTGGCGGCGAGCAGCGAGGCGGCGGCATTTAGCAGCACGATGTTGCGTTTGGGTCCGTGCAGTGTGCCAGCGAGGATCGAGCGCGTGATGCGGGCGTTGTCGGCCGGAGTGCCGCCGCGCAGGTCGGAGGCCTCGACCGGCTCCGGGAAGTAGTGGTCGGGGTCGATCTCGTAGGTACGGATCAGGCCATCCCGCAACTCGGTACAGCGGGTGGGTGCGGTGAGGGTAATCTCGTCGAGACCATCGAGACCGTGTACCACCAGCACGCGGCGCGAGCCGAGACGTTGCAGCACGGCGGCGAAGGTCTCGGTCAGCTCCGGCGCAAAGACACCGATCAGTTGGCAGGGGGCACCGGCGGGGTTGGTGAGAGGTCCCAGCAGGTTGAAGAGGGTGCGCACACCGAGGGCACGGCGCACCGGGGCAGCGTGGCGCATCGCCTGGTGGAAGGTGGGGGCGAAGAGGAAGGTGATGCCGAGCTCGTTGAGGGCCTCCTGGAGGAGTTCGGGATCGGCGGCCAGATTGAAGCCGAGCTCTTCGAGGCAGTCGGCGCTGCCGCTGCGGCTGGAGCTGGCGCGATTGCCATGTTTGGCCACGCTGGCACCAGCGCCGGCGGCGACAAAGGCGACGGTGGTGGAGATGTTGAAGGTCTGGCCGCCGTCGCCGCCGGTGCCGACGGTATCGAGGGTGTCGGGCACAAGCGACTGGATGCGTGTGGCAGTCGTGCGCATGGCACGGGCGCCGGCGGCGATCTCGCCGACCGTTTCGCCCTTGGCGGCGAGGGCGGCGAGGGCGGCGGCGATCTGGCTCTCATTCAACTCGCCCTGCAGAATCGCGATCACGAGGTCGTAGGCTTCGGCTTCGCTGAGGTCCTGGCGGGCGATCAGGCGTTGCAGCAGTTTCGGGTACTCCATGGTGCGGCTCACAGTTGTTTGATGAAGTTGCGCAGGATGCGTTTGCCGACGGGCGTCATGATCGATTCGGGGTGAAACTGCAGCCCGTCGATCTGGTGGTCGCGGTGGCGCACTCCCATGATGGCCGCGTCGCTGCTGCTGGCCGAGACGACGAGGTGCGCCGGCAGGGTAGCGCACTCAACCTGGTGCGAATGGTAGCGCATCCCCTTGAAGGGGCGGTCGGCCAGGCCGTGGAAGATGCCCCGGCCATCGCAGGTGATCTCCGAGACTTTGCCGTGCATCAAGGCCGGAGAGGGTACGATTTGGGCTCCAAAGCGGGTGGCGATGATATGGAGCCCGAGGCCGACGCCGAGGATCGGCACCCGGCCTGCCAGGGCGTCGACGAGTTCGCCGGAGATGCCGGCTGCAGCCGGTGCACCGCCACCCGGCGAGAGCACCAGCGCAGCCGGCTTGAGCGCCACGGCGGCGGCGCAGTCGAGGGCGTCGTTGCGCTGGACTATCACCTCGCAGCCGAGTTCGCGCAGATACTGCACCAGGTTGTAGGTGAAGGAGTCGTAGTTGTCGATCACGAGTATCATGAGAGTCTCCGGAGTGGGGAGTGATGGGTGGCTGGTGTCAGGGTGCGGCAGCGGCTGTTGTGGCGGAGGCGAGGAGTTCGATGGCACGCATCATGGCGGCCGCCTTGTTCATCGTCTCCTGATATTCGGCGACGGGGTCGGAGTCGGCCACGATACCGGCGCCGGCGCGGATAGTAAGGCGTCCGTGGCTGACCACTGCAGTGCGGATACAGATGCAGAAGTCCATGTTGCCATCAAAGGAGAGGTAGCCGACGGCACCGCCATAGGCGCCGCGCGGCTCCGCCTCCAGCTCGGCGATCAACTCCATGGCGCGCACCTTGGGAGCGCCGCTGAGGGTGCCGGCGGGGAAGGAGGCGCGGATGAGGTCGTAGGCATCGACCTCCGGCTCCAGCTCGGCAGTGATATTGGAGACGAGGTGCATCACGTGCGAGTAGCGCTCCACCGTCATCAGGTCGGTCACCTGCACTGTGCCGGGACGGGCGACGCGACCCAGCTCGTGGCGTCCGAGATCGACCAGCATCAGGTGTTCGGAGCGCTCCTTGGCATCTTGCAACAACTCATCGGCCAGGCGGCGATCCTCCTGCTCGTTGGCACCCCGTTTGCGGGTGCCGGCGATCGGCCGCAGGGTGGCGCTGCGGTTGTCGAGGCGTACCATCGTCTCGGGCGACGAGCCGATCAGGGTGCAGCCACGCGCCTTGAGGAAGAAGAGATAGGGCGAGGGGTTGACGAAGCGCTGGGCACGGTAGAGGGCGACGAGATCGTCGGGGGCCGGGCCGACAAAGCTCTGGGAGACGACGCACTGAATCACCTCGCCGGCGTTAATCTCCTCTTTGAGGCGCTTGACCATCCCCTGATAGTAGTCGGGCGGCCGCAGTGGCGCCGGCAGCGTGACACCCGCCCGGCGCTGGCGCGGCGCAGGGGGCGGCGGCGCAGCCAGCTCCTGCAACAGACCGGCGATACGGCTCCGGGCCTGATCGTAGAGGCTGTCGGGCTCGCCATCGGCCGTGAAGGCGAGGGCCAGGATGGTGAGCGTGTGGGCGGTGTTGTCAAATACCAGCAGGGTATCGGGGATAATAAACTCCCCCAGGGGCTGCTCTGCCGGGAGCTTGTTGGCCACCCGCGGTTCAAAGAAGTGTACCATCTCGTAGGCAAAATAGCCTACCAGGCCGCCGCATAAGCGTGGCAGACCGGGAATTTCGGCCAACTGATAGGGTCTCAGCAGTTGACGCACGACGGCCAGCGGGTCGCCATGGTGGGGCATACGCTCTTCACTGACCCCCTGACGCAGCACAACCTCCTCGCGATAGATGGTGAGGTTGGCGCGGGCCGAGATGCCCATAAAGCTGTAACGGCCCCAGCGCTCTCCACCTTCGGCCGACTCCAGCAGGAAGAGATCGGTGGCGTCGGCAAAACGGGCCAGCAGCGAGACAGGCGTCTCCATGTCGGCCAGAATGGTGGCGCCAACGGGGATGACAGTGGCGTTGGCAGCCTGCGCGGCAAAGTCGGCGCGTGTCGGAAAGGTATTGAGGAGCATGCTTTTCTCCGGTTCTGGTGGTCAAAATGGTCACTTCCCCCTTGCAGCAATCAGCCTGAAGCGGGCGGTTGTGTATCTACATATAGAAACACACGGCCGATGTCAAGCCCTTGTTGTTTACGCTGTAACGTGGCGTGAAAAGCTGATATAGTAGCTCCCTTCTAATCAACCCTTGAGAGCGGAGCTTGGCAATGGCAGTAGAGAGAGCCCCATTTAGGCATGAGAAGCATCAGGTCGACTTCTGTATTGTAGGCGGCGGCATGGCCGGTTTGTGTGCCGCTGTAGCGGCGGCACGACATGGCGCCAAGGTGGCCTTGATGCAGGACCGTCCGGTTCTGGGCGGCAACGCCTCCTCTGAGATACGGATGTGGGTCTGTGGTGCGCGTGGCAGGAACATGCGCGAGACGGGTATCGTCGAGGAGATGATGCTCGATAACCACCACCGCAACCCGTCACGTGTCATCGCGCTCTGGGATAGTATTCTCTACGAATACGCCCGCTATCAGCCCAATCTACAGCTCTTTCTCAACTGCTCCTGTACCGATGCCAAGATGGAGAGTAACCGCATCGTCAGCGTTACCGGCTGGCAGACAACGACACAGAAGTGGCAGACGATTGAGGCCGACTACTTTGCCGACTGCTCCGGCGACAGTGTCCTGGCGCCTCTGACCGGCGCCGAGTTTCGTGTGGGACGCGAGGCCCGCAGCGAGTTTGGCGAGGCGATTCAGCCGGAGGTGGCCGACAACAAGACGATGGGGATGAGCTGCCTGATCCAACTGCGGGAGTATAGCACCCCCCAGACCTTTGTTGCGCCGCCCTGGGCCAACCGCTACAACTCGGCTGTCGACTTCCCCGAACGCGACATCAAAATCGGCAAGAGTGGCAACTTCTGGTGGCTGGAGCTGGGGGGTGAGGACGACTCGATCCACGATACCGAGGAGCTGCGTGACGAGCTGCTCAAGGCGGCCTTCGGCGTCTGGGACCTGATCAAGAATCGCGAACCCGACCCCGAGGCGGCCAACTGGGCGCTCGATTGGATCGGTTTTCTCCCCGGCAAGCGCGAGAGCCGCCGCTACGTGGGCGACTACATCATGACGCAGAACGATATCGAGAGCGAAGGGCGTTTTGATGACGTGGTGGCCTATGGTGGCTGGTCGATGGACGACCACCATCCGGCCGGACTGCGCCACAGAGGCGAACCGACGATCCACCACCCTGCCCCTTCGCCCTACGGCATCACCTATCGTTCGCTCTACTCGCGCAACATCGAGAATCTCTTCTTCGCCGGACGCAACATCAGCGTCACACACGCCGCCCTCAGCTCGACACGTGTCATGGCCACCTGTGCTATCATCGGCCAGGCCGTCGGTACCGCTGCGGCGCTGGCCGTGCGTGACGGTTTGACGCCACGCGAAGTGGGACGCGACGCAATACGGGAGTTGCAACAGACGCTGCTCGATGACGACTGCTACCTGCCGTGGCTGCCGCGGCAGATTGCGGCTGTCACGCAACGGGCTTGCCTGACGGCCGCACAGGGTGATCCTGCCAAGCTGCTGAACGGTGTGGACCGTCCGGCCGGCAGCGAGATGAACGACTTTGTGATGCCGCTGGAGGGAGCCTGGCTGGAGTTGGCGTGGGAGGAGGCCGAGACACTGCAAGAGATGCGCCTCGTCTGCGACAGCGACCTCAATCGCGATGCCAACGGTGGCTGCCACTACAACATCAGAAGCGTTCAGCCACTCAATGCCGCTGACAGCAAGATGCCAGGCACACTCCTGCGCGACTTCCGGCTGGAGGCCCTTGACGCTGCCGGAGAGTGGCAGCAGGTGGCGACCGTGCGCGACAACCTGCGCCGCATGGTCAAGGTGCAGTTTGATGTCACCACGACGGCGATCCGCCTGATACCGGAGCGGCTCTGGGACGAGACAGCCACCGAGGTGCGCCTCTTTGCCTGGGAAGTGAAGTAGTGGCACGTCGCAGCAAGATCGTAGTGGCGGTCTGGCTGCCGAGCAGGGTGGTCGACTGCTGGCGTCTGACTGAGGCGCAGTTGCAACGGCTGCGGCGGGCGCTGCCGCAGGCCGAGGTAGTCTACTGTGAAGATCAGGCCGCTTTTCTCAAGGTATTGCCACAGGCGCAGGTAGGGATTGTGCGCCGCTTTCAGCAGGCGTGGCTCAAGCAGGCCCCACATCTGGAGTGGTTGGCGACACCGGCGGCCGGACGTGACTACTTCGAAGTTGAGCGCAAGGGCCTGAAGCTTACCTATGGCAGTTTCCATGGACGCTTGATGG
The DNA here is from genome assembly GCA_964599645.1 of uncultured Lentisphaerales bacterium. Classification (GTDB taxonomy): domain Bacteria; phylum Verrucomicrobiota; class Kiritimatiellia; order RFP12; family JAAYLN01; genus JAAYLN01. Next base: position 10,583 of record CAZRGQ010000003.1, on the reverse strand, counting down.
GGCAGACCGTGGCGGCAATGGTCCTGGCCGAAAATCGCGGTATCAGTGATGCGATCAGGGCGGCCCATGCCGGCGACGAGTGGCCGCTGGCGTTGATGAATGCAACCATGCGCTCGCTGGAGGGCAGCCATGCCGTGATCGTCGGCTTCGGCAACATCGGCCGTTGGATCGGCCGTTATCTCAAGCCCTTCGGTGTGCGTATTACCGGCGTGCGGCGCCATCCGCGAGCTGCGGCGCGCCCGGAGTGGTTTGAAACGGGCGACCGGGTGGCAGGAGTCGGTCAGCTTGAACGGCTCTTGCCGGCGACCGACCACCTGATCCTGGTGTTACCGTCAACGCCGGAGAGCGACAATCTGCTCTCTGCCGGGCGTCTGGCGCTATTGCCATCCACAGCGGTAGTCTACAACGTGGGGCGCGGCAATGCGGTTGACGAGGCGGCGCTGGCGCGGGCCTTGCGCCGCGGTGCGCTGCGTGGCGCCTATCTCGACGTCTTCAAACGTGAACCGCTGCCTGCCGGCAGCCCGCTGCGACAGGCGCCACGTGCGGTTTTGATGCCGCACTCGTCGTCGATCGCCGCCAGCTATCTCGACCTCTTCCTCGACGAGTTTATCCCGCAATTCAAGCAACACTACGATGGGTGATATATGTTTATGGTTCGCTACCTTCTGATTCTGCTGACAGGCACCCTTTTGGTCTACTTTGGCGCACCGCTGGTGCAGGAGCAACTCTCGGCGGCCGGGGATGAAGAGTCCCCTGAGAGTCGACTATCGCAGCCGCCACCGACCGGCAGTGCGCAGCAAACGGCTGTCACCGGTGAACATGCCGTGCCACACCGGCAGGAGCCGACGCAGCAGCAGGCCGCACCGCGCCGTGAAGCGCCTCTCCGCAGAGAGCAGCCGCCAGCCCCGCCGGTGGTTGTGCAGCAGGTGCGTGGCTACACACCGGCTACCGAGCGCATCCCCGCTTCGGGACGCAACACGACGCACTGGGGCGTCACGCTGGTAACAGCCCCCGTCTACGACAAGGATGGCAAACGGCGCGATCTGACGCTTGAGGGTGGCACGCTGGTGGAGCAGGTCGGCAGCGCCAGCTCCTCCAAGGGGGAGATGGCCGTCTGCCGCGTCTGGCGCAACGGACACTGGGTCGGCCCCTGGCTGATTGCGACTGCCGACTTGATGCGTTTTGCCGGTGGTCGCGAGCAGGTCGATGCCGATGAGTTTGAACTGCTGGTGCAATATTGCGGCTTCAACGCCAGACTGGAGGCACGGCGCAAAGAGCTGCACCTGGCCAGCGTGAATGCCAATCCACATGCGGAGCCGCTGCGTGAACTTAAAGCCAAGCATGATGCTGCCCGTAAACGCTCGGCTGAGCTGACTTCAAAACGCAATCAGGCGACCGGCCATGAGCGAACTGTAGCCGGTGACGAACTGCGCCGCCTCAAAGAGGAGGTGGCCCACATTGAACGCGAAATGAAAACTCTAGTGCGGCAATATGAGGACTGGAAGGAGCAGCACGGTGTAGCCCCGGCGACTGCCGCCCAGCGGGATGATCCGCAGATACGTGAACTGACAAGCCGCCTGGAGGCGCTGCGGGGACGGTTGCGCAACTTCGGCCTATAGGGGAGAGTGTTGTGCTGCAGCAGAGAGAGCGAGCGATTGCGCTGGGGCACTGGGTGCCTTTTGCCATCTGGATCGCCGGGCTCCTGCTACTGCAGGGAGCGGAGTACGCTGGCTGGCAGACCTCGTGGCTGGCGCCGCGTATCTATGTTGGCAAGACGCTGCTCTGCGGCGGACTGCTGCTCTATTGGCGCCCCTGGCGCGCCTATGCTGCGACCAGACCGGCCGATTGGCTGGCCGGCGTGGCGGTCGGTGCCGTGGTGGCGCTCCTGTGGCTGCTGCCGGAGACCCCCTGGCTGGCTGCGCGTGCGCCTGCCTGGCAACACTTCTACCACCGCTGGCTGATCACGCCGCTCGGCGGCTGGCCCGACTACTACGACCCGACCCTCTTTCCGGCCCTGCCGGCCAACCATCCTTCGCTCGCCTTTGCACCGGCACTTGCCGGCTGGCCGCTCTTTCTCGGCAAGGTCGTCGGTTCGGTCGTCGTGATTGCCGCCGTGGAGGAGTTTTTCTTCCGCGGCTTTCTCTATCGCTGGCTGCGCAGTGCGCCCTTTTTGCAAGCAAGTCTCGACTATGATGCCACGACCTTCTGGCTGGTAGTGGCTCTCTTTGCCGTAGAGCACGACCGCTGGCTGATGGGCGCCGTCGCCGGAGCGCTCTACGGAGGGCTGGTGGTGCGTTCCAGACGTCTGGGCAGCGCCATCATCGCCCATGCCACCACCAACCTGATGATTGCGCTCTATGTGGTTGCCACAGGCCAGTGGGGCTTCTGGTGAGGCTTCTCAGTGCAGCATCTGTTCGACGTTGGTCTGCCAGGCGGTAAGGCCTGCCTGCTGCCCTTCGGGGGAGTCGTGCAACTCCTGCAGTACCGAAAGGACGCAGACGGCGGTAGCGTCGTCGACCAACACCACGATTGAGGAGTTGGCACCGGGCCAGACGTGCGAATCCATCCGTGGGCCGGTACGTGGTCCCACCCCGACAATCCGCGGCCACTGGGTGAAGTGTTCGACCCCTACCGAGCGGAGCGCCGCCAGGACGGCGTCTTCGATTGAGACATTAAAAACTATGGTAATTGTCTTCATGCATGTTCTCCTGCCAGACGACGCCTTTCGCCGCGCGCCTCCATCAAATCGTAAACTACGGGGACGATGATCAACGTCACGATCGTCGAGACGGAGAGTCCGCCGATCACCACGATACCCAGAGGCCGCCAGGTGGCGGAACCATCACTCGTCGAGAGCGCCATCGGCAACATCCCCAGCAGCGTCGTCAGCGTCGTTATCAAAACCGGCCGCAGGCGCTGCCGGCCGCTGTTGACGATGGCCTCTCGCAGGCGCTCGCCACGCGCCCGCAAGATGTTGATGTAGTCGATCAACACAATCGCGTTGTTGACCACCACACCGATCAGCAGGATACAGCCGATATAGGCAATCATGCTCATCGGTGTCTTGGTAAGGTGGAGCGCCACCGCCACGCCGCTGAAGGCGAAGGGGAGGGCAAACATGATAATGAAGGGGTGACGGAACGACTCGAACTGCCCCGCCATCACCATGTAGACGAGGATGATACCGAGCACGATCATCATCTGCATGGCACGTTCCGACTTCGCCTGTTCTTCGATCATGCCGCTATACTCGACGGAGATACCGCTGGGCAGAAAGACCTCTTGCTCGATGCGGTGGCGCACATCCTCCATCAGATCGCCCTGCGGCCGGTCGATGGCGTCGAACTCGACGGTCACGACGCGCTCCTGATTTTTACGCGAAATCGTCACCGGCCCCAGTCGCTCTTCCACAGCAGCGATCGAATCGAGCCGGATACGGGCACCGGTCGGGGTGGTGATCTCGGAACGGCGCACATCTTCGATGCTCTGGCGCTGCGGCGCATCGAGCCGCAAGAGGACATCATACTGATCATCCTCCTCACGATACTTGGTGGCGATACCACCCTGGAAGAGGGTCGAGAGCGACTCGGCGATGCCCTCCATCGTCAACCCTTGGGCTGTCGCCCGGAAGCGGTCGATATCGAGCGCCAATTCTGGCCGTCCGTTATCCTGCGAGATACGGACATCACGGCTGCCTTCGGTTTCACGAATAATCTCAGCGATTTGACCGGCGATGCCGGTCGTCGTTTCGAGGTTGTAGCCGTAGACGTCGATCGTCAGGTTGGCTGCGCCGCCACGCAGAATGCGATTCATGAAGTTGTCGGAGCTGGCAAAGACCTTGGCGATCTCAGGCCACTCGCGCACTTGGCGCGTGATGATGTCGCCATACTGGTCGGAGGAGAGGGGCCGCTGGTCGCCGGAGACGAGGCGCAGCCTGATGGAGCCGGCATGTGATGAGCGTGAACCGCCCATGCCGCCGCCGGGACCGGCATTGAGCGAGCTGACAACCAAATATTTGGCGTCGATGGTCTCGCGGGCCAACTCCAGGATGCGACGCCCCACCTTGGCCGTCTCTTCGTAGCGGGTACCGACCGGCAACTCAAACATGATACGGAGCTGGCCGGTATCTTCACTCGCCATCAGCTCCGAGCCGATACGCCCGAAGAGCAGCACGGTGCCGGCGATCACCAGCGTGGCCAACAGCACAATACCCCATCTGACACGCATGGCATGGGCCAGCAACCAGCCGTAGCCTCTCTCCAGGCCGATCAACTGCCGCTCGCTCCACTCCTTGAACCAGGCGACAAAGCGGGTGCGCGGCTTGGCATCGACCGGTGGCAGTAGCAGCGAGGCGAGCATCGGCGTGAGGTAGAGCGAGCAGAGCAGCGAAGCCAGCAACGTAATCGTAATCAATCCGGCCAACTGCTTCATCATGATGCCCGAGACCCCCTTCTCAAAAATCAGGGGGAGAAAGACGGTGATCGTCGTCAGCGTTGAGGCGACGACGGAGAGCCCCACTTCGTCGGTGCCGAACATCGAGGCTTCGCGCCGTTTGACGCCGCGCTGCATGTGCGAGACAATGTTCTCCAATACCACCACAGCGTTATCAACCACCATGCCGATCGCCACCGCCAGTGCCGAAAGGCTCATGATGTTGATCGTCCAGCCGATGATATACATGAAGATAAAGGCGATAATCAGCGAGCAGGGAATCGTGAGGGCGATGATCAGCGAGGTGCGGAAGGAGCGCAGGAAGATGAGGGTGGTCAAAACGACGAAGAGGCCGCCGTAGAGGACAGCCTCGCCGACGGAACGGATCGAGCGGGTGATGGTATCGCTCGTATCGCTGATGGTGATGATCTCGAAGTCGGCCGGGAGGTTGTGCTTGAGCTCCTCGACCCGCTGGAGGACGCGACGACAGACGTCGACGGTATTCTCGCCCGAGCGCTTCTGTACGATCATCATCATCGACCAGCGGTCGTTGGTCTCGACCACATTCTCCTTCTCAACGAAACCATCTTCGATCCGGGCCACATCGGAGAGGCGCACCAGGGCATCGCCGGAGCGTTTGACGACGACGTTGCCGATCTCATCGGGACGGGCAAACTCACCCGGCACGCGGATGGTGTAGTCGAGCGCACCGATCTTGAGGTTGCCGGCCGGCTCGGTGCGGTTGTCGCGGTTGATGGCCGCCGCCACCTCCATCAATGAGAGGCTGTAGGCCGAGAGCTTGTCGGGATCGAGGTAGACGTTGACCTGACGCTCCAGACCGCCGAAGGCCTCGACCGAGCCGACACCCGGCACCCGCTTGAGGACGTCGACCAACTCGTCGTTGATGATATCGTACATCTTTTCGCGGTTCTCATGGGCCGTGATGCCGAAGAAGAGGATCGGCATGTTGGAGGTGTTGAACTTGAGCAGAATCGGCGTATCGGCATCGTCGGGCAGACGTCGCTTGGCGCGCTCCAGCAGGTCGCGCATATCATTGGCCGCCTCGCCGAGGTCGGTGCCCCACTTGAATTTGCAGGCAACGCGCGAGCGCCCCTCCGAGGTGGTGCTGGTAATCTCGTCGAGGTCGGTGACGCCGCCGAGTGCACTCTCGATCACCCTGGTGACCTTGGTCTCCATATCCTCGGTACTGGCCCCCTCCCAGAGAGTGAAGACCGAGACGGTGGGGCTCTCGATCTCCGGCATCATGTCGACCGACAACTTCCTGTAGGAAACAACACCGAGAATGATGATCGCCAGGAAGACCATCATCGTGGTAATAGGGTTCTTGACGCCGCTTTCAGAGATACGCATCGTTAATTTTCCTTACGCCGACGGCCTCAATCACGTACTGCATCGATCTGCACTTTGGCGCCATCGGCCAGGCGATGCTGGCCCACCGTTACGATCTCGTCGCTCTCCTGCAGACCGGCGCTGATCTCGACCACCTCATCGGCGCGAATACCTACCGTGACATCGGTGGCATGGGCCACGCCGTCGCGCACCACATAGACAAAGTTGCGCTCGATGTTGCGAATGACGGCATCAAATGGTATCACCAGTACATCTTTACGCTCGTTGAGCGCCAACGTGCCGGTGGCAAACATGCCGGGCAGGTAGCGACCGGCGGGATTTTCAATCGTCGTCTCGATCCTGACGGTGCGCGTCTCGCTCTCGGCCACGGGGTAGATGCGCGACAGGGTGGTCTGGACAAATTCGCCGGGGTAGGCGTCGATCTCAACGGCAATGCCGGTCTCATGCAGCGCCAACTGCGCGTAGAGAGTGGTCGGCACGTTCACCTGAAAGCGGAGCGGATTGAGCTGGGTAAGTGTCACAATACGGGCACCGGCCGCCAGCAGCGTACCCGGCTCGATGTGGCGCAGCGAGACGACCCCATCCATCGGAGCCACGATCACCGTCTCATCGAGGTTGATCTCGGCCAGGGCGATCTGCGCCTCGGCCTGTTCGATCGCCGCCACGGCGCGTTCAAAGTCGGCGATGGCACGATCACGCTCCTGCTCGGTGGCGCTCCCCTCCTTGAAGAGCATCTCGCTCCGCTTCAGTTCGCGCTCCTTGTCGGTCAAAGTCGCCTGCGCCGACTTGAGGGCTGCGACCGCCGCGTTTTTATGCGCCACGTAGTCGCGCGCCTCGAGGGTGGCGATACGCTGGCCGCGCTTGACCGGTGTGCCCTCCTCGACGCGGGTGCCATCCTCCAGTTCGAGCGTCTCGAGACGCGCCGCGATCTTGCTGCTCACTTCTACGACGGCCGGCGAGAAGAGCCCGCCCGTCTTGCGGATCGACTGCGCGATAGTGCGCCGCTCCGGCTGGCCGGTACGGACGATATAGGTACGCTCAGAGGCCTGCTGCGCCAGTGCCGGGCCGAGCGCCAAAATGGCGGCAAAGAGCAACAGGTGGCGTCTGGCAGGCAGCAGCGCCGTGGGTCGCAAGGCGCCATTCCTGACAGGGGTGTGGGTCGGGTGGTTAACTTTCATAGCTATCTCCAAGACGTGTAAATGCTACAGGTTATTCAAAGGGTCAGCCTTGAGGCGGTAGTCGTCGGTGACAATCCACTCGTCGGCCGGGCCAAGGGTGCCGGTGGCATGACGGATACTTAACCGGGCGCGGCTGTGGAGGTGGACGGCGTTGAAGTAGCGACCCATCGCCTCGGTCAGGGCGCTCTGGGCATCGAGCACCTCGATCTGGGTGTTGCGCCCCAGACGGAAGCCCGACTCGAGGATACGCAGCGCTTCACGGGCCAGCTCGATATTTTTGCGCTGCGACTGGTAGAGTTCATCGGCGTAGTTGAGATCGAGCAGCGCCTGGGTAACTTCGACGCGTACCGCCTCTTCGGCATCACGCAGCGCCGCCATCGCCTGGCGTGTGCGCGCCTCGGCCTGCGCCAGCCGGCCACGCCGCTCAAAGCCGTCAAAGAGGGTGTAGCGCAAGGCGGCGCCCGCCACCCACTTGTCGTCCCAACTGCCGCGTGAGGTGTCGTTGGGATTGGGATCGGCCATGATGCCACTTAGAAAGATATCGGCTTCAGGTCCATACTTGCCGCGAGCGATCGCCGTCTGCGCCCGCGCCATCTCCACATCGGCTTCGCGCTGCAACAGGTCGGCGCGGTGCTCCTGCGCCTTGGCAATCAGATCGGCCACATCATGATTTTCGGCATAGTAGAGCAAGGCATCGGCCAGCGTGATCTCGCTCTGCTGGTCGGCGCCGAGGTTGTGGAGCAGCGCGATCATGGTAGTGCGCTGCTGGTTGCGGGCGTGGAGCAGGTCGGCGCGCGCGGTTGAGACTTCCACCTCGGCTCGCAACACCTCGTAGTCGGAGACGGTACCGGCGGCACGCTTGTTTTGCGAGGTTTGCAACATCCGTTCAGCGACCGCCAACGACTCCTCATAGACCCGGATCAGCTCGCCCTGCAGCAGGGCGTCGAGGTAGAGTCCCGCCACCTGGGCCACGGTGGCCTGCACCTGACGGCGAATCTCGGCATCGGTGCTGGCGGTAAAGAGGCGGGCATAGCGGATACCGGCGGCGATGGTGCCCGAGCGCCAGAGCGGCTGCGTGATCCGCAGGCCGGCCGAGTAGTTTTCGGGGTAGCGCCCCTTGCCTTGCAGGTTGCGCGAGGCGCCGGCATCGAGTTCGATCTGCGGAAAGGCCTTGCCGCGCGACTCCTCCACCGCCCCGGCCGCCTCGGCACGTCGCAGGAAGGTGGCACGCAGCGTCAAATTGCCGGCCAGGGCCAGGTTACAGGCGTCGCGCAACGTTAACCTGCCGCTCAGATGCGGCAGGGCTTCGGCTTCACGTGCGGAGGCATCGGACTCCACGGCAGCCTGCCGCCGCTCCCGCAACTCCTGCATCATCTGCGCCGGATCGGTGGAGCGGCAACTGCAGAGCAGCAGCATGGCTGTTGGAAGGAGCATGACTGTTCCAAAGGTTCTCTTCATCGGGTAAAATCCTCGTGCCACAATAGTGGTAACAGCACTTTGTCCAAACGTTGCAGCGCTTCAGCCAGTGACGGCGGGGTGGTCTCGCGCTGCCAGAGCTTATGAAAGAAGCGCAGTGCACCCTCGATGATGCCTGTGTAGTCCGACGGCGTCACCACGGGGCGCAGCACCCCCTGTGCAATCGCAGCGGCAAAGAGTGCCTGCACTGAGGCAATGTGGGTCTCAAACTTGCTGGAGTTTGCGCCAGCGCCCGGCTTACGGGCGGCACAGTGGGTGCGTCCATGCGGCACAAAGACGTGCATAAAGGCTTCATGCCGACTGATCTCATCAAAACGGAGGGCAATATAGACTCTGATAGCACGTTGCGGCTCATTTTGGAGCGGCGCCACCTCGGTGTCAAAACGGGCGATCATGTCGTCGAGAATCCGATCCGCCACGGCCAGAAAGAGCTCTTTTTTGCCGGCAAAAAAGTTGTAGAGCGTCCCGGCGGCGCAGCCCGCCTCGTGCGCAATCGCCTCGACCGTAGCGGCATCATAGCCCTTGGCCGCAAAGATCCGCTCAGCGGCCTCCAGCATATCAAGCCGGCAAGCGGTACGCTCTCGTGCCCGCCGTACCTGCATCATGTTGTGAGTCGGTTTCATCTGAATGAGCGTTCACCTTAGTGAATTGTCATTCACGTGTCAACCGCTATTTGCCACGCTTGACCGAAGGACTAGAGGGGGTGCGACCCACAATAGTCGATGCGCACCAATTTGCAGCCCGGCGTGCGGAGTAGAGACGTCCCGGCAGGGCGGTTCCAAGCACGAATCCCTCGCCGTTGGCGGTAAAGCCGGTCATCGTCGCACGGAAGTAATCGTCAGCCGCGAGCGGGTCAGTGCCGGCAATGCCTTCCTGATCGTTGGTGAAACCATCGCCATCGGCATCATCGTTTGGATCGCCCGGATTCCCCTGCCAGTTGATCCCGTTTGCCCAGATAGTATAGGGGTCGTTGCCGAGCAGGGAGAGTGAGGCATTGATATTGGAAACGGTCTGACCGGAGACAACGACTATGTCGCTGGCAGATTCGATTTGGCACCCGATTCAGTTGTTCGGAAATTCCGAACAACTGCCATCGATAGGCGACCTCTGTGAGAGTCGCTTTGAGTGGGCGCGTGGAGCGCTGGCGCTCAAGGTTGTCGCTGCGCAAGCGCAGTTGTAGGAGGGAGGGTGGCACTGCGGCAAGGCCGCAGTGCGTAAGTGGCGAGTGGGGGTGGCGGAGTCTTGCTTTAGGCTCTTGTTGGGATGTTTTGCATGGTGTGCAACGCACTTTCGACAGTCTCGTGCATGGCGAAGAGGGAGTTGAAGCCGGAGATGGTAAAGACTTTCTCCACCATGGGCGGAATGGCACAGAAGCAGATGCTTCCCTCCAGCGGCTTGAGTTTTCTGGCAACCGTCAGCAGGACTCTCAATCCGGCGCTGCTGATATACTCCAGTTCGCTGCAGTCGACAACCAGCCTCCGCTCTCCCTGCTCGATCCATTGGGCACAGGCTGTTTCAAATTCCGGGGCTGTGACCGTATCCATGCGCCCCTTTACTGCGATAACATAGGCATTATCAACTTTTTTGCCCTCAACTACCATTGGTACGTCCCTTCTCTTACAAAACCATTATTTGCGCAACTCAACCGCCAACTTCAACAAAACGAAGTGATCTCATTTTTGCACGCAATCCCGGTGGTGACAAGTTGAAAATTAGGACAGGGCAAAAACGCGGGCAAGGTGCTGAGTGCAGAGGAGATCAAGGCGTTCCAAAATTGCGGAAGATTTTTGCGCTGCCGCTTCATATGCGCTTCCTTTTGCACAGGTAGGGACGGCTCTCCGCAGCCGTCCGCGGCGGTTTCGGAGAAACACACCCTACCTTGCGGCGACAGAGGCCTGTCTTCGTTACATCAATCATGGAGCGCCATCATCTGATGGAGGGCGAACCTGCGGTGAGCCGCCAGAGCAAGAGAGGTGCATGAGGAAGCGCAAACAGAAAAATATTCCGCAGCTTTGGGCAAAGGGTGCGCGTCAGCGCGTTCCGTGCCGCCGCTTGTTGGGCTTATTCCTCATGAGGCTCTTGCAAAACCCCTCGGTCGCTGCGCCTAATGACCTATCGGTCTGTACA
>CAZRGQ010000002.1:95785-108290 GCA_964599645.1 uncultured Lentisphaerales bacterium | reverse complement strand
CGGCGCTGGTGAAGCTCGTCGGCGAGGAGCCGCCGGAGAAGCCGCTGAAACCGGTGCCGGAACTGCCCCCATGCACGTTCGGCAAGGACGTTCCATCTGACGTCCAGGGCCGGATGCGGTTTGCGCGCGAATGCGTGAAGAACAACCGCTATGACCTAGCAATCCCGGTCTGGGAGGGTCTCCGCAAGGATCCGTCAGCTTCGGCCGACCAGGTCATCGAGGCGGCGCTGGAGGAGGTGCAACTTCTTTGCGATGTGCTGCGGCGCGACGAGGCGGTCAGGATTTTGGACGAGCTGCTGGCGAGGAAGGAGTTCACCAGGGCGCAGCGCGGCCAGTTCATGTTACGCAAGGTCCAGGCGTTGCTGACGGACCGCGTCTTCGAGGAGGAGTACTCCCTGGAGCAACTGGACACCGCTGCGGCGGTGCTCGCGGCGGCGACGGGCTTCCCACTGCCGCCGAAGGATCACTACGCGGCGGTCCTCCGGATGGCCAACGCGTATGTCGCCGGCGGACTGGACGAGCCGGGCATCGCCTTCATCGACGCCCGGCTCGCGGACAGCAAGTTCGACGGGCCCCAGCGCGGCGCGCTCCTGCTGAAGCGCGCGCAGGCGTATACGGCGCTCAAAAACTGGGATCTGGCGGCGGAATCCTATCGCCGGGCCCATGCGGAGCACAAGGTCAACAACCGCGAGATCCTGAAGGCGGAGGGCTATGTCGCGGAGATGCGCGAAGACTGGACGACGGCCCGGAACTGCTATCTCCAGGAGGAGAAAATGTACAGCAAAGACGAGGAGGGCGACCTCCGCCAAAGCTGCATCAACCGGCTCAACCGCGTCCTGGACAAGCTGAAAGGCGATCTCAAGCCGACCGCCTCGATCGACGAACTCGAGACCGGCAACAGACTGCAACTGGACGAATAACCGCTCAGGGAGGGATGTGGTACCGGCAGTCCGGTGTGGTCAGTGAAAGGGGCGGGGGGGGATGGTAAATGGGAATAGCGTTTGTTGTTCTCTGTCCCCACCTACGGTTTGTTGTTCTCTGTCCCCACCTACGGTCCACTATCAGTCGCTATGTCCCGCCTCTTGCCCCTCCTATTTCCCCGCTGGAGGCGTTTTACGATTGCCCCTCTCGCTCGTCTCTGCCACACACCTGTCACTGACCGATTACGCAAGATACGAGTTTTTGATTGTCGTTCCGCCGCCCTTTGTTGTAAGCTGGTGGGAAGAGGATAATCGACATGATCTACGTTGTTGTTACCATGAAGATCAAGCCGGAGAGCCGTGAGGCCTTTCTCGACTTGTTTCACCGCAACCGCCCCGCCGTGCTGGCGGAGGAGGGTTGCCACATCTATCAACTCTGCACCGCGCATGATGGTAGTGAGCCCAACACCTTTACCCTGATTGAAGAGTGGGAGAGCGAAGCCCACCTGCAGGCCCATCTGGCGGCACCGCACATGCAGGCCTTCTCGCAGGCGGCCACCCCGCTGCGTGAGAGCGCCGCCATGCAGAAGCTCGCCCCGGCTTGAGGGCGCAGAACCCAGCAAGGACCGGGCTCATGGATATCTCACCCAAGGCTTCAACCAGTACGAGTAGTCGCTTTTTCCGCAAGATCGACTGGTCGGCCTTCTGGACGGCGACGCTGGTCTCCTTTGCCGTCTACTTCTTTACGCTTGGCCCCTCGGTGACCCTCGAAGATTCGGGCGAGCTGGCTGTAGCCGGCGACTACCTCGGTGTACCGCACCCCCCCGGCTATCCGATCTGGACCATCATCTCCTGGCTCTTTGCGCGCATCTTCAGCTTTGTCACCTTCCGCGGCCAACCGACTCCCGCCTGGAGCATCGCCCTCTCCTCGGCCTGTGCCGGAGCCCTGGCAGCCGGCTGTACCGCCATGCTGATCACCCGTTCGGCCTCCGATATGCTCCGCGACGCCCGCAGCCGCCTGCACCAGCTTAACGAGCGTCTGGAGGGCATCCTCTGCTGGTCGGGTGGGGTGGCCGGCAGTCTCGTCTTCGCCTTCAGCCCCGTAATGTGGTCGCAATCGACGATTGTCGAGGTCTACGCTCTCGGCGCTCTCTTCCTGATGCTGGTGATGCTCTTTACCTACCGCTGGATGCGACAGCCGAGCGACAAACTCCTCTGGCTCACCGCCTTTGTCTTTGGACTCGGGCTCACCAACTACCAGGTATTGCTGCTGGCAGCCCTGCCGCTGGTGGTGGTGATCTTCCTGCGCAATATCGCCCTCTTTCGCGATTTCCTGATGCTCATGATCCCCTTCGGGCTTACCGCTCTGGTTCTCAAGCTGGGCGCTGAGCATCCACAACCCGGTTTCGGCAAGCATCCGGCTCTGGCGGGCAAGATGCTGCTGCCCAACAACTCCCTCTGCATCGCAGGCGGGCTCCTCTTCATTGCCGCCCTGTTGCTGGCCACTATCTGGCCACATCTGCAGCGTAGCTTTGCCGACCGCACACGCTGGAGACAGACCGGGCTGACGCTCCTCGGCAGCATCTTTGCCATGGCGCTGCTGCTCCTGGTCTTTGCCCTTGCGACAGGCAGCGAACGTGAGCTCACCAATCCCCTCTCGGCCCCCCTGGTACGCTCTTCAATCTACGTCACCTGTGGCCTCTTCGTAATGGTCGCGACGGCGCTCTCTACCCTGGCCGCCCTCTTTGCCGGGCGTTCACGCGACGATCCGTTGCGCTGGATCACCATCGGCGCCACCATCCTGAGCATCGTGATCATCCTGATTCTCGCCGGCACCATCGGCCCCGCCCACGCACCGCAGCCGCAGCCGGGACAAGGCTACTTCGACTGGCGTCTGACCATCGCCGCCGTTGCAGGCGGGTTGATTCTGTTGGTAGCCCTTAGCCTCACCACCCCCAACGGGCTCTTCTTCGCCCTGCCGGTCGTCATCATCGAAGTGGCGCTCTTCGCCCTGCTGCGGCAGGGGGCGTTGCTTGGCCTGACCCACCCCACCACCTGGTGGTTCTGGGTTCCTACAGGGCTCAACTTTGTCTTCCTGGCGCTCGCCTGGATCGCCCTGCCCAACGGGCGCAACGTGGCCCTCACCGCCTTCGCAGCCGAACTGGGTGTCGCCTTCTACATCTACATGCCGATCGTCTCTGACCTGCGTAATCCACCGATGAACTGGGGCTATCCCCGCACTTGGGAGGGCTTCAAACACGCCATTACCCGCGGTCAATACGAAAAGATCGCTCCCACCGCCCTCTTCGCCCCCCGCTTCCTGCAACAGCTCGGCGGCTACTTTATCGACCTGCGTACCCAGTTTACGCTGCTGCTGGCGCCGCTCGGTTTCCTCCCCTTCGCCATCTGGCAGCGCCCGGCGGCTGCCAAGCAGACCAGGGGCCGCCACGGCATGCTCGGCCTGGCTGCCATCGCCCTCGGCGTCGCCTGTCTGCTCTGGAGCCTCAACCACTGGCAGGCGGGGCGCTCGCTCAATCCCAAGCTGACCATGGCGCTGCAGCTCGCGGCGCTGCTGCTGTTGCTGGTTGCCATGGCACTGGCGCTGGCCGGCTCGATGCCGCCGCTGCAGGTGACCACCCTCCTCTTCCTCGGCTCGGCAGCCTTCGTCGTCCTCGGCAATATCACCTCGATCGAGCGGGTCTTCGACGCCTCCCGTATCGACAAGTTGCTATTGGGCGGCATTCTCCTCTGCAGCGCTGCCGGCGGCCTCTGGCTGCTGCTGGTCCAGATCGAACGGGCGGCGCGACACGCCCTGGCATCAGACGACAACTCGGAGCATCTCACCGTCGGACTCGTCCTGCTGGGCGTCTGCGGCATCGCCTTCGCCTTTCTCTTCAAGGTGGTCCAGGCGGTGCTGATCTACCGCAAAGCCCAGGCGGCCAAACTCTCCGCCGAGCAGATTATCAAGGGTTGGGAACTCCTCTCCGGGGGCGCTTCACGGGCACTTTCGCTCCAGGCGCTCCTTATAGCCGTTTTGCTGCTGGGCGCTGCGCTCTCTCTCTACCACTACCTGCAGCGCCGCAAACTGGTTGAATATGCTCTCGATGAGGTCTCGCAACAGTGGCTGATCGCCACCGTGGCCGCCTTCCTCGTCATGAGCGTGTTGCTGATCGTGCTGGCCAATCCCAAGGGCGACCTGCAGGACACCTTTATCCAGAAGGTGAAGTTCATCGCCTCGCACGGCCTCTATGCCCTCTGGATCGGTTATGGCGCCATTCTGGCGCTGACGGCGCTCGATGCCCTGCTCAAGAGGTTCAGTGCCGTGCGCTCCACCTCCGGCGAGGCGCAACTCTCGCGTGGCAGTGATCGTCTGATCTATGGCGGCGCCATCTGTACCGCCATCATCCTGCCGCTGATTCCGATCTATCAGAACTACACCAATGAGCAGCTCGTCTTTGAGCTGGGTGGCGCCGAGCAGAACGGTCACGACTACGGCTGGCAGTTCGGCAACTACCAACTGCGCGGGGCCAACGCCATCCGTGAGGAGTTGCGAGTCGATGAGGAGCCGCTCCCCAACCCCGCCTATCCACCCGAGATGGGCGACAACGCCATCTTCTTCGGCGGCACCGACCCCGGCCGTTTCGTCCCGACCTACATGATCTACTCGGCCAGGGTGCGCGAAGATGTCTTTTTGATCACCCAGAACGCCCTGGCCGACAACACCTACATGAGCGTCATGCGCGACCTCTACGGCAACCAGATCTGGATCCCGACCCCCGAAGAGAGCGCCGCGGCCTTTCAAATCTACGTCGACGAAGTCCAGAGCGGCAAACGCCCCAAGAATGCCGACCTCGTGATCGAAAACGGCCGCGTCCAGGTGAGCGGCGCTCTCGGGGTAATGGAGATCAACGGTATCCTCTGCGAGATGATCTTCAAATACAACAAGCCGCTCCACCCCTTCTACATTGAGGAGAGCTACGTCATCCCCTGGATGTACCCCTACCTCACACCGCATGGCCTGATCATGCAGATCAATAGCGACCACACCGCCATCACGCAGACCAACAGCCGTGACGATCTCGACTTCTGGGACTGGTACGTGCGGCGTCTGACGCGTGACGACCGCTATCAGCGCGACGTAGTGGCACGCAAATCTTTCTCCAAGCTACGCAGCGCCCTCGCCGGACTCTACAGCGCCCGCGGCATGATGCGCGAAGCCGAGCTCGCCTACCACGAAGCCCGTATGCTCTACTTTGTCAGCCCCGAGGCCAACTTCCGCATGGTGCAGGATATCCTGTTGCGCCAGCAGCGCTACGGCGAAGCCCTGGCTCTGATCGATCTCTTCATCGAGAAGGATCCCAACAACGTGCGCGGCCCCGACTTCCGCCAGTTCGTGCTCGATATCCGCACCAAGCAGGAGCGCCTCAACCAGTTGCTGGCCGCCATGCCGCGCGACACCACCCCGCCCGTCTCCAACACCATCGAACTGGCCACACTCTACCGCGACATGGGCAGCAACGACGCCGCCAGTCGGCTGCTGCAGCCCTGCCTCAACAACCCGCGCCTGACGATCCGGGAGGCGTATGAGATCGGACTGCTGCTCGACTCGCTCAACTCCCATGCCGGGGCGGTGCGGGCGATCGATATCGTGATTGCCAACCTCCCGGAAAATATCCCGGCAGACCTGCTGCTCAACATGGCCCGCATCTATGCCAATGCGCAGGAGGTGAAACGCATGATCGTGCCGCTGACCCGCTACCTGCGCCTGCGCCCCGGTGATTGGCAGGCATGGCTCGATCTCGCCACGCTCCACGCCCTGGAGCAGGCGCCATCCCAGGCGCAACAGGCGTTGCGTCAGGCGTTGCAGCATGGCGGCGAACAGGCGCTGCAGATTATCAGCACCTCACCCCAACTGCGTGAGCTTGTCACCCCACTGTTGCAGCAGGGCGGCGCTGCCACCCCACTACTCCCCGGCGGCTTCGGCCTGCCCTTCAAATAGTTAGCCCCTATGGATCACGACACACTCAAGGCGCTGGTGGTCTTTGTCACCCCCTTTGTCGCCCTCTTCGGCGCCTGCATCGGCAGCTTTCTCAACGTCTGCATCTACCGCATCCCGCGTGATCTCTCCGTGGTCCATCCCCGCTCACGCTGCTGTTCCTGCGGTGACATGATCCCGTGGTACTGCAACATTCCGCTGCTGAGCTGGCTGGCGCTGCGCGGCAAGTGCCGTGCCTGCAAGGCTCCCATCTCATTCCAGTACCCCTTTGTCGAACTCCTGACCGCCCTCCTCTTTCTCCTCGTCTGGGCGCAGTATGCCTCAGCCCTGCTGCTGCCCGAGGTAGCAGAGGTCTGGCTGCCTGAGGCCATCGCCCGTTTCGGCCCCCCCACGCAGGGCGGAGTGCTGCAGCTCGTGCCGCTCAACACCCCCTGGCTCGTGCCGGTCTACTGGCTGGCCCTGATGGGGCTGATCCTCGGTACCTTCGTCGATCTCGAACACTACATCCTGCCCAACCGTGTCACCATCGGCGGCATGGTACTGGGGCTGATTTTGAGTCCGCTGGTGCCGCTCTTGCACCAGACCCATGCGCCCCTGACAGCCCTGCTGCGTTCAGGGTTCGGCCTAGCGGTCGGCTTCGGCTCACTCTGGCTGATCGCCACCCTCGGCTCACTCGCCTTTCGCAAAGAGGCGATGGGCTTCGGCGATGTCAAGCTGATGGGGGCCGTCGGCGCCTTTTTCGGCTGGCAGGCGGTAGTTTTCACTATCATCATCAGCTCGCTGCTCGGCTCACTCGTCGGCGTCACGCTGATTATACTGCGCAAACGCGAGCTGCAGGGGCGTATCCCCTACGGTCCCTTCATTGCCACCGCCGCCGCCATCTGGATATTCTGGGGGCCACTGCTCGTTGGCCTCTACCAGCGCACCCTGCTGCCGGAAAGCTAGCAGCGCTCTGCACCAACCACCTAAAACAGCTTGCCGCTACGCAGGCGGATCGTCTCCTGCACGCGGGGGACATACATCTGCGTTTCGAGCGGCAGACTCTTGGCGATGGCAGCGTAACTGGTGGCATTGTTACGCTTGAGCGCCCCGCCAACCCGCCCCTCACCGCAGTTGTAGGCGGCAAAGACCAGAGGCCAGTCGTCGAAACGGCGATGGAGATAACGCAGATAGCGGGCGGCTGCGCGGCCGTTGGCGGCAGCATCGAGGCGCTGGTCGGGATCGCCGGTAGAGAGGCCGAGCGAACGGGCTGTCGCCGGCATCAACTGAAAGAGGCCGGCGGCACCGGCCGGTGAGCGGGCCGCCGGATTGAAGGTCGACTCCACCTCCGCCATCCAGACCAACTCTTCCGGCAGGCCTTCATCACGGAAAATCGCCTGCATCTGCGGAGCCAGTTGCGTAGCGCGTGACGGCAGTGGTTGTTTGGCCACACGTTCACGCCACATCTCATTTGAAGCCGCCAGCGCCACACGTTGCTGTTCGAGTGCGGGTGGCGCTGGCGGCGCTACCGGTGGCGGCTGATGCGGCGGGCGCGGCGGCGGCAGGGGCGGGCGTGCCGGACGTACCGTAATGGTGGCTTCGGTCCGGGGTGGCGGCGGCAACTGCAGCGGTGCTGGCGCTGTTGCAGCGGGCACGGCTGCGGTCGGCAGACGGTTGATGCTCTCGCTGGCCACTTCGTAGTAGGCCACGCGGGCCGCCAGCCAGGCGCCGTATGGCGCCAACGCCTCATACTGCCCGGCCCAGGCGGCCAGTTGGCGTGCCTCGGGCGCATAGGCGGCAATCTGTTCAATTGAGCGCGAGTTGAGTCCGTCACGCACATCGCCAAACCAGGAGCGTACCGAATCGAGCACGGCACGCCGATAGTCGCTGTCGCTGAAAAAATCGCCGGTGCGCCGGGCCGTATCGCTGCTCCACTCTTTCAAAGCCTGCCACTCGTTGGCGATCGAGTCGTCGCCCGGCGTGGCGCAGCCGGCAACCAGCAGGAGCAGCAACAGCAAAAACGGAAGCGAGGCAGGCCTGATCATAAAAAAAGCCCGCTCCATGCTACGGCAGGGAGACGGGCGCAGAGTAGGGCTGAGAGCAGCGGCTGCTGCTACTCGTAGAAGGCAAACTCACCGCGGCGATTGAGCCGCCAGACAGCCTCGCCACTGCCCTGCACCGCCGGGCGCTCCTCACCAAAGCTGCGCGACTGAATGCGGTCGGCTGCAATGCCGAGGTTGACGAGGTAGCCGCGTACGGTCAGGGCGCGCTGCTCGCCAAGCGAGAGGTTGTATTCGTTGCTGCCGCGCTCGTCGCAGTGACCCTCTACGATCAGGACTGTGCGTGAGTTCTGGCTGAGATAGCCGGCCACCTGCTCAATCTTGGAGACCTCCTCGGGGGCCAGCATAAAGGAGTCGTAACCGAAGTAGACGGGCGTGAAGGCCATCCCCTCCAGACGCTGACGCGTCAGGTCAAACGGTTGTCCATCAAGGGGGATGCCATACTCATCGTAGAGACTTGGAATAACGGTGTCGCTATCGATGCCACCGTAGGTGGCGGGCTTCGTTTTGCGGCAGCCGCTCGCCAGCAGCAGGCTAAAGATCAGTACAGTGGTGATGTAGAGGGTGGTGCGCATGTGTTCTCCAGTTTTATGAGGTCGTAGAGGCTGACTGACTACTCCGCCGGGCGGGCAGACCACTCGGGCGAAACCCAATGCCCCTCACGTAACGGCAAGCTTACCGAAGGGTCGCCCCCGGTGTCAAGAATCAAGAGTGAGGCGCGGCCACGGCCGTCGTTGCGGCTGCAGATGATATGGCGTCCATCGGGCGCCCAGGAGGGATCCTCGTGGTCGGGCCCTGAGGTGAGCACCTGGCTGACCCCGGTAGCGGGGTCGATCACTGCCACCTGGTAGCCCTGCTGCCGCGTACAGTAGGTGATGCGGCCATCGGGACCCCAACTGGGGGCCACATTCTCGCGCCCCTGCAGCGTCAAGCGGCGCGGCTGCTTGGTGGCGGCATCCATGATGAAGAGTTGCGGACTGCCGCCGATATCGCTGACGTAGGCGATCGACTGGCCGTCAGGCGACCAGCAGGGGCTCGCCTCGGCCGCGCGCGGTGTCTGCGTCAGCCGCGTCAGGCGGTGCGTTTCGAGGTTCAGAATATAGAGCTCGGGATTGCCGGGCAGTGAGAGGATCAGCGCCATCAGCCGACCATCCGGCGAGACGGCTCCGCCGGTATTGAGACCGGTAAACTGCGCCAGCGGCACCCTCGAACCGCCGCTCACCGGCACCCGGTAGATACAGGGGAAGCCGCGGATAAAGGAGGTGTAGAAGAGGTGGCTGCCACTCGGATGCCAGTAGGGCGAGAGGCTCGTCACCCGGTCCTGCGTCAGACGCGTCAAGCCGGCGCCGTCGTAGTCGCAGAGGTAGATGTCGCTGCCGTCGTGCTTGCCGATCATCGCGATGCGGCTGGCGGCCATGCCACGCTTGCCCAGGGCACGCTTGATGATCTCGTCGTTGAGGCGGTGCGCCTGCCAGCGCGCCTCCTGGAGTGTGCGCGACGTCTCGCTCCAACCGCAGCGACCCTGCGGCCAGGTGATTTCGAGGCGCGTCTGCAGTGTGGCGCCGCTACCCTCGGCGCGCCCCGACACCCGCACCTGTTCGTAGCGCCCGCTGCCGACGGTAAACCACCCCGAACGCTCCAGATCGTTTTTGAGTGTCGTGGCAAAGAGTTGGCCGACCTCACCGGCGACCGTCAGGTCGGCCAGCGAAATCGCCTCCTTGCCCGAACCGGCCGGTTTGACTATCGAAATCGTCGCCGCCCGGGCCGGGACAAGAGTATGGCATAGCAGGGCAAGCAGTAGCAGAGAACGGTGTTTCATAGCGCATTATTATGCCAGATAACGGCCCCACTGGCAACCATAAGGGCGTCACATGTCGCATATTGCTGACGTCCGCCAGAGCGCTCCAGCTTCGTGTCGAGCTTTGAGATAACCGTTGCGACCCATAATGTCGTCAACTTTTTAAGATCAATAGCGGAGCTATGACACATCGCCAGCAACGACAGGTAGCTCTTGGTGCCCAGTCCCAGGGCCCGGACAAAGCTTGTCACGCCGTTCAGATCAGGACGTATGCTGGCACCGGCCAAGGCCACTGCAAACCAAAGAAAGCTCCTCTGCCGCTTGAATGCGGGCTTCAGAGGGGTGACAAACGACCACCAAAACGACCATAAGTCCATAAAAAGTCCTTGTTGCTGAAAAAGACGCTACCACGCTCACTGGCCAACCGCTGGTTTGAGGAGGGCCAGATCGACATGAACGGCCTATTCAAGGGTTTCCAGCAGTTCTGGCGTGAGAATGGCGCATCTGGGTCGATAAGTATGAGTACCAGGAGGCGGCGCCCCACCTGATCCTGATCGAGCGGAGCTACTGACCGTCCAAAAGCCACCCGGTCACGGCTTGCCACATGAGAGGCGGTGGCGGCGGGTCGGGCGGGCGGATCGTATCGGCGGTCAGGAGCAAGGCGGCCGCATCTGGTTCCGCAGCCGCAGCGCTGGCAAGTGCACGTATTTCGCGCTGCCAAGTTTCAGGATCACCAACGGTCGCAGCCACTTGAATCAACCATGGTTTGCCATCCTCCGGGGCATATGCCCTGAAATCAACCTCGTATCCCTCCTTGGTCTTGATATACTCTATTGACTCATAACCACGCCGTTCCAGCTCCAACAAAACTATGGTTTCCAAGGCGTGACCGACATTCGTGCGACCGGTGCGCTTGTATAGGGCAACCAAGCCAGTGTCGATCGGATATATCTTGCGCGGGTTCACCATGCGCTGACGTTCCGATGCCGTGTGCAAAGAGACCGTGCGGACAAGAAAAGCGTCTTCAAGATGACTCAGATAGTCGTGCAAACTGTTTTTACCGATTGCCAACCCCTGTGATTTCAAGGTTTTGTGGAACTTCTCAACGCTGAACGAGGCAGCAGGATTACCAAGCAAATTGCGTACAAGCCAGCGCAGCGCCGTAATATTGGTCACCGCATGACGCTCTATGACATCGCGTAGCACAGCTACATCAATATAGGTGCGCAACAGCATGGTTGCATCGCGTTGTTCGACCTTCTGCACCTCCGGAAAACCGCCACATACGAGGTATTTGCGGAATGCCTGCTCAATGTGTGAGAGCTGACTTTTTGTCAACTGGTGCAGCGGCTTAAGCGGTTCAATTCCACTATGGCGCAACACCTCACGGAAAGAGAAGGGATGTACCAATGCTTCCAGCGCACGCCCCCTCATGCTCGTGGCAACCTCCCGACTGAGCAGGCGAGCCGATGACCCGGAGATGAAAAGTTCAACCTTTTCGTTGTCCGTTACACGCCTTACAAACTGCTCCCAATTGGGTATAAGCTGAATTTCATCCAAAAAGAAAGCTGTGCGGCGCTTGCGCAACCCGGGATTGAACGCATAAAACTCCTCCATCAGAAATTGCAAGTCGGCTGCCGTCATACCAGCCAGACGCTCATCTTCAAAATTGCAATAGAGGAGTGCCTCACGTGGCACTCCCTCTGCCAACCTCGCTGCCAGACATTGCCACATGAGTGTCGTCTTGCCGCTCCGTCGCATTCCTATGATGGCCACAGTTTTGCCGGGAACCTTTGGAATATAGACATCGCGTTTAGTGAAACCGGGCACAGGTGCCGCAATGCCATCTGCCACCTTGGATCGCAGCACAACTTGATATTCGCTTTTCATAAGAGAGAAATTACCAGATATTTCTCTCTTTGTAAAAGAGAAAATTAGCAGAGGCGCTGTATTAGACGCCAGCAACACTCACATCTATACTGCAGCCATGTATACGGGAGCTATTCCTCCAACGCCTGGAGTCCAGGCAGGCAGAGGGCATGTTATGGAAATTAACACAGAGGTTTCAGCTATGACACCACGCGAAGTTGTACAACGCACGATCCGATTTGAGGGCGCTGAACGCCTGCCTTATGATCTGCCGGAGCCGCATGGCTCCGATTTTTACCATGTCAGCATGTGGCCCTCGCCTGATTCACGTCCGGGCAGTGGCCCGGATGAGTGGGGCAGTCTGTGGCACAACATCGGCATCTCGCGTCACGGCGAGGTGAAGCAGCCGGTTCTGGCTGACTGGAGCCAGTGGGACTCGCTTAAAATCCCTGATATCCGTGACTCGGAGCGCTGGCACCACCTTGAGCAGGCACGTGCCACAGCCGGCGACAAGTTTTTACTTGGCACGGGTATCTCGCTCTACGAACGCTCCACTTTATTCGTGAAATTTCATTATCGACAGGGCGGAGGTACCATGTCATAATCCTCAGCTATAGAGAACAAACCGCAGACTGGAGATAGTAATATGAAGCGAGTGCGTCTGATTTTGGTGGTATTTGCTGCCACCTTGTCTCTGCCACAGTTTATGCTGGCAGGAGTATACAGCCCCAAACGCTACAGCGGGGCCAGCGGCGGCTCATGGAGCGAGCCGGCCAACTGGGAGCCGGGCGGCATACCCACCGCCACGGATGCCATCTTTATCACCAATGCGACTGTCATGGTCGCAGCAGAGGCAGTGGCCGGCAGCCTGGAGCTGATCGGC
>CAZRGQ010000002.1:18883-95685 GCA_964599645.1 uncultured Lentisphaerales bacterium | reverse complement strand
CTGAACCAGGCTTGCGAAAGCTATCTCACCGTTGGCGGTGATCTGACGCTGACAGCCGCCGCCACGCTGGCTGTCTATGCCGGGGAGCGGTTGGATGAGACTTTTACCTTGGGAGGCGCACAGGTGACGGTTACAGGGACAACCATCCTTGAAAACAACTCCTGGATCTACCCCGACTGCGACCCCTACAGCGGTGCGCCGGTACTCTTTGCCCTGCAGCGGCTGGAGATCGACTCCGGCTCCGGCTTTGATGCCACCCAGCGCGGCTGGGGCTATCGCAACCTCGGCACCGAGGTGCCCGGCAGCGGTATCCTCTATGAGAAGGTAAGCGCCAACTACTACGGCACCCTCGCTCCCGGGGCCGGCTCCTCTTATGATCGTGGTGGCGGTCATGGTGGCAAAGGTGGTAACGCCAGCAGCACGCGCGGTCTGGCGTATGACAAAGCCTATGCGCCGCTGATGCCGGGATCCCCCAATGGCATCTATGGCAGTGTTGTCGATAATCATAGACGTGGCGGCGGGGCTATCCGTATTACAGCTACATCGCTCCGTCTCGACGGTGCCCTGCACGCTGATGCCGGTCTTCAGGGTGAGAGTGCCGATAATGGTTATGGCGGCTCTGCCGGCGGCGGCATCTGGCTGATATGTGATACTATCGATCTCGGTCTCTCTGCCCACCTGAGCGCCGCTGGTGGCGACATCATACCGTATTCTTCCGGCGGTGGTGGCGGACGTATTTCGTTGGCTGTGGGGTTGTCGCCGGCAGAGGTAGCCGCCTTGGCCGCCGGTGAGGAGCCGGAGAATTTGCGCTACGCGCCCCTGACGCAACTCTCGGTCAACGTGCGTGGCGGCCAGGCTAGTGGCAGTTATGCAGCGCAAGCTGGCAGCGCGACGCTGGTGCAGGCGGCGACCAGCGACCTTTTTGTGACTGTAAACGGTAGCCCGCTGGCGGCCGGTACGGTATCACCCGGCTACGGCACCTGGCGCTATACGCCGGAGCAGACCACGACGCATACTGCTCCGCTGACCGCTATCGATCCTACGACGGCCGGCAGTGTCCGTTACACCTCTGCCGGGTACGTCCTCTCCAATGCGACGGTGCAGGTCGCCACTGCTGCCACCAACGAAGTGGCGCTGAACGTCACGAACAACCTGCAACTCACCTGGCTCTGGCACAACCCCGAATATCGTTACCGGGTGAGCGCTGGTGACCACGGCTCCATCGTGGTTTCTGAAACCACCAACCAACTCTTTGAGACTTGGGTGGCTGCTGATAATGATGTGAGTATTGCCATCGAAGCTGTACCCGAGGCCGGCTATCGCTTCCTCTGCTGGGAAGGCGACCTGCTCATGGGACAAACTTTCAAAGCAGATTTGACACTTGCCAAGCGTCCGGGTGGTGCCAATGTGACGGCCCGCTTTATACCGGAGACATTGTTGCTTGACAACAAGCGCTACAGCGGCGCTGATGGTGGTCTGTGGGAGATAGCGGAGAACTGGACTCCCGCCGGTGTGCCGACTACGGCTGATGCTGTCTTTATCACCAACCGCACCGTCTACATCGCCAGCGAAGCCGCAGTCGGCAGCCTCGTATTGAGCGAGGGTAGTCTGATTGTCGCCGGCAGCAAAAGTGATGTTACCACACAAACCAGTCGTGATACCGAGCGGGCGCTGCCGGTGGGGCTGTTGGCACCGGGTGACGTCTGGCTCTCCGGTAACTGTTCCATCGGCGGGACAGATCAAAGCTGTCTCAGCTACTTGACGGTGGGTGGCGACCTGACGTTGACAGGTGCCAATAAACGTCTCGCCATCTATGCCGGGCCGCACCGTGGTACCAACCCCTTCATCAACGGTGGTGCCCGTGTCACGGTGGCCGGCACCACTACAATTGCAGCGGGCTGTCTGGTTCTGCCCGACTGCGACCGCTTCAGCGGCCATCCGGTGGTCTTCGACCTGCAGGAGGTCGTCATTGCCGAAACGGCGGGCTTCGACGCCACCCAGCGTGGCTGGGGCTATGTCAACGCCGGTCCCAGGCAGCCACCGATCCGCGATTTTCTTGAATGTATCAAGCCGGACTATTGGCTGACCGAAGCGCTCGGCAGAGGGATCGACTATACCATCGGTGCTGGCCACGGCGGCTGCGGCAGCGGAGCCAGTGTAACACGTGGTCGCGGCTTGGCCTACGATAACATCCATGCGCCGCTCTGTCCCGGCTCGCCCAACGGCATCTACAATAGCAGACACGATACCTGGAGACGTGGCGGCGGTGTGATCCGCCTGCTGACCAGTACCTTGCTGCTGGACGGCACTCTGCTTGCCGATGCCGGTACGCAGTCTAACTATGGCGGCTCATCCGGTGGCGCCATCTGGCTGGTATGTGATCGCATCGCCTCCGGCGCAAACGCCGCACTCAGCGCCACAGGAGGACGCGCCAGCTATAACTCCGCCGGTGGCGGTGGACGCATCGCCATGGCGCAAGGAGTGAACAGTGCAACGCTGGAGGCGCTGGCCTTTGGTGCTGAGCCTGAGGGTTTACTCTACGATGAGCTTGCGTTTCTCGACGTCGACGTTGCGGGCGGTATGGGTAGCAACAGTAGACAAGCTGAGGCGGGCACTACCTCTCTGGTGCGCAACGTGCTGGCCGACAAGCGGCTGGAGGTGTCCGGAGTGCCGCTCGCTCTGGCTACACCCCAGCCTGACTACGGCCACCACTTCTATCAGCATGGTCAACTGGTGACCAACAGCGTCGCTCTCATGGCCTACGACCCTGACAGAGACAACCGGGTACGTTACTATTGCGTCGGCTATCTGGTCTCCAACGCTGTAGAGCTGGTAGCGTCCGGCAACGCCAACGAGGTGGTAGTGGCGTTGGATGAGGACCTGCAGCTCACCTGGCTCTGGGGTGCCGAGGAGGTATTATACGAAGTTACGGCAGCGGCCTATGGCACGATCCGGCAAGGTGAAAATACGGGTACCTTTAGTGACTGGGTTGCCTACGGTACTACCACGCCCTCAATCGAAGCACGCCCCAACAGCGGCTATGAGTTCCTCTACTGGCTGGGCGAGGCGCCTTATGGAGTGGCCACCAACAATCCGCTCAGTTTCATCGCCGACCGGCCACGCAGGATGCAAGCCCTCTTCCGCAAGGCAGAGGCACCTGCCACCCGCACCTGGAATGGCGGCACGACCGCGCCCGGGCTCTGGCTCGATCCCGGCTGCTGGCTGCCGGACGACAACATTCCCGGACGTTTCGACCATCTGATTATCGACGCAGGCTACTGCACGACCACCAACTACGCCGAGTGTGCTTCACTGACGCTCGGCAACGCCGCCATTCTGCGGGTGGCGGCCCATACCACTGTTGCCAACCGTGCAGCCAAGGTCGACTCCGACAAACAGTTGGCGCTCGCCGGCGTGACATTCGACGAGGGCGCTTTGCTGATTCATGGCGACTTGACATTGCAGGGGAGTGCCCAGTTGGGAGTAGGTGGCGAGGCACAAGACTATGCCACCTCTCTCACGGTCGGCGGCAATTTGACGCTGAGTGACACCTCAGCCCTGGCCATCTATGGCGGCCCCACCAATCAACTCTGTGACTTTGTCACAGGCACCGCCTCCGTCAACGTTGGCGGCCTGCTGCGAATCGGCACAGGCTGCTGGGTCTATCCCATCAGCGAGGTCTATACCGGTGGTTCACCGCGCTTTGAAGCCAACCAGGTTGTCGTCGAATCCGGTGGCGGGTTCAATGCCACAAAGCGGGGTTTTGGCCGTCAGCCGGGGCGCACGCCGATCACGTTGGCTCCCGGCCTGGGTGCCAGTTATAACATCGGTGCCGGCTATGGCGGCCGGGGTGGCGGCGTCCAACCGAGCATATATGGCCAACCCTACGGCTGTGCCAAGGCCCCCATCTATCCCGGTTCGCCCAATGGCGCTTACAGCGGCACACATGCAAACTCCCGCCGCGGCGGTGGCCTGATCAGGGTACATGCAGGCATTTCACTGCTTCTGGCCGGCAGCGCCATCGCCGACGGCTCGCTAACCTCAACTTTCGGCGGCTCTTCCGGTGGTGGTATCTGGCTGACGGCACCACGCCTGCGATTGCTGCCCGGCAGTACGCTACAGGCACGCGGTGGCAGCTCCAACTACACCTACTCAGGCGGTGGCGGCGGGCGTATTGCGCTCGGTACCAGCCTCGTTGCGGCCGATATCGAACAGTTGGCCAGGGAGTGTCTGCCGCTCTCCAGAGTTGAGATATTTGAAGATGAGGCGTGCCAGCTCCGCTTCCCCGATGTGACGTTCGACGTCTCGCCGCGCAAGGTCGATACCGGCACACCGGCACAGAGTGCCCAGTCGGGCACGCTGGTACTGCTCGATGCCACGCGCCACGGCACGATCATGGTGTTGCGTTAAGCAGCCTCTTGCCACTTGCTGATTGCCGGAAATCTGTTGGGGCGTTATGCCGAGACGTACACGTACACTGGCACACCAATGCCCAGTCTGCCGCCAAAGGAGTGATTTTGTCACGCCCTACAGGCCGTTTTAGGCCATAAAAAAAGGCACCCCGGGGTGACCGGGGTGCCTGATGTGGCGCTGCTGCTTAGGCAGTCGGCAGGGCCGCCAGCGCTTCAAGCATCTTGTAGTTGGACTTGAAGTTGGCATCGGCCTGGTCCAGCATCTGCTGGGCGTTGGGGTTGAGCTTCATCAACAGCTTGAAGCGGTTCTCGGCCATGGCCGTCTCGGCGTAGTCGCGGGAGGGTGCCTTGCAGTCGAGCTGCAGCGGGTTTTTGCCCTCAGCGGCGAGGTCGGGATTGTAGCGGTAGAGGGGGAAGCGCCCCGTCTCGACCGCCATTTTCTGATGCTCCAGTCCGTTGACCATCGGAATACCGTGGGCAATACAGTGGGCGTAGGCGATGATGATCGCCGGCCCATCGTAAGCTTCAGCTTCGGCAAAGGCGCGCACCGTGGCGGCCGGGTTGGCACCAAGGCTGACCTGCGCCACGTAGATGTTCTTGTAGGTCATCGAGATCATCCCGAGATCCTTCTTCATCTGCTTCTTGCCAGAGGCGGCAAACTTGGCGATGGCACCGGTGGGGGTCGCTTTGGAGGCCTGACCGCCGGTGTTGGAGTAGACCTCGGTATCGAGCACCAGAATCTTGATGTTGCGCCCGCTGGCGAGTACGTGATCAAGTCCGCCGTAACCGATATCGTAGGCCCAGCCGTCGCCACCGATGGCCCAGACCGACTTGCGCACGAGGTGATCGGCGACTCCGAGGAGGTTCTTGCCGATGGCACCATCGCCCTTGCAGGCGGCGAGCTGCTGCTTGAGGCCAGCGACGAGTGTACGCATCTTTTCGACGCCGTCGTCGCTCGACTGGTCGGTCTCCTTGATCTTGGCGGCCAGCGCCTTGAGGTCGGCGGGGGCCTCCTCCTTGGCCAGCACCTGATCGACCAGTTCAAGGGCGTAGCCCTGAAGCTTGTCGGCCGTCATGCGCATACCGAAAGCGAACTCGGCGGCGTCCTCGAAGAGCGAGTTGGCCCAGGCCGGGCCGCGTCCGTCGGCGCGCTTGGCGTAAGGGGTGGTGGGGAGGTTGCCGCCGTAGATCGAGGAGCAGCCGGTGGCGTTGCCAATCAGGAGGCGATCGCCGAACAACTGCGTCAGGAGCTTGATGTAGGGGGTCTCGCCACAGCCGGCACAGGCGCTCGAGAACTCGAAGAGGGGGCGGCGCAGTTGGCTGCCCTGGATCGTGTTGGGGGCGATTTTGGCCGGGTCGATCTCGGGGAGGTTGAGGAAGAAGTTGAAGTTTTCGCTCTCGGGAGCGCGCAGCTCGAACTGCGACTCCATGTTGATCGCCTTGCGGCCGGGAACCTGCTTGTTGCGGCCGGGGCAGCGCTGGACGCAGAGGCCGCAGCCGGTGCAATCCTCGGGCGCCACCTGGACGGTGTATTTGTAGCCGGGGAAGGCCTTGCTGATGACGCCCCTAGCATCGACCGACTTGAAGGTTTCGGGAGCGCCCTCGAGGTTTGCCGGGTCATAGGCCTTGACGCGGATGGCGGCATGGGGGCAGACCAGCGAGCACTGGGTGCACTGGATACAGACCTCGGGATCCCAGACGGGAATCTCGGTGGCGATGTTGCGCTTCTCCCACTGGGTGGTGCCGGTGGGCCAGGTGCCGTCGTCGGGAATGGCGGAGACGGGGAGATTGTCGCCGCGCTGGGCCAGAATCTCGGCTGTGATCTCTTTGACAAACTGCGGAGCGGCGTCGGCCACGACCTTCGGCTTCTTGATCTTGCCGGCGACCTGTGACGGGTACTTCACCTCTTTGACAGCGTCCGAGGCGGCGTCGATGGCATCCCAGTTCATCTTGACGACGGCTTCGCCCTTGCGGCCATAGCTCTTATGGGCGGCCTTCTTGAGGGCCTCAATCGCCTCATCCTCGGGGAGGATGCCGGAGATTTTGAAGAAGGCGGTCTGCATGATGGTGTTGATGCGGCCGCCGAGCTTCAGTTCGTGGTCGAGCTTGAGGGTGTTGACGACGTAGAAGCGGAGCTGTTTGTCGATAATCTGCTGCTCGACCTCGTCAGGCATCATCTGCCATACCTCTTCCGGCTCGAAGGGGGAGGCGAGTAGGAAGGTGCCGCCCGGCTTGATCGTGGCCAGCATATCGTACTTCTCCAGGAAGGAGAAGTTGTGGCAGGCGACGAAGTCGGGACGGGTGCAGAGGTAGGTGCTGCGGATCAGTTCGGGACCAAAACGGAGGTGCGACACGGTGATCGCGCCGGCCTTCTTGGAGTCGTAGACGAAGTAGCCCTGGGCGAAGTTGCCGGTATCCTCACCGATGATGGTGATCGAGTTCTTGTTGGCGCCGACGGTACCGTCGGAGCCGAGGCCGTAGAACATGCACTCCTTGCGGCCATCGCTGGTGATTTCGAAGGGCTGGACGTCGAGGCTGAGGTTGGTGACGTCGTCGATGATGCCGACGGTGAAGTGGTTGCGCGGCTGCTCCCGGCGGGCGTTATCGAAGACCGCCTTGACCATCGGCGGGGTGAACTCCTTGGAGCCGAGGCCGTAGCGGCCGCCGAAGGTGGGAATCCAGCCCCGCAGCTCGGTAACCCGGTTCTGGGCGGCTTCGCCGATGGCGGTACGCACGTCGTTGTAGAGCGGCTCGCCGACGCTGCCGATCTCCTTGGTGCGATCGAGGACGGTGAGGGTTTTGACCGTGAGAGGGAGCGCCTTGGCAAAGGCGGCGAAGTCGAAGGGGCGATAGAGGCGCACCTTGATGACGCCGACCTTCTCGCCCTTGGCTACGAGCTCATCGACCGTTTCGTGGACCGTCTCGGCGCCGGAGCCGATGATGATGATGATGTGCTCGGCATCGGGGGCTCCGACGTAGTCGAAGAGCTTGTATTGACGCCCGGTGAGCGCGGCAAACTGGTCCATATATTTCTGGACGATGGCGGGGGTCTTGTCGTAGTAGGCGTTGACCGTCTCGCGTCCCTGGAAGAAGACATCGGGATTCTGGGCTGTGCCGCGGAGCTGCGGATTCTCGGGGGTGAGGGCGCGGGCGCGGTGGGCCTGCACCAGATCATCGTCGATCATGGCGCGGATCGTATCGCGGTCGACGGCATCGATCTTCTGGACTTCGTGCGAGGTGCGGAAGCCATCGAAGAAGTGCATAAAGGGGACGCGGGCTTCGAGGGTGGCGGCGTGGGCGATCAGCGCCATATCCATCACCTCCTGCACCGAGTTGGAGGCGAGCATGGCAAAGCCGGTCTGGCGGCACGACATCACGTCGCTGTGGTCGCCGAAGATTGAGAGAGCCTGGCTGGCGAGGGCGCGGGCGGTAACATGGAAGACGGTCGGCGTAAGCTCGCCGGCGATCTTGTACATGTTGGGGATCATCAGCAGCAGGCCCTGCGAGGCGGTAAAGGTGGTGCCCAGCGCTCCGGCGGTCAGCGAGCCGTGGATGGCGCCGGCGGCACCGGCCTCCGACTGCAGCTCGACGACGTGGGGCACGCTGCCCCAGATGTTCTTCTTGAAGCGTGCCGCCCACTCATCGGCCCATTCGCCCATGGGGGAGGAGGGGGTGATCGGGTAGATTGCGGCGACTTCGCTGCAGGCAAAAGCGATTTCAGCGGCGGCGTGGTTGCCATCGACCATGATTTTTTGTGCCATGTCTGTAGTATCCTTGGTGGTAGGGGGTTATCAAGTTACATAAAAAGGGGCGAACCGCACGGTTCGCCCCGGTGGAAACTCTTATTTGGTGCAAGCTGCACGTACGGCGTCAAGCTGTCCGGCTGAGCCGAGCAGCACGTTCTTAGCGGCGATAAACTTGGCATACTCGGGGATAAAGACCTTGCCGGGGTCGCGCAGGTCGAACTTCTCGGGATGGTCGCGGAAAAACTCGCGATGGACGCGGCACCAGACGAGGCGTCCGTCGGTATCGATGTTGATCTTGGTAACGCCGAGTTTGGAGGCGCCGAGGAACTGGCCGGCATCGACGCCCGAAGCGCCCTTGATGTTGCCGCCGGCGGCGTTGATGCGGGCCACCTCGTCTTGCGGTACCGAAGAGGAGCCGTGCATCACGAGTGGAAAGCCGGGCAGGAGCTTCTGAATCTTGGCGAGGATATCGAAGCGCAGCTTCTGGTCGCCCTTGAATTTGAAGGCGCCATGCGAGGTGCCGATGGCGCAGGCGAGGGAGTCGCAGCCGGTCTGCTTGACGAAATATTCAGCCTCTTCCGGCTTGGTGTAGACGTGATCATCAGAGGAGACGTCCTCTTCGACACCCTTGAGCTGGCCCAGCTCGGCCTCGACGACGATGCCTTTGGCGTGGGCAGCCTCGACGACACGCTTGGTGATCTCGATATTCTGCTCCAACGGGTAGTGAGAGGCGTCGATCATGACGGAGCTGTAGACGCCCGAGGCGATGCAATCCATGCAGGTCTCTTCATCACCGTGGTCGAGATGGACGGCAAAGACGGCTTCAGGGAAGATCTCGTCGGCGGTCTGCATCATGCTTTCGAGCATACGTTTGTGAGTATAGGAGCGGGCACCTTTGGAGAGCTGCACGATGAAGGGCGCCTTGCTGGCAACGTTGCCCTGGAAGAGCCCCATCGTCTGCTCGAGGTTGTTGATATTATAGGCCCCGATGGCGTAGTTGCCATACGCATGTTTGAAGAGTTCGGTTGTGGTAACGATCATGTTTCAACTCCGGTTGGCGTGCAAGGTGGTAAACGCCGATACAACACGCCGAATAAACGGCCATTCTAATGGCTGCGTGTGGCAAAGGCAAGCGAAAAGGTGCTCCAAGATGGCGGAGAGGGGGGGATTCGAACCCCCGGTGCCCGTAAGAGCACACAGCATTTCCAGTGCTGCACCTTCGGCCGCTCGGTCACCTCTCCTGTTTGACAGACGGGAGAGAATATCCCAGGTGCGCCCTTTTTGCAATCTCAAATAGCCGCACCCCCAGGTATGTCTATTCTGTAAGCGGGATCTCGGCGGCGAAGCGGTTGAGGCGCAACAGTGTGTTTTCGACCAGCTCCTGGCCGCCTTTGAAGGAGACCTGGTTGCAGTAGATACTGGCGCTGTAGCCGCGTCCGGCTTCACCCCGCTCAGTGGCGAGGTAGCCGGCGACGCCGTGGGGGTTGCCGACGAGCTGGACGATAAAGGTCAGCTCGAAGGGGCTGCGTCCCTGGATGCGGTGCATGTAGTCGATGTAGAGCTCAAAGGGGTTGGTGGCGAAGGCGATATTGCCGAGGCGGGCGACGTGGAGTTCGACGTCGCAGGTGGGTTGCGTCTGCTGTTCGCGGTGGAAGTCGAGGATGCGGGCGCAGCGGTTGCGGCGGGCAATGAGAATCGAGTTGTAGCGTAACTGCTCGGCTGGGGTGCCGTCGTTCTTGAGCGGCTCGGCCATCAGCTCTGCGAGGAGCTGCTCCTCGTTCCGCGCCTCGCTGTCGCTGATATAGCGGCGCGAGAGGCCGATGGTCGCGACCTCATGCTGGATCGGCAGGGCGCTGCTGATACCGTGGCGCGCCCAGTCGAGCACTTCGTCGAAGGCGTGGCAGATGCGCTCGGCGATATCGGCGCGCTGGGCGTTGACCACGCTGTTGTACTCGCCGTCGTTGCCATATTTAAGGGCGAAACGGCGTTGCTGAGCCCGTTGGAAGTGTAGGATGCGGGGTGACAGGTCGCCGGCAGCGGCACATTGCGGCAGGATGCCGATCGCGCCGTAGCGCTTGTGGAGGGTCTGGCGCACCTCGTGCCAGTAGTCGGCACTGAGGTAGTGGAGGTGCTCGGAGCATTGCGAGGGGGCGGGCACGTTGATGATGGCACCGGTGAGTTGGCCCGCAGTGTCGAAGGTATAGAGGAAGTTGATAAAGGGGTCGGTGCCGGCTTCGTAGTGGCTGAACTTGGCGTCGGCAGTGGAGCCGTACATCTTGGCGTGGCCATTGACGGACATGCCGGGGAGGGCGGCGACATCGGGCCGCTGGGAGAGGTCGTCGAAGTAGACCGCGCGGCGGCTGTGGCCGACCACGGCAAAGCCGTAGCCGTGCGAGACGCCGCCGGGGGCGCGTTGACTCCAGGCCGTGACGATCGCGTCGCTGACTGCGGCGACCAGGAGGTCGCAATAGATAGCGGACGATTCGATCTCGACACCCTCATGGGGCACAGTCTCGGGGGTCGCCAGGCCGGCGATGGCACCGGTGGCGTGGTTGGGGGCCTCATGGGTGTGGGTGGCATGGATGGCAATGTTGGCGGTGGGCACGGTGGCATCACGGGCGGCCACGGCCTCGTGTACCAGCTTGATCAGCTCGGGCGTGATATAGACGGAGTCGACCGAGACGAAGATGATGGCATCCTGTTCGTTGGCAATGACGAGAGCGGTGGTGCTGAGGGGGTCTTGCACTCCGCGGGAGACCCGGATGTCGAATTACCCCGGAATATAGACGGGGGCAGTGGTGCTGATGTCGCGTGTAGCCCAGCCGATCATGAGATCGGTGGCGGGGAGTTGTGTTGTCATGGATATTCCAGTGGTTGCCAGAGGTGCGTCTGTCCGGCGCGTTCATAACGGGAGTTGCGGTAGTAGAGGAGAATGTCGATGAAGACCATCAAGGCGTTGAAGCTGTAGAGCCAGATGGTCCATTTATATTCGACCAGATGTTTGTGCAGCACTCCGGCTGCATAGCCGGTGAAGATGATCCAGAGGAACCAGATGCTCTTGCTGCCGGTGGTACGACTACGGATCGAGCGGGCAATGGCGAAGAACCAGGAGACGGAGAAGCAGGCGAGCATGGTGGCTTCAAGGGCATTCTGCTCGAAGATCAGGTGACGCAAGAGTTGGAGCATGGTGTTATCCGTTAGACCTTCATGGCGGCACGTACCGCAGCGACACACTGCTGCAGTGCCGGCACGGGATTATCGACGTCGCCCTCATACTCGATAATGACATCGCCCGTGTAGCCGACCTGGTCGAGGCTCTCCTGGAGGGCGGCGAGGTTGAGATTGCCGCTGCCGGCGACGACATCGGTCCAGCGTGCAGCGCGGTCGAAGGTGAAGTCCTTGATATGGAGCAGCGAGAGACGGTCGCCGAAGAGTTCGACGTACTTGAGAGGGTCGCGCCCCGTCTGCATGGCCCAGGCGGTATCGAGCGAGAGGCCGATACGCTTGGAGGTCTGGGCAAAGACCCAGCTCAGAGAGGGCAGGTTGCCGAGCCAGTCGTAACCGCCGTGGTTGTGGATGCCGAGGCGCACATCATACTCGTCCGCCAGGCGTTCGGCGATGCGGAAGCTGACGGGGATAGTATGGATATCAAAGGAGATGCTGATGTGTCTGGTGCCGGCTGCCTTGACAAACTCAAAGAGTGGGCGCGCCTGTTCGAGGTCAGTACCGATGTTGTTGACGCCGATGGAGGCGATGCGAATCCGGCGCTCTTTAAAGGCGGCAATGGTCGCAGCGTGTTTGCTGACGTCGTAGAAGTCGGCGTGGACGCCACAGAGTTCGATGCAGTCGACGCCGCTTGCTTTCACAGCGCTGATCAGGCCTGACAACTCTTTGATGCCCCGGTAACAGTAACTTTGGATGCCCAGCTTGCTCATAATACTACTCTTGGTGAAGGGGGGCCGCCGGCGACGTGTGTCGATCGGCTGGTAAAGTGCAACGATCCTTTATTGTACCCTCTTTGGCGGCAGCAGTAAAGGCCTTGAAATACCGACAGCGTGGTAGGCCAGGCGGGGCTCGAACCCGCGACCCCAAGATTAGGAATCTTGTGCTCTGTCCAACTGAGCTACTGGCCTCCTCAATACCGTTTGCGGCTGCTATCTTAAGGGATAGGGAGTGCGAAATTCAAGCCTCAAAGCTGCCCCCAAAACTGCGAGAGATTTTTTCTGTTTGCCACTCTCCCATGCGCTTTCTCTTGCTCTAATCGCCAGAGCTGTCGCTCTGCCGCGGCTGTGCAGAAGCACAGCCCTCCATTTCGATTACATCAACCATCGAGTGTATTAAGTCAGCTAGAGGGCGAGGCTCTGCCGAGCCGTGAGCGCAAGGGGTTGAGCATCAAGAGTGGCAGCGAAGGTTAACATCCTCCGCAGAACAGGGCTGCCCTCAGGCACGGGGGTGAGATTCAACCAAGTTGAATCTCATCCTTATCAGGCGGGTGGCATGACTGTCAGTAGTTCTTCTTCTACCAGCGGATAGAGCGTGTCGACCTCAGCCTGTAGCGCGATGGTTTGACCAAGCGCCGTAACGATACGGCAGTAGTCGAGGATGTCGTCGAGATCGAGCCGGCGCTCTTGGCGATCCTTGAGCCACTTGTCACAGACCTGATACCCACCGATCTGATAGTTCCAGACCGCTGCCGGTACCGGCGCAAAATATTGTTCCGCGTTGATATAAACACGCTCTTCTGCTGCCTCGTAGCGCAAACCGGCCTTGCGGCTCTTTTCCACACGATTGTCACCTTCTCCCTCAAAGCGGCAGGCCGGCGGGTTGAGATCAGGCGACTTGAGCAGATGCAGCGCCACCAGTTTTTCACCGATGGTGGCCAGCTTCTTGAACAGACCGTAATCGGCTGTAAAGGGGATACGTGGGAAGTCGCTCTTGAGAAACTCGACGTACTTGTCCCGATAAGCGGGAGCATAGAGCACAGCATAGATGTAGTGGAAGATGGTTTCCGGTGTCGGTATCTCTCCGTAGCCAGATTCAAATGCAGAGCATAACAGAGGGTTCAAGTTGGGGTGCCTTGCTTCGTACATCTCCTTTTCTTCAAAGAGCATCATCGGCACAAATCGACCGGGATTTAACTTGGTTCGCTTTGTATGTACTTGACTAGGATAGAGATAGAGAGGGAAGTGGTAGTCGATCGTCTTCAACGATACGGCCACATGACCCGAGATCGTGCTCGTTGCCAAAGCATGTTGCCAAGATCCCATCTGTTCAACACGTTTGGGAAGAATTAACGCCAGATTCTCTCCGGCCAGCATGTGACGCATGACTTCAGCACGCGGTCTACAGATGAATCCACGCGACTGGCCTGTGTAGTAGGTATGGCGCACATCAAATGGCCGATAGAGTATTCGTGTGATATTGTCACGATCCGGGCCAGAGTCAATCAAATCTTTTTGTGCCAGAGTAACTTTCCAGTCTGCTGCATCTTTGCCTAGATTGAAGGCTTGACGGGCAATTTCCGGGTCTGACTTGGCAAAAACATTTACAGTGCGCCAGACCTCCTGCTCTCTCCAGTGGATCGTCAGGCTGTCACGAGCCGTAACAATCCCGACGCTGTTTGTGGGAAATATCTCCGGCACTCCGATAAAATTGCGGTAAGAGTCGTAGAGTGTGACATCCAGCGGACTGAAGAGATAGAAGGGCTTGGCAGGCTGCAATTGAGTCCAACCGGTGGAAGCCTGGTCATGCTTACCCAGCCAGCCATATTTTGTTTCACGGGCACCGTAGAGATCGGTATGCCAGACCTTGGCGCTTTTTTTGGTTTTTTTGCCACCCCGCTTGACGAAAAAGGCAATAGCAACGCCTTGCCTAATATCAAATACGTTGTTGTCGGGGCTGCCGTCGGGAGAGGTCTCTTTTTTGAGCGCATTGCCATGCAGGTCGAGGAGGTAGATGCCATCGAAGGTCTGCATCAGACTCTGGCGCATGCCGCGAAAGGTGGGGTTTTCAAGATAACCGTGGTTGGTGATCATCCCAACCACACCACGCCCGGCCTGCTCAATCTTCCATTGGGCAAAGCGCAGGAACTTGACATAGTCGTCTTGTAGCCATTTCGGGTTCCTTTCACCCAGAGGCTTGCCATCAACCACTTTATAGGTGTCGATCAAGCCCCGAATCCAGTCGCCCGTGTTGGTGGAGTGGCCGGAATAGGGCGGGTTGCCCAGAATGACAAGGAGCGGGGTCTGTTTTTTGACCACCCCGGCCAGCCGGGACTCCTCCGCCAGGGCGGAGAAGCCGGGCAGACGGCTCTGCTCCAGCTCCTCGTTGTCCAGCGTGTTGGTGAGGTAGAATGGTACGCGTTCAGCATCGGTGAGCTTGTGCCCCAGCTCTTCGAGCAGGAAACTCATCTTGAGATGGCCGACAGCATAGGGCGCCATCATCAGCTCGAATGCGTAGAAGTTTTTGAGGACATGCTGGCGGATAAAGTCGCCTCGGCCACCCTTGCCGTACTTCTCTTCAAATTCACTGACCGCCTGTTTGGCGGCATGGGCAATAAAGGTCATCGTTCCGGCTGCCGGATCAAGCAAGGTCACGCCTTTCGACGCCAGACCGTCAGGTTTGTCGAAGTCGCTTTTAAGGATGTTGTGGAGCGAACGCACGATGTAGTCTACTACCGGTTCAGGCGTGTAGTAAACGCCGCGTCTTTCACGCTCGGCGGGGTCATACTGCGCCAGAAACGTTTCATAGAAGTGCACAATGGGGTCACTGCCTTTGCCCTCATGGTAGTAGCGGTCGAGGATGCCGGAGGCGTCGGCCACGGCCAGCACTTCGGCAATATCGTCCACGCTCCAGGCAAGCTGTTCCGGTAGGTCGCCAAGGGAGAGGAAACGGAAAAGATCACGCAGCACACCGATTGTATGCGGAATGCTGTTGAAGGCCGTAAGGCGATTGAAACCCTCCCCTGAGCGGATGCGGGCGACAAAGAGACCGTAGGTGATGGTTTGGGCAAAGAGGTCGGCAAAATCTTCGAGAGTCAACGAGCCAATCAGGTAGGTTTGAAAGGCCTCATAAAAACCTGTCAGTTCTCCCGGCGTCTCTCTTTCACTGGCCAATTGCTGGCCGACGACGTCACGCAGGAAGCGGGTACGCTTGGCAAGTTCCACGGCAAGCGTCTCAGCCGTGAAGACTTTGGGCAGCGAAAAGTCGAGAAAGCGCTCCAGCAACTCCTTAAGCTCATCCGGCTTTTCAACCGCTGGTGCCGTGCGTAAACGCGTCATCACAAAGGGGCGGGCGATGCGGGCGCTCTGCACCAGCTCCCCATTGCGATAGAGGCGAAACTCGAAGAAGTTGGTCAGGATCAGATTAGGAAAGGTGCTCCGATAGCGCATGAGCTGCTCCGACTCCTCAACGGAGTCAAGCCGCTCTTCAGATGGCTTCTTGGCTTCAACATAACCGATGATCCTGTCGCGACCGTTCCACAAGCGTAAATCGGGGTTCCCTGCATCGTTCGGTTTCGGCAGGACTGTAGTGCGAACCACCTTTTTGCCTGCGTTTTCAGCAACAAGGTTAAGCATATCCGCAAGGGCAGGGTAGAAGCTCTCCTCCCTTGCATCGCCCTGCATGGCGACCGAGTGCAACTCTTTGAGGTAGTCGGTGAAAAGTGCCCTGTTGCTCATTGTGAAAACCCTTTCCGGGTCCGGTTGCCCTTGGCGGTGCTCAAACCGGCTTCGATTAAGCCCTCACCCCGATCCTGAATGTTGAAACAATCTCTTGCATGTATCACAGCCAGAATAGTAGCCGCATTATGCATCGTGGTCAAGGCTTGGGCATCCACCCGGATTTGCGTTCGCTTCTCCATGCACTCTCTTTGCTCTGATCGCCAGAGCTATTGCTCTACCGCAGTTGTGCAGAAGCACAACCCTTTGCTCTGATCGCCAGAGCTATTGCTCTGCCGCGGTTGTGCAGAAGCACAACCCTCCATACTACGCAGAAGGCTGCTGCTCTATTCAAAGCTGTGCCGCCAGGCACCGGGGGCGCTGCCGTAGGCACGGCGGAAGGCGGCGGAGAAGGCTGAGGCGTGGGCATAGCCGACAGCCTGGGCAATCGCCTCGAGTGTGAGGGTGGTGTTGGACAAGAGGAGGGCGGCGTGTGCCAGGCGCTGTTGGCGCATAAGGGTGGCGGGGCCGCAGCCGAGTCGCTGACGAAAGCGGTTTTCGAGGGTGCGGCGCGAGGCACCACAGGCGCGGGCAAGAGCCTCGCCGTCAAGGGGACGGGCAAAGTTCTGCTGTTTGAAGGCGCG
This sequence comes from uncultured Lentisphaerales bacterium, assembly GCA_964599645.1. Lineage (GTDB taxonomy): Bacteria > Verrucomicrobiota > Kiritimatiellia > RFP12 > JAAYLN01 > JAAYLN01. The sequence goes on along the minus strand of CAZRGQ010000002.1, from coordinate 79,225 downwards.
GGCGACCAGGGGGTCGCTCTGCTGCGCAGAGAGAGAGGAGGCACGGGGAATAAGTTGGCGTGGGGGCACCAGCAGGGAGTGGGGCGGCGTGGCGGAGGAGATGGGGGTAACCAGAAGGCGCGCCAGGAGTTGGGCGGCCTGTTTGCCGATGCGGAAGCCGTCGAGCTCGATGGTGGAGATGGGGATGGGCGCCAGCAGGCTTTCGAGGGGGGCATTGCCCACACCGACCACACCGATGGAGTTGTGCAGGGGCAGTTTGAGCGTGACAGCGTGGTTGAGCAGGCGTCGGGCGAGGAAGTCGCTGGTACAGAAGATGCCGCAGGGAAGCGGAAGTTGGGCCAGCCAGGCGAGCCAGGTGGCGTCGGCGGTGTGGCCGGTGGCAAGTGGGGGGGCGGCGACGTGATGTCCCGCTGCTTTGAGGGTGGCAATAAAACCATCGCGGCGCAGCGTGGCGGCGTGCGAGGCCGACTCAGCCACGACGCCGAAGTGGGGGAACTCCTGTTGCAGCAGATGTTGTGCTGCCAGGCGACCCACAAGTTGGTTGTCGGTAACGACACCGGAGATCGAGAGGATGGCAGAGAGGTCGGAGATGTTGACGCAGGGAGTGGTGGCAGGGATTATCCCCTGCAACCAGCGGTCGCTGATAAAAGAGCCGATGATGCCGTCGAGCCGCCGCTCCTGCAGCAGGGTTGCAAGCAGGTTGGTCTGGCTCAGACGCAGCGGCAAGAGACGCCACTGCGGCTGGCGTTGCGCATACTCTTCAATGCCGCGATAGAGGGCCAGAGTCTCATCGAAGTCGGTGTCGAGCAGCAGTGCGATAGTGAGGATAGCGGCCATTTGCGCAAAATCATATTAAATTATTGCGTTAATGCGCAATTACAAAATCGGGTTGAATTGCTATCATGGGGCTATGAAACGCGCTTTTATTACCGGTATCACGGGCCAGGATGGCTCTTACCTGACTGAACTGCTGCTTGAGAAGGGGTATGAGGTTCACGGTGTGATTCGACGTTCGTCGAGCTTCAACACCGAGCGGATCGACCACCTCTACCAGGATCCGCATATCATGGGGGTGAAGCTCTTTCTCCACTATGGCGATCTGGCCGACTCGACCAGACTCACCAAGCTGCTCTATGAGTTGAAGCCCGACGAGGTCTACCATCTGGGGGCGCAGAGCCATGTGCGGGTCTCGTTTGACATTCCCGAGTATACCGGCGACGTGACGGGCATCGGCACCACCAGGATTCTCGATGCGATTCGCGAGGCGGGCATCGACCACAAGGTGCGCTTCTATCAGGCCTCGTCGTCGGAGCTCTATGGCAAGGTGGTGGAGACGCCGCAGTCGGAGACGACCCCCTTCCATCCACGTTCGCCCTATGCGGTGGCCAAGCTCTACGCCTATTGGATGACGGTCAACTACCGTGAAGCCTACGACATGCACGCCTCCAACGGCATCCTCTTCAACCACGAGTCGCCGCGGCGCGGCGAGACCTTCGTGACGCGCAAGATCACCCGCGCGGTAGCGCGCATCAAGCTGGGCCTACAGGAGCAGCTCTTCCTCGGCAACATCGAGGCGCGGCGTGATTGGGGCTTTGCCGGCGACTACGTCGAGGCTATGTGGCTGATGATGCAGCAGGAGAATCCCGATGACTATGTGGTGGCGACCGGCGAGACTCACAGCGTACGCGAGTTTTGCGAAGAGGCCTTCGGGCTGGTCGATCTCGACTGGCAGCAGTTTGTGCGCCACGACAGCCGCTACGAGCGTCCCAGCGAGGTGGACCTGCTGCTGGGCAACCCCGCCAAGGCGAAGCAGGTGCTCGGTTGGGAGCGCAAGGTGAGTTTCCGCGAATTGGTGCGGATGATGGTGGAGTCGGACCTGGCGCTGGCGCGCCGGGAGCTGGCACTGGCACGCAGCGAGTAGGGAGCAGAGTTATGGCAGCAGTCAATCCGGTCTTTGAGCGGGTCTTTGTAGCAGGACATGCCGGCATGGTGGGCTCGGCCATCCTGCGGCGCATGGCTGAACAGGGGCTGCCGCCGCCCATCACCGCCACGCGGGCGGAGGTTGATCTGCTCGATCAGGCGGCGGTGCGGCAGTTTGTCGGCGACATGCGCCCCAGCAGCATCGTGGTGGCGGCAGCCAAGGTGGGCGGCATCGAGGCCAACCGGACGCAGCCGGCCGACTTTCTCTACGAGAACCTGGTGATTGCCACCCATCTGATCGACGCTGCCTATCGCAGCGGCGTGCCCCACCTGATCTACCTCGGCAGCTCCTGCATCTATCCGCGCATGGCACCGCAGCCGATGGCTGAAGGGGCGCTGCTGACTGGCGCGCTCGAACCGACCAACGAAGGCTATGCCGTCGCCAAAATTGCCGGCATGAAGCTCTGCCAGATGTACCGGCAGCAGCACAAGGTTCGCTACTACTCCGGCATGCCGACCAATCTCTACGGCCCCGGTGACAACTACGACCCCAACGGCTCACATGTGCTGCCGGCGCTGCTGCGCCGCTTTGAGCAGGCTCGGCTTGACAATGCCGCCGAGGTGACCCTCTGGGGGACGGGGGTGGCCTTGCGCGAGTTCCTGCATGTCGACGATCTGGCCGATGCGGTTCTCTTTCTGATGCAGCTTGAGAACCCGCCCGACTGGGTCAATATCGGCTCCGGCATTGAGGTGTCGATCCGGCAGCTTGCCGAGATGGTGCGCGACGCCGTCGGCGCCAGGTGCGAGATCAAGTGGGACGCCACCAAGCCCGACGGCATGCCGCGCAAGCTGCTCGACTGCGCCTTGATTCACTCGCTGGGCTGGCAGGCGCAGATTCCACTGGCCGCAGGCATCGCCCGCACGGTTGAAGATTACCGGCGCGAACTGGCTGAGGGGCGCGTGCGTGGCTTCCGCCACTAGAGGAGCAGTTTGGCAGATGGCACTACTTCACACTCATATCTTCTCCGAGACCCTGGGGCGTCCCTGCGCTCTGGAGGTGATTCTGCCGCAACGCGCCGGGGGAGCCGTGCAGGATTGGCCAGTGCTCTGGCTGCTGCATGGTCTCTCCGACGACCAGACTATCTGGCAACGCCGTACCAGCATTGAGCGTTACGTCGAAGGCCTGGGGTTGGCCGTCGTGATGCCCGATGCCCAACGCAGCTTCTACACCGATATGGCCAGCGGCCCGGCCTATGAGAGCTTTATCGCCGTAGAGCTGCCGACGGTGGTACGACAGCTCTTCCATCTCTCGGCGCGACGCGAAGACAACTTTATCGCCGGGCTCTCAATGGGGGGCTACGGTGCCTTCAAGCTGGCGCTCAAGTACCCTGAGCAGTATGGCGCTGCCGCCAGCTTCTCCGGCGCCATTGATGTGGCGCGGCGCTGGCGCAACGCGACCGACCACATCGGCGAGATGGAGCTGATTTTCGGCGGCGACCCGGCAGGGACAGAGAACGACATCTTCCATCTGGCGCGCAGCCTGGCCGCCGACAAGTCGCGGCCGCAGCCGCGACTCTACCAGTGTTGTGGCAGCGAAGATTTTCTGCTGCAGGATAACCACGCTTTTCGCGACCTGGCTCGCCAGTTGGGACTCTGCCACACCTATGAGGAGGGGCCGGGCAACCACAACTGGGGCTACTGGGATCAGGCGATCCAACGGGCGCTGGCCTGGTGGCAAACGCCTTAGAAGGTGATAATTTCGTAGCCCTGTTCGCGATAGGCGAGCATGCCGGGATGTCCCGAAACATCGGCCAGCAGCGTCATGCCACGCTCCTCGGCCGCCGCCAGAGTGCCGAGAGTGGCGGCGCAGGCTTTACAGACGCCCGCCACCAAACCCGCCTCCAGCGCCCGTTTCCAGAGTGTCAGCAGGCGATGACCGGGCTGATCGATCTCCGGTATCAGCTTGACGGAGGCACCCTCCATGATGATTTGGGCTTCATGTCCCTGCGCATGCATGTCGAGCGCATTCAGCAGCACGTGGATAAAGCACATCGGATCGCCGTTAAAGACGAAAAGGGCAAACTTCTTCTTCATAGTACAAGACCTTTCTCAATGGTTTGAGTATGGCATAGAGAGGCGGATGGGGCAAGTGAAAGTCCCGTGTAATCCTCCGGTCGTTGTCCTCTTCACCCCCTTCTTACGCTCTTCGAGTTTGATCCTTGCCAGATATCACGAGCTTAACATACAATAGAGCGTTGCCGGATTGATTGGAAATGGCGGTACGCCGAGTCGGTTTTGAGGAGAGTTGCCATGAAGGTTTACATCAGTTGCGATATCGAAGGGTGCGCCGGCGTCACTCATTGGGATGAGTGCGCCGTCACCGGTGCCGACTATCAGATGGCACGGGAGCAGATGACGCGGGAGGCGGCGGCAGCCTGTCACGGCGCTCTGGCCGCCGGCGCCGGCGAGCTGCTGGTGCGGGATGCGCATGGCTCGACGCGCAATCTGATCCATAGCCAACTGCCGCAGGAGGCGCGTCTGTTGCGCGGCAGTAGCGGCGACCTCTTCCCGATGATCACGGGGGCACAGCTTGAGCAGTTTGATGCCTTGCTGTTTGTCGGCTATCACAGTGCGGCGGGCAGCAGCGCCAATCCACTGAGTCACACCTTCAACCGCCTGACGACCGCCATCCGGCTCAATGGTGAGCTGATGAGCGAGTTTCTCTACTACGCCTATGCCGCCGCCACTATCGGCCTGCCGCAGGTGCTGCTGAGCGGTGATGAGGCGCTCTGTCGCATGGCAGCGGCATGGGTGCCGGGAATTACTACTGTGGCGACCAAGAGTTGCCGGGGCGGTGCCACCATTTCGCTCCATCCGGAGCGGGCGATCGCCGGGATCAGGGCGGCCGCCGAGCAAGCCCTGCGGAGCGACTTCCGCCATACTACGATTGCCCTGCCGGAGTCGTTCGAGATGGTTATCGACTATCGCGACCATCAGATGGCCTACGACAAGAGCTTCTACCCCGGTGCGGAGCTGATCGATGAGCGAAGATTGCGCTACGCAGCAGACGACTTTGTCGAGATTATGCGGTTTGTCCACTTCGTGCTGTAAAAGGTTTCTCATTTGCGCTTGACAAAGTTAGCCGTGTCTAATATTCTGCTCGCCATTCGACGCAATCAGGCATTGTGCAGGAATTGACGATGACACTCAGAAACTTGACACCTGGCATGTGCGCCAGAATCACTGGTTACGGTTGTGGTGATCGTGGTTACCGTTGCAAACTGCTGGCCTTGGGCCTGACACGTGGCACCCCGATCCGTATGGTCAACCAGGCCCCTCTCGGCGATCCGGTACAGATCGAACTGCGTGGTTTCAACGTCTCGCTGCGCAAGGCCGAGGCTGAGTGTCTCCAAATCGAAATCGTATAGCAGGTGGTATGGAAAAGCCCTTTACCGTTGCCCTGATCGGAAACCCGAACTCGGGCAAGACGACGGTATTTAATGCACTCACCGGCTCGCGACAGACGATCGGCAACTGGCCGGGAGTTACTGTAGAGCGCAAAGAGGGAGTCTGCCGCCTGCCGGATGGCAAGACGCTGACCGTGGTAGACCTGCCGGGCGTCTACTCCCTGATGGCCTCGAGCGAGGATGAGCGGATCGCCGTCGACTATGCGCTCAGCCGCGAGGCCGACCTCTTCATCAACGTGGTCGATGCGGCCAACATCGAGCGCAACCTCTATCTGACGCTGCTGCTGACTGAGCTGCGTGTGCCGGTGATTCATCTCCTGACGATGATGGACGTGGTGCAGGAGAATCAGACCATTATCGACGTCAAGCACCTGGCGCAGCATCTGGGGGCACCGGTGATCACGGCCGATACGCGTGGCCGCGTCGGCACACGCAAGCTGCTCGCCGAGTTGCAGCAGGTGGTCGACCACCCGGCGCTGCCGGTGATCCGGATCGACTATCCCCCCGCCGTCGAGAGTGAGATTGCACATCTGCTGGCCAAGTGTCAGGCCGTGGCCGACAAGCTGCATGTGCCGGCACGCTGGGTGGCGATCCAGTTGCTGGAGGCCGATCCCGACGTTACCGCCCGCTTCCGCGAGCAGGTGAGCGAAGATGAACTGGCCGAGGCCGACCGCCGCATCCAGGCCGCCACCGGGGCCTATACCGACGAGGTCTTCGCCAACGCCCGCTACGGCGTAATTCAGGGTCTCTGCGCCGAGGTGGTTCACCGCCATGCCGAGGGCAACTCCCGGGCATCCTCCATCGACCGCTGGATTCTCAACCGCTGGCTCGGCATCCCCTTCTTCTTCGCCGTCATGTTTGTCATCTTCTGGGTGACGCAGATAGTCGGCGGTGCCTTCATCGACTTCTTTGAAGACCTGGGGGGCACGCTCTTTGTCGAGACGCCCCGTTTCCTGCTGGAGAAGATCAACGCGCCGGCTCCCCTGATCGCCCTGCTGGCCGATGGACTCGGTACCGGCTTGCAGACGATGGCGGCCTTTCTACCGCCGATCTTCTTCATGTTTCTCTGTCTGGCGATTCTGGAGGATTCGGGCTATATGGCGCGGGCCGCCTTCGTGATGGATCGCGCCATGAGCTGGCTGGGGCTGCCGGGGAAGTCGTTTGTGCCCCTGCTGGTGGGGTTCGGCTGCAGTGTGCCGGCCATTCTGGCCACCCGTACGCTGGAGAACAGGCGTGATCGCTTCCTGACGATCTTTATGACGCCTTTTATGTCGTGCGGCGCCAAGTTGCCGATCTACGTCGTCTTCGGCGCCGCCTTCTTTGCCAACAATCCGGGGCGACTCATCTTCTATATGTATATAACCGGTATCGTCCTCGGCATCCTGACCGGATTGCTGCTGAAGAAGACGCTCTTTACCGGCGAGCCCTCCCACTTTATCATGGAGCTGCCGCCCTACCACGTGCCGCGCTTCAAATATATCATGCTGAATGCCTGGGACCGGTTGCGTTACTTCATCTTTCGTGCCGGTCAGGTGATTGTGCCGATGGTGCTGGTGCTCGGCCTGCTCAATTCGATCGGGCGTGACGGCTTGATCGGCAATCATGACAGCCGCGAATCACTGCTGGCCACGGCCGGCAGCACGCTGACGCCGATCTTCACTCCGATGGGAGTGGAGGAGGAGAACTGGCCGGCGACGGTGGCAATCTTTTCAGGACTCTTTGCCAAAGAGGCGGTCATCGGCACCCTCAACAGCCTCTACGGCCAGAATCAGGGACTCGAATCCGAGGTCGATGAAGAGGAGGGGTTTAACTTTCTGGAGCGGGTGGGAGACGCCTTCCGTACCATTCCCCCCGGTCTGGCCGACATCGTCACCTCATTAACCGATCCGCTCCATTTACGCGATGCCCGGGGGGATGAGAGTGAGATCAGCGAGCGGTTCGAGGCCGACGAGACGATTTTTGCCTCGATGCGGCGCTCCTTTACCAAGGGGCGGCACCAGGCCTTTGCCTATCTCCTCTTTATCCTGCTCTATATGCCGTGCTTTGCCGCCGTCGGGGCGGCCTACCGCGAGTTGGGGCGCTTCTATACCGCCGTGCTGATGATCTATCTGACGGTTTTAGGCTGGTGTGTTGCCACCCTCTACTATCAGGTGATGGTGGGGCATCAGTTGCTCTGGCTCGGCGTGCCGCTGGCACTTCTGGCTGCCATGAGCGCCAGCTTCTACTACATGGGGCGTTCGCGCCGCGTACCGCTGGTATAGAGCCGGGGTGATGGGTGGCGGCGGTAACAGCCGTAGTGGAGCTGCGAGTGCGGAGCCTCGCGATCCGAGGAATGGGCAGGCGGCCCGGCAAGGGCCCGTCCTCCAGAGGCTTGCCGTCGGGGGGGACGGCAAGTGTGGTGGAGGGTGGGGTACTGGAGGACGAGCCCTTGCCAAGGGTCGCCGCCTCTCTGGTGCTGCCCGCAGGCGACACCAGCCTCAACATGCAGCGACAGCGGAAGCCGTGGTGCTGCAACGACGTATACTTTAGCAGAAGTTGTGCTGCGGCGCAAGCCCCAAAACTTTTTTTATGGGGGTTGACGTCCGCCTGAAAAAAGGGTATTATGCACGTTTCTATTTAGCCCGAAGGCTAAGTAACCACAATTCAGGCAATAGACGTGAGCTACTGCGGAACGCGGGTGCGTGCCGGCTAGGGTAGTTCTCTGTTTACGGCTGAGTGGGGACAACGGGAAACAGAGAGCCCATGTAGCTCAGTAGGTAGAGCACTTCCTTGGTAAGGAAGAGGTCATCGGTTCGATTCCGATCATGGGCTCCAGAGTAACGGGGCAAGAGCACCGCAGGAGAACAAAGCAATGGCAAAAGAAACATTTGTCCGCTCGAAGCCGCACTTGAACGTCGGTACGATCGGTCACGTAGACCATGGTAAGACGACACTTACCGCCGCAATTACCCGCGTTCAGTCGCTGAAGGGTTATTGTGATTTTATTTCGTACGATCAGGTGGCCAAGGCTTCAGAGTCGGCCGGCCGTCGTGATGCGACCAAGATTCTGACGATTGCTACGTCGCACGTCGAGTATGCAACCGAGAATCGCCACTATGCGCACGTCGACTGCCCCGGACATGCCGACTTCGTCAAGAACATGATTACCGGCGCAGCCCAGATGGATGGCGCGATTGTGGTTGTGAGTGCCGCTGACGGCCCGATGCCGCAGACCCGCGAGCATATCCTCTTGGCGCGTCAGGTCGGTGTGCCTGCGATCGTCGTCTTCCTCAACAAGGTTGACCTCGTCGACGACGCCGAGCTGCTCGATCTGGTTGAGATGGAGGTGCGTGAGCTGCTGACCAAGTATGATTTCCCCGGCGATGACCTCCCCGTGGTGCGTGGTTCGGCGCTGCCGGCTACCCAGGTAACCGATCCCAACGATCCCGCTACCGAGTGCATCACCGAGCTGATGAACGCTCTCGATACCTACGTCCCCGAGCCGGCGCGTGTGCTTGACATGGCCTTTATGATGCCGGTTGAGGACGTCTTCTCGATTGAGGGACGTGGCACGGTCGTGACCGGTCGTGTTGAGCGTGGTGTCATCAAGGTAAACGACCAGGTCGAGATCGTTGGTCTGCGCGATACGCAGACGACTGTCGTGACCGGCGTCGAGATGTTCCGCAAGCTGCTCGAAAGCGGACAAGCCGGCGACAACGTCGGCTGCCTGCTGCGCGGTATCAAGAAAGAGGATGTCGAGCGTGGTCAGGTGCTGGCCAAGCCCGGTTCGATTACACCGCACACCGAGTTCACGGGCGAAGTCTACGTCTTGAGCAAGGATGAGGGTGGACGTCACACGCCCTTCTTCAAGGGTTATCGTCCGCAGTTTTACATCCGCACGACCGACGTTACCGGCGACATCACGCTGCCTGAGGGCGTCGAGATGGTCATGCCCGGCGATAACATCTCTGTGGCCGTGAAGCTGATTCAGCCGATCGCGCTTGAAGAGAAGATGCGCTTCGCCATCCGCGAAGGCGGCCGCACCGTCGGTGCCGGCACCGTTTCCAAGATCATCGGCTGACGATAGCCATGATAGTTGACAGGAGGAAGCCGGTGTGCTATGGTACCCGGCTTTCCCCTGTTATTAAAGGATCACAAAGATGCCCCGAGATTTGGCAATTCTGGCTTGCAACGAGTGCAAGCGGCGCAACTACACGACCACGCGTAACAAGCGTACGACGACGACGCGGTTGGAGATGGTGAAATACTGTCCCAACGAGCGCAAACGTACTATGCACCGTGAGACCAGGTAGGGTTGCGGGGCTTTTTCTGCAGGCCAGTAGCTCAATTGGCAGAGTAGCGGTCTCCAAAACCGCGGGTTGGGGGTTCGATTCCCTCCTGGCCTGCCAACTTCTGCCGCAACTGACTGTGGCGGTTAAGAGTGGCAACAGGGCGACATGAGCGGTCGCGGAGCTAAGCGTGATGAACGAAAAGGTGCAACAGATTGGCAAGCAGGTGCGCAAATTCACCGGTGAAGTGGGTGCTGAATTCCGCCGTACCACTTGGCCCGATCGCAGCGAGTTGATACAGTCGACGATAGTAGTGGCGGTTTTTATCGTCCTGCTGGCGTTTTCGGTTCTGATCTGCGACAAGGTGATTCAATTCCTGCTGCATGTGATTCACGCATAGAGAGAGCGTAGCGGCAGGCTGCCGGCAGCCAGCGGCAGATGCAGCAGTTGAGGAGACGCCCAATGGTTAAACAGTGGTTTGTATTACATACCTTCACCGGCCAAGAGCAGAAGGTGAAGCGCTTTATTGAAGCGCAGGCACGCCTGCAAGAGGTCGAGGCCTACATTGGGGATATCAAGATTCCAACCGAGAAGGTGATCGACCCCAAGAGCAAGGCGACGGTGACGCGCAAGTTCTTTCCGGGATATGTGCTGATCAACATGACGCTCTATGATGATGCGAAGCAGGTGATGCCTTCGACCTGGCGCTTTATCAAAGAGACGCCGGGGGTGATCGGTTTTCTCGGCGGCGAAAAGCCTGTGCCGTTGGCAGAGGCGGAAGTTGAGGCAATTTTCGACGAGATGGAGGCGAAGAAGGACAAGGTACGTCCCAAGATCACCTTCGATCCCGGCGAGCTGGTTGCGATCCTCGAGGGGGCCTTCAAGGGCTCGCAGGGATCCATTACTGAAGTCGATCCTGACCGGGGCCGGCTGAAGGTCAACGTAGTGATCTTCGGCAAAGAGGTTCCGGTCGAGCTGGAGTATTGGCAGGTTGAGAAGGTCGTTGATGATGCTTCTCAAGCGGCCAGGATTCCCGGCTGAAAAGCTGACTCGTTCTCACCGGTTGGGACCCGGGAGAGTCGCATAACGACGGAGCAAAGATGGCTAAGAAAGTAACAGGAATTATCCGGCTGCAGGTGCCGGCGGGGGCCGCCAATCCGGCACCGCCGATTGGTCCGGCACTCGGTGCACAGGGCGTGAATATCATGCAGTTCTGCAAAGATTTCAACGCCCGTACGGCTGACAAGGCAGGGTTGATCATCCCGGTGGTGATCACAGTCTACGCCGACCGCAGCTTTACATTTATTTTGAAGAGTCCGCCGGCAGCCGTGCTGCTCAAGAAGGCCGCCGGTCTGGCCAAAGGCTCGGGTGTCCCCAATCGCGACAAGGTTGGCAAGGTGACACGCGACCAGATTCGTGAGATTGTCAAGCTGAAGCAGGCCGATCTCAACGCCACCGACGAGGCGCAGGCGATCCGCCTGATCGAAGGCACGGCGCGCAGCATGGGCATCGAAGTAACGGGGAGGGCCTGAGCCATGGCCAAGCACGGCAAGAGATATCGCGATATCGCCAAGAAGGCGCCGAAGACTGCGGTCAGCCTGCAAGAGGCGATCGCCTTTGTCAAGGAGAACCCCGGTGCCAACTTCGATGAGACAGTCGAGATTGCCATGCGCCTGGGGGCCGATCCCACCAAGTCGGACCAGGCGGTGCGTGGCACGGTCGACCTGCCCCACGGCACCGGCCGGACGGTGCGGGTGATCGTCTTTGCCGCCGGCGCCCAGGCCGATGCCGCCCGCGAGGCGGGGGCCGACGAGGCCGGTTTTGACGACCTGCTGGAGAAGGTCAAGGGTGGCTGGACGGAGTTTGACGTCGCGATTGCCACCACCGATGCGATGCGTGAAGTGCGCAAGCTGGGACGGGTGCTCGGTCCGCGCGGCCTGATGCCCAACCCCAAAACCGGCACAGTCACCGACGATGTCGCCCCGGCCGTCGTGGCCGCCAAGGGCGGGCGTGTCGAGTTTCGTATGGACCGTACCGGCAATGTCAGCGTGCGGGCCGGCAAGCGGAGCTTTGAGGCCGAAAAGTTGCTGGAGAATATGCTGGCAATTGTCAAGGCGCTCAATGCCGAGCGTCCGGCGGCGGCCAAAGGCAACTTTATCCGCACATGTACCATCAGTTCTACCATGGGTGTGGGCATTCCGGTGGCCCTGCCCACCAAAGAGTAACGGGAGCGAGTGATGAGACCCGAAAAAATTGCAATTATGCGCGAAATCTCCGAGCGCCTGCAGGAGGCCGATAGCCTCTTTCTGCTGGGCTACAGCGGCTTGACCGTGGAGGAGATGTACAAGTTGCGCCAGGCGCTGCATCCGCTGGGAGCACGCGCACTGGTGGCCAAAAACACAATGCTTGGCAAGGCTGCCAGGGATTTGGGTTGGGAAGATCTTTCGGCGCTGCTGACGGGGCCGACAGCCATGGTTTCCGGCAAGGGGGATCCCTCCGAGCTGGCCAAGGTGCTGACGGGCTTCGTCAAGGCGCACAACAAGGCTGCAGTCAAGGGCGGTTGCCTCGACGGCAGGGTATTGCAGGCGGCGGACGTCGACGCACTAGCCACATTGCCACCACGGGATGTCATGCTTGGCATCTTTGTGGGCACAGTGGCGGCGCCCATGTCGCAACTGGTTGGAGTCTTCAGCCAGAAACTGCTCTCTCTGCTGTATGTCCTGAAGGCAGTTGAGACGAAGAAGAGCGAGGCTGCTTGAGCAGCCGCGCATTATTAACTGATCGCAGAGCGAACAGAGAGGAATAAGCATGAACGACGAAGCAAAAGTTGAAGTTAGTGGCAAGATGGCTGAGTTTATCGATTGGATCGGTACCCTGACGGTACTGGAACTCTCGAAACTCGTCAAGGCGCTGGAAGAGGCCCTCGGCGTCTCGGCCGCCGCACCGGTGGCGATGGCTGCCGCACCGGCCGCCGATGCTGCCGCACCGGCAGAAGAGCAGACCGAGTTTGACGTGATCCTGGCCGAAGTCGGCCCCAACAAGATCGCAGTCATTAAGGAAGTGCGCACGATTACCGGTCTTGGCCTCAAGGATGCCAAGGACCTGGTAGACGCAGCACCGAAGCCGATCAAGAGCGGTGTCACGAAGGAAGAAGCGGCCACTATCAAGGAGCAGGTTGAGAAGGCCGGTGCCAAGGTTGAAGTTAAGTAACCCGGCACAAGATTCTCACAACACGAGCGGCCGCCCTTCCGACGCGGGGCGGCTGCTTGCCTGCTTTTATGCGTCGTCTTTTTTTCACCTCCTGCCTCCGAGGTAACCGATGTTTCAGCGACACGTTTTCGGCAAGCTTCAGCCGGTTATCCAACCGCCAAATCTGATTGATATCCAGACCCACTCCTATCGCGAATTTCTGCAGGCCGATTGCGCGCCGACCAAACGCGATAACTCGAAGGGGTTACAGGCGATTTTCCGCGAAATATTTCCCGTCGAGAGTTTTGAAACGGGGAAATATCTGCTCGATTTCGTCAAGTATCAGTTGGGCGAGCCGAAGATGTCGGCCGTTGAAGCGCTTGCCAACGGCAGCACCTATGCCGCCCCCTTCCATGCCACCTTCACCCTGAAAGAGGGCGAAGAGGTGCGCGAAGAGAAGGTCTTCATGGGCGAAATCCCGCTGATGACCGAAGATGGCGCCTTTGTCATCAACGGCGCCGAGCGCGTGATCGTTTCGCAGCTGCACCGCTCGCCGGGCGTCTGCACCGAGCGTGCCGTGCATGCCAACGGCCAGACGCTCTTCTCCGTCCGTATTATTCCCGACCGTGGCTCATGGATCGAGATTCAGTTCGATACCAACGACGTCATGTGGGTCTACATGGATCGCCGCCGCCGGCGTCGTAAGTTTCACGCTACCACCTTCCTGCGCGCTCTCGGTTACGGCACCGATGAGGCGATCATGAAGCACTATTACAGCTTCCGCACGCTTGCTACCGAGCAGGAGTACAGCAACGAGGAGCTGGAGCATCTCTATTTCAAGGACGATGTGGTCGATGTCGACTCACAAGCCGTCCTGGCGCGCCGCTACGATCCGCTCAGCACCCCCGTGCTGCAGCAGATGGCGCAGGCCGGCTACCCGCAGATCGATGTGGTCGATGCTACCTGGGACGAAGGCACCCTGCTCGCGACGCTGCAGGCCGATCCCACCCGCACCGAGGAGGAGGCGCTTAACGATATCTATCACCGCCTGCGCCCCGGCGATCCCGCCACCGCCTCCAATGCCAAACAGTTGATCAAGCGTCTCTTCTGCGACTCGCGACGCTACGATCTCGGGCGTGTCGGACGCTACAAGCTCAATCTCAAGCTGAAACTCAACGAGAAGAAGCCCAGTGATCTCCGTGTGCTCCATGAGGATGGCACCGATGTTATCGAGGCGATCCGCCTGCTGCTCGATATCAAGATGGAGCGCCAGGACGTCGACGATATCGACCACCTCGGCAACCGCCGCATCCGTACCGCCGGCGAACTGCTGGAGAATCAGTGCCGCATCGGCCTCGGCCGCACCGAGCGCCTGGTACGCGAGCGCATGAGCACCTTCGACGCCGGTACCAACGGCGCCCTGACCCCCTCCCGCCTCGTCAACAGCAAGTCGCTGGCTGCCGTGGTGCAGGACTTCTTCGGTCGCAGCCAGCTCAGCCAGTTTATGGACCAGACCAACCCCCTCAGCGGACTGGCCCACAAGCGCCGCCTCTCGGCCCTCGGCCCCGGCGGTTTGAGCCGTGAGCGGGCCGGCTTTGAAGTGCGCGACGTCCACAGCTCCCACTACGGCCGCATCTGCCCGATCGAGACACCGGAAGGCCCCAACATCGGCCTGATCTCCTCGCTCGGTCTCTATGCGCAGATCAACGAGTTCGGCTTTATCGAGAGCCCCTATCGCCGCGTTGTCGATGGCAAAGTCACCGATGAGGTGGTCTACATGGCCGCCGATGAGGAAGAGCAGTATGTCATCGCCCAGGCCAACTCGGAGCTGCAAGAGGATGGCAGCTTCGCCAGCGCGCTGGTTCACGCCCGTTGGCAGACCGACTTCATCGAGGTCGAGGCCACCAAGGTGCAGTATATGGACGTCTCGCCGATGCAGGTGGTCTCGATCGCCGCCGGCCTGATCCCCTTCCTGGAGCACGACGACGCCAACCGTGCCCTGATGGGGGCCAACATGATGCGTCAGGCCGTGCCGTTGCTGCAGCCCGACCGCCCCTATGTGGCTACCGGTCTCGAAGGGCGTGCCGCCGCCGACTCCTGCGTTACAGTGCAGGCTCAGGCCGACGGTATCGTCGCCTACGCCTCGGCCACCGAGATCATCGTCACCGAGAACGGCAAACTCGGCGCCGGTCGCAACCGGCGCAGCGGGCGCGGCGTGCAGCGCTACCAGCTCCAGAAGTTCCGCCGCACCAATGCCGGTACCTGCTTCAATCAGAAGCCGGTCGTCAAAGTGGGGCAGGCCGTCAAGGCCGGCGATGTGCTGGCCGACGGTCCCGCAACCAGAGAGGGCGAGCTCTCCCTCGGCAAGAACCTGCTGGTCGCCTTTATGCCGTGGAGCGGCTACAACTTTGAAGACGCCATTCTCATCAGCGAGCGCGTGGTGCGCGACGACGTCTTCACCTCGATCCACATTCAAGAGTTTGAGGTGGGAGCCCGCGATACCAAGCTCGGCCCTGAAGAGATTACCCGCGATATCCCCAACGTCGGCGAAGACGCCCTGCGCGATCTCGGACCCGACGGCGTGATCCGCATCGGCGCCGAAGTGCGCCCCGGCGATATCCTCGTCGGCAAGATCACACCCAAGAGCGAAACCGAACTGGCGCCCGAAGAGCGCCTGCTGCGCGCCATTTTCGGCGAGAAGGCCGCCGATGTGCGCGATACCTCGCTCACCGTGCCGAGCGGCGTCTACGGTATCGTCATGGACGTCAAGGTGACGGCGCAGCAGGATACCAAGCGTGGCGCCGCGCCGCAGTTGATTCCGCAAATTCCCGACGATGAGCCGCGCGAAGGAGTGGAAGACGACGATCCCATCTCCTTCGGTGTAGACGAGCCCGATGGTGATGCCGCCGACGCCAAGCCGCAGGATAGCGAAGAGGATATCCGCGACTTCGAGGCCGAGCGCAAGAAGCAGCGGACCGAACTCGAAGAGCAGCTCACCACCGCCCTCAGCAACATTCTGCTGGGCGAGAAGATTCCGCTCGACGTAATCAACGCCGAGACGGGTGACACCATTATCCCCGCCAATCGCAAGATCACCAAGACGCTGCTGGCACGCCTGGCCAGGGCGCACGCCAATATCCAGATCGAGCCGAGCCCGGTACAGCAGAAGATCGACGAGATCATCGGCGAGTACCGTCCCAAGTTCGAGGCGCTGGAGGCGCAGGCCGACGACTTTGGACTCGACGGCTTCAAGAGCAGCGAGTCGGGCGGCGTCGTCAAGCAGGTGCGCGTCTACATCGCCAGCAAGAAGAATCTCTCCGTCGGCGACAAACTCGCCGGACGCCATGGCAACAAGGGCGTCGTGGCGCAGATCGTCCCGATGTGCGATATGCCCTTCCTGCCCGATGGCACACCGGTCGATATCGTGCTCAACCCCCTCGGCGTGCCGTCACGCATGAACGTCGGGCAGCTCTTCGAGACCTATCTCGGCGCCGCCTGCCAGGTGCTCGGCTTCCACGCCGCCACCCCGGTCTTTGACGGCATCTCCGAGGCCGATATCGATCAGCTGCTGCGCGAAGCGCATGAGGCGCAGGAGAAGGCCCCCGATAGGACCCCCTACCTCAATGAGGATGGCAAGACCGAAGTCTACGATGGGCGCACCGGCGAAGCCTTTGCACAGCGCGTCGTGGTGGGCCAGATCTACATGCTCAAGCTGCACCACCTGGTGACCGACAAGATCCACGCCCGCGCCACCGGACCCTACTCGCTCGTTACCCAGCAGCCGCTGGGCGGCAAGGCGCAGTATGGCGGCCAGCGTATGGGCGAGATGGAGGTCTGGGCGCTCGAGGCCTATGGCGCCGCTTACGCCTTGCAGGAGCTGCTCACGGTCAAGAGCGACGACGTCGCCGGCCGCACACGCATTTACGAGTCGATTGTCAAGGGCAACAACACGCTCGAAGCCGGTATGCCGGAGTCGTTCTCGGTCTTGATGAACGAGCTGCGTGGCCTCTGCCTCGACATGAAATTGCTGGGCGACGACAGCCGCCCGGCCGCCATAATTTAAGCCGCCAAGCAGGAGACGAAGAGTGAATCCTTATGTAGCCAAAGATGTTTCAGGGGCTTTTGAAGGCGACAGCTATGATGCCGTCAGCATCACACTGGCCTCACCCGAAACGATGCGTTCCTGGAGCCACGGCGAGGTGCGCAACCCCGAGACGATCAACTATCGTACCTATCGCCCCGAGCGCGACGGGCTCTTCTGTGAGCGTATCTTCGGGCCGACACGCGACTGGGAGTGCGCCTGCGGCAAGTATAAGCGCATCAAGCACAAGGGCGTCGTCTGCGACCGCTGCGGCGTCGAGGTGACCGTCTCGCGCGTGCGTCGTGAACGCATGGGACACATCGAGCTGGCCGTGCCGGTCTCGCACATCTGGTTCTTCAAGTGTACCCCGAGCCGCATCGGGCTGATGCTCGACCTCACCGCCACACAGCTCGAGCGCATCCTCTACTACGAGGATCGCCTCGTCGTCGACCCCGGCGATACGCCGCTCGAATACCTCCAGTTGTTGCCCGAAGCCGAGTATGCCGAGGCTGTCGAGAAGTATGGCGAAAACTTCGAGGCGATGATGGGCGCCGATGCCATCCGCCGTTGCCTCTCCAAGATCGATCTCGACCAGATGATGATCGAGCTGGAAGAGCAGATCGAAAACACCAAGAGCAAGCAGACGCGCAAAAAGATCACCAAACGCATGAAGGCGTGTGAAGGTTTCCGCACCAGCGGCGCCAAGCCTGAGTGGATGATACTCGACGTGCTGCCGATCATCCCGCCCGAGCTCCGCCCCCTCGTGCCGCTCGAGGGCGGTCGCTTTGCCACCTCCGATCTCAACGATCTCTACCGTCGCGTGATCAACCGCAACAACCGGCTCAAGAACCTGTTGCAGCTCAAGACGCCCGATGTGATCATTCGCAACGAGAAGCGCATGTTGCAGGAGGCGGTCGATGCCGTCTTCGATAACGGACGCCACGGACGCGCCGTCTCCGGCACCGGTAACCGCCCCCTCAAGTCGCTCAGCGATATGCTCAAGGGCAAGACCGGCCGCTTCCGCCAGAACCTCCTCGGCAAGCGTGTCGACTACTCCGGCCGCTCCGTCATCGTCGTCGGTCCCGAACTGAAACTCCACCAGTGCGGACTGCCCAAGAAGATGGCGCTGACCCTCTTTGAGCCCTTCATCATCCGCCGCCTCAAACACCTCGGCATCTGCCACACGGTGCGCAGCGCCCGCCGCCTGATCGAGCGTCACGACGACCAGGTCTGGGCGGCTCTCGAAGAGGTGATCAAGGGCAAAACGGTGATGCTCAACCGCGCCCCCACACTCCACCGCCTCTCGATGCAGAGCTTCGAGCCGGTCCTGATCGAGGGCGAAGCGATTCAGATTCATCCGATGGTCTGTACCGCCTTCAATGCCGACTTCGACGGCGACCAGATGGCCGTTCACGTTCCTCTTTCGGTCGAAGCGCAGATCGAGAGCCGCCTCCTGATGCTGGCCAGCAACTCGATCTTCTCGCCCGCCTCCGGGCGCTCGATCATGGCTCCGACGCAGGATATCGCCCTCGGTATCTACTACCTCACCGCCGCCGGACAGCAGGACAAACTCAACAGCCGCGTCGCCGGGCGTCACCCCTTCGGCGCCGACGAACGCCTGCCGTTCTTCGGCACCACTGATGAGGTACTGTTGGCGCACGCCGAAGGCCACGTCGCGATCCACTCGCGCATCCGCTTCCGCAATCCCGACTACAACCGCGATACGATTGTCGGCAACCGCGAGCTCAAGCTGCTCGAAACCACCGTTGGGCGCGTCATCTTCAACGAGATCTGGCCCGGGGAGCTCGGCTTTGTCAATGAGAAGGTCGACAAGAACAAACTCGGCGACCTCATCCTCCAGTGCCACCAGGTAGCCGGCCACAACCGTACCGTCACTGTGCTTGACGATCTGAAGAAGATGGGCTTTGAACATGCCTGCCTCGCCGGCGTCTCGATGGGTCTCAAGGATATGATCCGTCCCGAAACCAAGGACGAACTGATCGAGAAGGCGCGCCAGGAGGTGCGTAAGGTTGAGCAGCAGCTCCAGGCCGGTGTCATCACCGAGGGCGAACACCACAACAAGGTGGTCGACGTCTGGACCGCCACGCACGAGAAGATCAGCGACGACCTCTACCGTGCCATCGATCGTAACAAGACCGAACTGACGCCCAACCCGACCGAGATCAATCCGATGTTCATGATGGTCGACTCCAAGGCGCGTGGCTCCAAGGCTCAGATCCGGCAGCTCGCCGGTATGCGCGGCCTGATGGCCAAGCCGTCGGGCGAGATTATCGAAAACCCGATTACCGCCAGCTTCCGCGAAGGCCTGAGCGTACTCGAATACTTCATCTCCTCGCATGGCGCCCGTAAGGGATTGGCCGATACGGCGCTCAAGACGGCCGATGCCGGCTACCTCACGCGCAAGCTGGTCGATGTCGCTCAGGACGTCAATATCGTCATGCAGGACTGCAATACCGTCAACGGTATTGAGATCAGTACCAGCACCGAGGGCGAGGGCAACCTCCCACTGCGCCAGCGCATCCTCGGCCGCACCTCACTGCACGATATCATCCACCCCCTCACCAACGAGATCATTCTCGCCGCCGATGAGGAGATCGACGAGGCTGCCTGCGACCGCATCGATGCCGCCCAGATCGACCGTGTCTGGATTCGCAGCGGACTCACCTGCGATGCCCGCCACGGCATGTGCGCCCGTTGCTACGGCCGCGACCTCTCTACCGGTCAGCTCGTCGAGATCGGCACGGCCGTCGGCATCGTCGCCGCCCAGTCGATCGGTGAGCCCGGCACCCAGCTTACGATGCGTACCTTCCACGTCGGTGGTACGGCGCAGGCGGTGGTTGCTACACCTGAGATCGTTACACGTCATGCCGGTCATATCTTCTACGAAGACGATCTGCGTGTCGTGCGCGACGATAACGGCCACAACATCGTGCTCAACAAGAATGGCGCTATCGTCATCCGCGATGCCACCGGCCGCGAACTCGAGCGCGTCACGCTCCAGATCGGCACCTCGCTGATAATCAACGACGGCGAGGCCGTCAAGGGTGGTCAGCTCGTCGGCCACTGGGACCCGCACAGCGTGCCCGTCCTGGCCGAGAAGACCGGTATCGTCAGTTTCCACGACTTCGTCGAGGATGAGACGGTGCAGACCGAGCGCGACAGCCTTACCGGCCTGCAGACGCTGGTGGTGATGGAGACGCGCGAGCAGCTCCACCCGCAGATCGTCGTCTCCGATGCCAAGAGCGGCGATGTCCTCGGCTACTACCATATTCCCGTCGGCGCCCACGTGATGGTGAAGGAGGGCGACAGCGTCTCGCCCGGTGTCCTGCTGGCCAAGACTCCCCGCAAGGAGGAGAAGACCCGCGATATCACCGGCGGTCTGCCGCGTGTGGCCGAGCTCTTCGAAGCGCGTCACCCCAAGGATGCCGCCGACATCGCCAAGATTGAGGGTGTCGTCGAGTTCG
Organism: uncultured Lentisphaerales bacterium; assembly: GCA_964599645.1. Classification (GTDB taxonomy): domain Bacteria; phylum Verrucomicrobiota; class Kiritimatiellia; order RFP12; family JAAYLN01; genus JAAYLN01. The sequence goes on along the minus strand of CAZRGQ010000002.1, from coordinate 58,815 downwards.
GCGAGAACCAGCGCGGGCGTCGTTGCCTCATCATCCGTGACGAGACCACCAACGCCTACGAAGAGCATCTGATCCCGATGGGCAAGCATATCGTTGTCTTCAAGGGCGACCGCGTCCGCAAGGGGCAGCAGCTTACTGAGGGGCCGATCGTGCCGCAGGAGATTCTCGATGCCTGCGGACCACAGGAGCTGCAGCGCTACCTCGTAAGCGAAGTGCAGCAGGTCTACCGTCTACAAGGCGTCGAGATCAACGATAAACATATCGAGATCATCGTGCGTCAGATGTTGCGCAAGGTCAAGATCAACAACCCCGGTGACACCGACTTCCTCTGGGGTGAGCAGGTCTCACGTCAGCAGTTCATCGAAGAGAACAACAAGATGATGGCCGAAGGCAAACGCCCGGCCGAGGCGCAACCCGCCCTGCTCGGTATCACCAAGGCTTCACTCGAAACTGACAGCTTCATCTCGGCAGCCTCGTTCCAGGATACCACCCGTGTCCTGACCGACGCCGCCACGATGGGGCGCGTCGACGAGCTGCGCGGCTTCAAGGAGAATGTGATCCTCGGTCACCTGATCCCCGGCGGTACCGGCTTCCCGATGCACCGCCACATCAAGCTGGTGCCACTCGCCGAGCCGATCGATGCCGAAGAGCTGCGCGACGATGTCGAGGCTGCCCAGCGCAAGGCGCAGGATATCCTCGGTATCGAAGTCGAGTAGCACGGCGGCAAAATCAGACCAGATGCTTGACAGGGCTAACTGGAGGGCGAACCTCTGGTTAGCCGCCAGAGCTGGAGAAAGTGCATGAGTAAGCGGCCTCCGCAGAAATCTCTCGCAGCTTTGCAAGAGTTAAACGTGGTTGCTGTCGCAGGTTGCAATTGATAAGCTTGCAAATATGCAAATTTTCCAGTACGAGGATCTCAATACACAAGGTTTGAAGCGCCCTTTCGAGCGTACAGTTGCATATCTTGCGGCAGGTGATTTTAAAGCTGCCGAAGTAAAAAAGATGCAGCCCGGCAATCTCTACCGTGCCAAGCTCTCTGATGCCGATCGCCTGCTCTTCTGCTTCGGCGCCTGTCGTGGTGAACGCGCCCTGATCCTGCTCGAGGTGATACGCAACCACGACTACGAAAACTCACGTTTTATGCGCGGGGCTGTCGTGGCTGAGAATCGTCTGGTCTCACTCGAAAAGGCTGAGCCGCTCACTACCGATGATGTCGTGCCGCTGGCCTATCTCAACCCTGCGATGCAACGCGTCCATCTGTTGGACAAGATCATCTCGTTTGATGACGACCAGCAAGAGGCATTGCAGCAGCCGCCACCGCTGATTTTGATCGGTGCCGCCGGCAGCGGTAAAACCGTCCTGACACTTGAGAAGTTGCGCCAGCTACCGGGCGAGGTGCTCTATCTGACGCACTCTCCCTACCTGGTCGATAATGCCCGCACCATCTATTTTTCGCATAACTATGAGAACGAGGCCCAGGAGGTCGACTTTCTCTCCTTCCGGGAGTTCGTCGAATCAATTGCGGTGCCAGCGGGGCGGCCGCTGGGGTTTGCCGATTTTGTACAGTGGTTGCGCCGCTCTGGCGGACGTAGCGCACAGCGCGATTCACACAAACTCTACGAGGAGTTTAACGGTGTCCTGACCGGATCAGCCGTTGAAAACCCCTGTCTGACGCGCGAAGAGTACCTCTCGCTCGGGGTGCGACGCTCGATCTTTACCGCTGATGAGCGTCCGCTGATCTACGACCTCTTCCTCCGCTATCTGGCATGGCTGCCCCAGAGCGGCTGTTATGACCTCAATCTAGTCTGCTACGACCATCACAAACGTTGCCAGGCACGTTACGACTTCATCGTCGCCGATGAAGTGCAGGATATGACCACGGTGCAGTTGAGTCTGGCGCTGCAGGCCTTGCGCACGCCGGGGCAGTTTGTCCTGTGTGGCGACTCCAACCAGATCGTCCACCCCAACTTCTTCTCCTGGGCTGGCGTCAAGACGTGGTTTCACGACTATCAGCCGGCCGCTCATGGCGAGTTGGTACGGATTTTAAACGCCAACTATCGCAATGCGCCCGAGGTGACCGAGGTTGCCAACCGGTTGTTGCGCATCAAACAGGCGCGTTTCGGCTCAATCGACCGTGAAAGCCACTATCTGATCAAACCGGTCAGTGAGCGGGCCGGTGGGGTCACATTTCTGGCAGATACAGCGGCCACCAGACGCGAGCTGGATCAGAAGACATCGCGCTCCACCCGCTTTGCCGTTATCGTGTTGCGCGATGAGGATAAAGAGGCCGCCCGGCAGAGCTTTGCCACACCACTGGTCTTCAGCGTACGTGAAGCCAAGGGCTTGGAGTATGAACACATCATCCTGCCGGGGCTGGTTTCAGGGCAGGCGGCCGAATTTAATCAGATCGTGACGGGCGTAACGGAAGCCGACCTTGAAAACGACTTTAAATATGGGCGGGCACGCGATAAGAGCGACCGCTCGCTGGACGCCTTCAAGTTCTACATCAACGCCCTCTACGTGGCCCTGACGCGCGCCATTGCGCACGTCTATATTCTGGAACGCCAGACGGAACACCCCTTGCTGCGTCTGCTCAGGCTGCAGGAGCGGGGGCAGGCTGGGCTTGTCGAGGAGCGTTCGAGCGACGACGAGTGGCGCGCCGAGGCGTTGCGCCTGGAGCGGCAGGGAAAGCTGGAGCAGTCGCAGGCGATTGCCGATAAAATCTTGCAGCTCGAGCCAGTGCCGTGGGTTGTGATCACCCCCGACAACCTCATCGAGCGCCTCGAACAGTGGCGTCAAGAGAGAAACCCTGTCAAAAACGACCTCTTCCGCCCACTGGCTGACTATACCATCTGTTACGGCCTCTACACCCTCTTTTTTGAACTCAAGCATCACGAAACCGCAATCGACAAGATACGCATCAATCTGGCGCGCAACGATGCCATGCGACGCCTTGGTATCGATTACCATCAGCGGGGACACCGCGATCTGTGGCGTAAAATTGAGCGGCACGGAGTCGATTTCCGTAACCAGGTCAACTTGACACCACTGATGATGGCGGTGCAGCTCGGTCAGGAGCGGTTGGTAGCCGAGCTGATAGCGGCCGGTGCCAGTCGTACTGCAACGGACTCCTGGGGCTGCACGCCGCTACATCTGGCCTTGCGGGTGGCCTATCAAAACGTACTCCACGCCCGCAACACGCTGCCGCAACTCTACGCCCTGCTGGTGCCCCCGGCCACCAACCTGCGTGTCGGCAACCGGTTGGTGCAACTTGACCGCCACCGACTCGGCTTCTTCCTCTTCCACTCGATGATTGCCCGCCTGGTGCAGAAGCTCACTTCAGTTCATGGCGTGGAGTATAAACCGGGCTTTACCGCGGCCGATTTTGAGGCTGAACTGGTCGACTTCCCCGAGTCGGTAATCCCGAAGCGCTATGGCAAACGCAGCGCCATCTCGGCAACTCTGGCGGGCAACGAGGTCGATCGCGAGGCACGCTACAACCGCCAGCTCTTCTGGCGCATCAGCCGGGGCTACTATCTGCCCAACCCGGCGATCGAGCTGGAGCGTGATGGCCAGTGGCACAACCTCTACCAGATGGTGCATGTGGCTGAGATCAAGAATGAGTATGCCGGCGAGGGGCCGGATAGGTTTCTCGACTATCTGGAGCGGGAACGCAACCGCATTGTAAAGCGCCTGAATGCGGCGAGCGGTCTGATGCCGGCGGGGGAGCCGGAGGAACAGGAGGCCGGTGCGGCAGGATTTGTCGATCAGGGGCAGCCGCTCCCTGAAGTGGTCAAACTGCAGGAGCTTGCGGATAGCGTTCCCATCGGTCGGGCGACTGAACCAACAAAGCAGGCCGAGCGGCAACGCCATGCCGACGCCATGTCGGCTCTGGGCAACCACCTTGAAGGGCGCTTTGGCGAGATAGCCTGGATGCAGCAAGAGCCAGAAGTGGCGGCCTGGACGCTCGGCGCCTTTTTGAAGAGGGTGACAGAGCACGGCCGGATTGGAGAGCATGAGGAGTTTGGCCTCTTGTATGCCATCGCCCAGCTTGGTGAATGGTGCTCCACCGGACACTACAACCTCATGGTCGAGGCGCACAGAGTGCTGGCCAAATTTATCGGGCAGCTTAACTATCGCGAGTGGTGGAATTTTACCGCTCCGGCAATCTCTGCCGTCTGCGATGGCAATCTAAAACCGATTCTCAATGATATCAAATACCAGAGCAGTGGCGATGTTGCCACCTATCACACCTTTGCCATGCTGCGGGCGATGGAGCTGCTCTACCGGTATCGCAACCTGAATCCCGCCATCATGTTGACGCTCTTGCGGCGGATCATTCAACGCGGCTGTCGGGAGAGTAGCGACTTGGGCCCCTACCTGGTTATCGTCAATCAGGCAGTTGCCTTTGCTGCTACCCATTTCCCAAACGAATTAAACCTCGAGCTTCAGGCCGCGATACGCTTGGGATTGATTGATAAACGCGTGCTGACGCTTGGAGAGTTGGCTGCGAGTAGCGCTTTGACACCCTGGCAAAAAACAGAAAGTATCGGCGAGAGAATACTTGGCCGCTATGGCAACCGGGTTCACTGCAAAGATACTTACCAGACAATGGGTCAACTGCTTGACAGCAATTGGAAGCGCAAGACCGCTTCCGTTGCACGGCCGGCGCGGAAAAACAGCTACAGCGGCAGCGGGTCTGATGTTGCTACGGCCGATTATGATAGCGCCGGTTGGTTTGATGATGAGGTGCCTCAGGAGTTCGAAGTGAAGCAGAACCACCATAGGAGTAATAACCGCTATGATTTCGACGAAGATTTTAAATCTTCCCTTAAGGCATACCGACAACTCCAGACCGGAGCTGATGACGGTTACCAGCCCCGGCAGCCTCCCGGCTTCGGAGCTGCACCGGCAACACAAGACCTCCAAAACAGCAAGGTAGGGCGCAATGCCCCTTGCCCCTGTGGTAGCGGTAAAAAATATAAGCGCTGTTGCGGCAGCCAAGGTGACAGGTGATTAGACTGGCACCACCGGAAAATCATGGTAATAATAGCTGCGGCATGGCGGAGCCTCTCTGAAGCTTGATTCCGCATGGGAATCGGTGTTCCCCCCGGCGAATCTGCCATGTCGCCACTTTGGGCGTGTACAAAAAACGCCTTGGCAATTTACACTGTTTTGTAAGACTTACCGGACTGTAACAAGAAGTCCGAATTTGGGGAGAAATGGCCAAACCAATTATTGAAGCACATCGCGGCGCCAATGCCGAAACCCCTGAGAATACCCTGGCCGCCTTTAAACGGGCCATAGTGCTGGGGGCCGCCTCTATCGAGCTCGACGTTCGTCTCTCGTCGGATGGCACGCTGATGGTGATCCACGATGCCACCGTCGACCGCACAACCGATGGTACAGGCGCCGTGGCCACCAAGACGGCTGCCGAACTCTACTCGCTCGACGCCGGCGTGCGACGGGCAGCCGAGTTTGCCGGTGAGCCGGTGCCGACGTTCGAAAGCGCCCTGGAGCTGATCAGCGCCACATCGCTCGGACTCAACATCGAGATCAAACGCCAGCCGGATGAAGCCGCAGCCGTCGCTGAGGTGGTGCGGCTCTTGCGCCGTTTCGACAAGCTCGACGACTATGTGATCTCATCCTTCCATCTCGATATCCTGCTGGCCGTCAGAGCTCTCGCACCAACTCTGGGCCTCGCACTGCTCGGCAAGGTGGAGACGGTCATGCCGCTGGCGCTGGAACATCAGCTTCCATGGATTCACTGTGGCAACCCCACCCTGACCCGCGACCATGTGGTGGCCGCCAGGCAGCAGGGGCTTCACGTCGGTGTCTGGACCGTCAACGATCCGCTGCGGGTCGCCTTCTGGGCCGGTGCCGGTGTCGAGCGGATCATCACCGACAACCCGCGTCCGATGCTGGCTATCGATTTCCCTTGCGCAGTGGAATCTGCATAGCACACCACGAATTGCCCAGACCCAGCAGGGCCGAGATGGCAAAGAGCGGCCCGATGCCCCAACGCATCCAGACGATGCCACCGAGCGGCCCGGCGACTACCGAGACGAGGTGGTTCATCGAGATGCCGGTCGAGAGTGTAGAGGTCAGCTCTTCGCTGTTGGACGAGATGTCTCGCACGTAGATATTGCTTGCCAGCGAGGTGGTGCTGATAATGGCATCCAGCAGGAAATTGAGTGAAACCACCCAGAAGGCTATGTGGCGGGGGAACCAGTCGCCGGCAAAGCCGTAGAGCAGGCAGACGAAGACGAGGATAAAGGTGTCGTAGACCATCACGGTGCGGTAGCCCAGCAGGTCGGTCAGTCGCCCGATCCAGGGGCCGGCCACCATGTTGAGCAGCGCCGCGATACCCAGGAGGAGCGCCATGTAGCTCGTATCGGCGCCATATTCGCGGATCAGCACAAAGGGGGCAAAGGTGAGGAAAATCTGTTTGCGCGCGCCGTAGAAGAGCTCCAGACCGTAGAAGAGGCCAAATTTGCGCCGCAACAGGAGGCGCGGTCGCCTGACGGGCGCCTCCTGCTTGTGGCGCGACAGAGTACAGAGGGCCGAAGTCCCCGCCAGGAGAAAGATCAGGATCCAGACGATGTTGTAGAGTATCACCCTCTTTTCGACCTTGAAGTAGCTCACTCCCAGCAGGAAGAGGAGCGCCACCAGCAGGTTGCCCACCACATGGCCGCCATTCAGGGCGCTGCTGACATAACCGAGCGAAGCGCCGGCCCGCCCCTTGCGGGCCACACTCATCGCAATCGAATGGCGTACCGGCATCGCCAGATGTTCGCCCGTGCTCCAGATCATGATCAGCAGGGTGGCGACGGCAAAGTTGGTCGGTATTGTCAGCAGAATGGCGCCGGCCATCGCAATCAGGAGGCCGAGGCGGAAGACGTACCAGTCGCTTTTGCGATGGAGCAGGGCCAGCAGAAAGACGAGCAGCAGCCCCGGCATCTCACGGAAAAACTCCAGCAGTCCGCGTTGCACCTCGCTCAGGTCGTAAATGTCGACGAGGAAGTTGTTCAGCGTGGCGGCAAAACAGCCGGCCCCGATGCCCCAGACGATAATGCTGGTAAAGAAGGGGAGTGCGCCTGAGTTGGGGCGGAAGGTGGAGAGGAAGGTTAAGCGGATTCTTCTGATCATGAGATTATCGGCAACGTCACAGACGTCGCTCCTTGCTGGTTGGCGGGCTCATGCGGCTAATGCATCATAGATGCCACTTTCGCCATAATCGTGTCGTGCGCCTCTGGCACAGAGAGGACGTCGCACTCAGTTCCCAGAATAAAGGGGTGCCCCGTGGCGGCCATGCGGCTGCGCAACGTCGCAGCCATCTCCGCTACGGCGGCAACGGAGCACTCGCTGTCGGAGTAGAACTTCCTGGAGGGCAGATTCCCGAAAAGCACGACATCTGGCGCAACACGGGCCGCATCCTCCCAGAGTTTGCGTGAGGAGCCGAAGCTGAGTATCACGGGGTGGAGGCTGTTAAACTCATCTACCATCCGGTCGCTCAACTCGCCGCAGTTGTGGAACATCAGATCGCAATCGAGACTGCGCAGCAGCCCCTTGATGCGGCGGTTGGGCTCCATCACAAAGCGCTCGAAGATGTCGCTCCCCGCCTCAATCTGACGCGGCGAGAGGTAGACGCTGTTGGCCGCCGGCTCGCAGAGGCAGATCAGGCGCGCTCCGGCTGCCACCTGCAGCTCCAGACTGCGCAGCACGACCATCGTCGCCAGTTGCAACGCCACTTCGGCTGTTGCCACTTCCGGCTCCTCGGCTGCTGTCACGTCGCTGCCGGCCAGAAAGACCGCTGTAATGGGGTCGCTCAGCAGCTTGGTCAGGAGCGAGAAGGGGCCGATCGCCATCCCCACCGCCACCAGGTCGCCCCGTGCCGCAACATGTGACAGGGCTTCACAACTTGCCGCCAGACGTCGGGTAGGGGGTCCCTGCACTCCTGCTGCCACCTGCGCCACGGCGGCGGCAGTCGGCGGTTCGGTAAAGTGATAGTCGTCGTTCGCAACCGCCGGCTGGCCAAGCAGCTCCAGCAACCAGCGCTTCTCGATTGTCAGGTCCATCAGCGGCAGCGCCAGCGGCGTTTTAAAGTAGTCTGCCGCCTCGATGATGACCTCCGCCAGCGCCGCACCGTCATAGAGGCGTGTAGCATGGTCCGGCTTGGTATGTAGAAAGAGGTCGGCGCCGATCGGCATGGCAGGGTTGCCAGCCGCCAGTTTGAGATACCATTGGCGCCGTTGCGCTTCACTTCCGGTTGGTAGCAGCATGATGTCACTCTCTTCGCATTGGTCGTTGCTGGCGGGAGAGCATAGCAGGTTGGCGAGCCGGCTACAACCTTGCAACTTTTCTGTTTGCTTTATGCCGCTTAAAACTGTAAGATGTAACGCAATTTACCTGCGGCGTGCTTGGAGCTGGTCTCCCCGTTGCGGCTTTGAACTCCCGGTGTTCTGTCCCAGCCACCGTGCCGAGGTCGAACTCGCTTGACTTTCCACAGCGGAGAGTCCATATTGCACGCTGGAATTAACGACAAGAAGTACAAACGACACCGTCGTGCTGGGCAAGGACCCCTGGTTAACATGAGCCGAATTGACAAAGCAGCCGTACGCCAAGCCTTCCAGCGTCATGCCAATGACTCTGGTTCGAGCGAAGTGCAGATCGCAGTGCTTACCAAAAAGATCGAGATGCTTACCGGGCATCTCAAGACGCATCCCAAGGATGTGAGCTCCCGTTATGGGCTGATCCGTATGGTAAGCGCCCGCCGCCGTCTCCTTGACTACCTGAAGCGCAAGAATGAAGCGCGCTATCAGAGTCTGATCAAGGAACTCGGTATTCGCCGCTAGGCGAAAAGAGACCCTCCAGACCTGCTCTGCCCCGAAAGCGGAGAGGCTCTCCGCCGGAGTTGCAGCGCAGGCAGAGGGTGGCATAACCCACGCCCGTAGCGTGGAGCGCTATAACTGGTGCCCGCCCGGCACGCCATGTCCAGAAAGGACACATGAACACAACAACATCCGTCTCCACCACCATCGGTGGACAAACGATCACGATCGAGACCGGACTGCTGGCGCTACAGGCGGCCGGCTCGGTCACGGTACGCCTGGCCGACACCATCCTCTTCTCGGCCGTCTGCCACACCGATACCCCGCGTGAGGGGATCGACTACTTCCCGCTGCAGGTCGACTACCGCGAGCGCTACTACGCCTCCGGCATGTTCCCCGGCGGCTACTTCAAACGCGAAGCGCGCCCCAGTGATCGCGAGACCCTGATTGCACGTCTCACCGACCGCCCCATCCGGCCCCTCTTCCCCGAGGGGTACTATAACGACGTGCAGGTGATGAACATGCTCCTCTCGGCCGATGGCGTCAACGATCCCGACGTGCTGAGCGTGATCGCCGCCAGTACCGCGTTACACATCTCGGAAGTCCCCTTCTACGGCCCGATCGCCGCTGTCCGTATCGGACGTGTCGCTGGCGCCTGGGTCATTAACCCCACCAATGAAGAACGCGAGAAGAGCGACCTCGACCTGATGTACGCCGGCACACGCGACCGCTTCCTGATGATGGAGGGCGGCGCTGATGAGATCGCCGACGACGACTTCCTCGCCGCCATGAAGGTGGCCCAGGAGGAGGTCGTGCGCCTCGTCGACCTCCAGATCGAACTGCGCCGCAAGCTCGGCAAGCCTGACAAGGTGATCGTCGAGACCCCGCCCAACAACGAGCAGATGACGGCCTTGCGTCAGGCCGTCGGTGACAGCCTCTCCCAGGCGTTGCAGATTGCCGGCAAACTCGAACGCCAGGAGCGTGTTGGCACGATCAAGGCCGGGCTGCGGACCAAGTTGCTGGAGCTCTTCCCCGAAGTGAGCGACGACGATTTTGCCCGTCTCTTTGATGCCCTCGAGATCGAGACCGTCCGCAGCAACCTCCTCGAACATGGCAAGCGCAGCGATGGCCGCGCCGCCGAAGAGCTGCGCCCCCTCTCGGCTCAGGTAGGGCTCCTGCCGCGCACCCACGGCTCGGCGCTCTTCAACCGCGGCGAGACGCAGTCGCTTGCGACCGTCACCCTCGGCACCAAACAGGATGTCCAGGAGCTCGACGCCATTGTCGGCGGCGAGAAGTCGAAAGCCTTCATGCTGCACTACAACTTCCCCCCCTACTCGGTGGGCGAAGTGCGCCGCATTATGGGTCCCGGACGGCGTGAAGTCGGGCACGGCGCCCTTGCCGAGCGCTCACTGCGCCCCGTGATTCCCGCCGACTACCCCTATACGATCCGCGTCGTCTCCGAGATCATGGGCTCCAACGGCTCCTCCTCGATGGCCAGCGTCTGCGTCGGCACCCTCGCCATGATGGATGCCGGTATCCCCATCAAGGCCCCCGTGGCCGGTATCTCGGCCGGACTCTTTACCGCCGCCGATGGCCGTACCGTGGTCGTTACCGATATCCTCGGCAGCGAAGACCACTGCGGCGACATGGACTTCAAGGTCAGCGGCACCCGCCAGGGGATTACCGGCTTTCAAGTCGACCTCAAGGTGCGCGGCCTAACCTGGGATATCGTCGAAGAGGCGCTGCGCCAGACGCGCAATGCCCGCTTCAAGATTCTCGACTTCATGGAGAGCGTGATCGCCGAACCGCGGGCCGAACTCTCGCCCCACGCGCCGCGCATCACGACCATCGTCATTCCAGTCGACAAGATCGGCGGCCTGATCGGTCCCGGCGGCAAGAACATCCGCCGCATTACCGAGCTCTCCGGCGCCCAGATCGACATCGAAGAGGATGGCACCGTCTCGATCTTCGCCACCAACAGCGAGTCGATGTCACTCGCCGTGCGTGAGGTCGAAGCGATCTCTGCCGAGGTTGAAGAGGGACGCATCTACGAAGGCACCGTCACCGGTATCAAGGAGTTTGGCGCCTTTGTGGAGATTCTGCCGGGCCAGGATGGCCTCTGCCACATCAGCGAACTGGCCGATGCCCGTATCCGCAGCGTCGAAGACGTCTGTCAGGTAGGCGACAAGATGTGGGTCAAGGTGATCGCCGTCGATGACCGCGGCCGCATCAAGCTGAGCCGTCGCGAAGCGATGAAAGAGCGCGACCAGCAGGCCGCTACCGAGGCCTGAGCCGCTCTCTCACCCTCTGGCCGTTGCCGCACCGGACGGTGTGGCAACGGCCCCCCCCCTTCTATCTGTTGAAAATGACAAACCAACCCCTGCCGCTTAAACTCGACCGTCCACTGGTCATCTTTGATATCGAATCCACCGGCATCAGCCCGCGTGCCGACCGCATTATTGAGCTCGCCGTCATCAAGGTGGCGCCCGACGGCAGCGAGACTGAGCGCTATTGGCTGGTAAACCCTACCATTCCCATCCCGGTCGAGACCACCGCCGTCCACGGCATCACCGACGAAGCCGTGCGCGACTGCCCCACCTTTGCCCAAGTGGCGCCTGAGATCGACGCCTTTCTTAAAAACTGCGACCTCGGCGGCTACAACGTGCTGCGCTTCGACATCCCCATGCTCGAAGAGGAGTTCAAGCGCGTCGGCCTCAACCTCGATGTCGATAACCGCCGCATTCTCGACGCCCAGCGCATCTACCACGCCAAAGAGCCGCGCGACCTGACAGCCGCCTACCGCTTCTTCTGCGGCAGCGAACATCTCGATGCCCACGGCGCCGAGGCCGATACCCGCGTCACGCTCGAAGTGCTCAAGGGGCAGTTCCGCAAATATGACGATCTGCCACACGACATGGCCACCCTCGACCGCCAATTCAACGCCACCGATCCCTTCAATGCCGACCGCACCGGCCGCCTGCGCTGGGTTGACAACGAGATTACGATCAACTTTGGCAAGATGAAGGGGCGGCGTCTCAGAGACCTTGTAACCGAAGATATCGGCTACCTCAACTGGATCCTGCGCGGCGACTTCCCCCTCGACACGCGCCGCCTCGTCGAAGACGCCATCGCCGGCAAATACCCCCCGGCACCTGCCAGCCAACGGACATAGCGCCCACTGGCATTGCCTGTTGCAATCTGCCACGGCAGGGTGCGCTCTCCGCAGCGCGCCGTGGAGGGCGAGGCTGTGCCGAGCCGCAGTGCGTCAGCCAAGGTAGGGCGCGCTCTCCGAGCGCGCCGCAGTCGATTAAGAGTGGGGTTTAAGAATGCCACTATGGCTGCCGCTTGTGCCGCTTCGCTTGTGCCGCTCCGATTGAGTCGAAAGAATCGATTCCTTCGACTCCCTCGACTTCTTCGATTCTTTCGAAGCCGGAAGCATGTGCGTGGCGGCAGGGGGGGGGATTGTGAGCTGTACGCTGTAATGGCCGTAGCGGAGGCGTAGCGACGCCTATGCGGCTGCGCTTTTGCTCCCACAGCTTGCAGTTCACAATTCACACTCTCCCAGCAAAATGTTGTTTGACCGGGCCGGAATTGATATAATAACGGCTCTGGCGCGGTGCTGTCATTTCAGCGTAAAGGATAGACTCCGCCCGATCCATTAAACAGGGGAGACTTTTTGCATGTCACAGATAATCAAGCCGAAGATCCGCAGCGGGGTCTGTTTTACCGTCAAGCCTGAGGGGCTGCAACGGATGGTTGAGAGGCAGGTGGCTCGTGCCCGTGAAGCAGCGCCACTGCCGCAGGCACCGCGCTCGGTCCTGGTGCTCGGCGCCTCCGGCGGCTACGGACTGGCCGCCCGCATCGTGGCCGCCTTTGCCGGTGGTGCCGATACCTTTGGTGTCTCCTTCGAGCGGCCACCCAACGAAGCGGCGCAAGGAACCCCCGGCTGGTACAACAACGAAGCTTTCGACCGGATTTGCCGTGCAGAGGGGCGGCGTGCTGTCACCATGGTGGCCGATGCCTTTCTGCCGGAGACGCGTGCGGCGGTCGTCGCACAGGCGCGTGCGGCCGGCTTTGCCCCCTTTGACACCATCATCTACAGCCTGGCGGCGCCGCAACGTAAAGATCCGGCCTCTGAGCAGGTCTGGCGCTCTGCCATCCGGCCTATCGGTGAAGCCTTTCGCGGCGAGACGATCAACGTCTCAACTGGGCATGTGGTGGAGGTGGTGATCCACCCGGCCGAGCCGGAGGAGATCGAAGCGACGGTCAAGGTGATGGGCGGCGAGGATTGGGAGCTCTGGTTGCGTGATCTGCAGACTGCCGACATGGTGGCCGGGGGGGCCCGTACCGTTGCCTTCTCCTATATCGGTCCGGAACTGACATGGGCCATCTACCGTTCCGGCACCCTGGGACGGGCCAAAGAGCATCTTGAGGCCACTGCCACCAGGTTAAATGAGTTGCTGGCACCCAATGGCGGCCGCGCCTGGGTCTCGGTCAACAAGGCGCTGGTGACGCGCGCCAGTTCGGTTATTCCAGCCATGCCACCCTATATCTCGGCCCTCTACCGTGTGATGAAGGAGCGCGGTCTGCACGAAGGTTGTTTTGAGCAGGCCCTGCGGCTCTTTCGCGACCGTCTGGGTGTCGCCGGCGCGGTGCCGACTGATGAGGCCGGACGCATCAGGCTCGACGACTGGGAGATGCGCCCCGAGGTGCAGGCGGCCGTCTTGCAACGCCTGGAGGGATTAAACAACGACAACCTCCACGAAAAGGTCGATTTCGAAGGCTATCGCAACGACTTTCTCGAACTGCACGGCTTCAGCCCTGACGATCTCTGAGGCAGTCATTCCCAACGCATGCTCATCAAACTCTGCATTGGAGTGGTTGCAGGGAAGACGGCTAATATGTGAGTTGGTGGCCATTGGTAATGGTCTGTTTGTTTGCAGGTAGTGTAGCCAGTGGTTGTGGCGGGATGCAAGGGGAAAGTGGTGCGTGTGGCGGAGCGCATTTGTAGAGTGAGCCACATCTTCAGGTGCCGGTTAAGTTTGATGAACTCATTCCTGGTCAAAACATATCTCCTGTTTTTTGCGAGTGGCGCTCAAGCGTAGGAGGGGACAGAGCGTAGGAGGGGACAGAGAACAATAAAGGGCGCAGAGACAGTCAGTGGGGACAGAGAAACTGTCAGTCCTATTCTCTGTCCCCAGTAGAGTTTACTGCTGTCGGCTGGGGCTGAGTGCGTCAAAATATGGAAGTTAAACAGAGGGGGCAGCGGTTTGGCAAATGTCAGGAGCATAAGCTCAATTTTGCGCCTTGACCTTGCAAGCCTTTTTGGCCTATGCTTACACCTGTTTCTAGCAGCCAACGTAGCTCAGTAGGTAGAGCAGCTCACTCGTAATGAGCAGGTCGTCCGTTCGATTCGGATCGTTGGCTCCACCGCACACTGCATATATCCCCTTACCCTCTCTCTGGAGTAGATAGCCATGGCCGAAAAGAAGAGCGCCCCTCCCACCCAACTTGATGCTGTGCTGGCACAGATTCGCAAGGAGTTCGGCGATACCGCCATCTTGCGTATGGGTGACGGCGAGGCCGCCAAGCGTATTCCGGTGATCAGCACAGGCGCCTTTTCACTCGATCTGGCGCTGGGGGTCGGTGGACTGCCACGCGGGCGTATCGTTGAAGTTTACGGTCCTGAGTCGTCCGGCAAGACGACGCTGGCGCTCCACGTGATCGCCAATGCACAGCGCGAAGGCGGGTTGGCCGCCTTCGTCGACGCCGAACATGCGATGGATGCCAACTATGCGCGCCGTCTCGGCGTCAAGCTCGATGATCTGCTCGTCTCACAGCCCAACTCGGGCGAAGAGGCCCTCACCATCACCGAGCAGCTTATCAAGAGCGGCGCACTCGATGTCGTGGTGCTCGATTCGGTGGCAGCCCTGACGCCACAGGCCGAGATTGACGGCAATATGGGCGATTCGCACGTCGGCCTGCAGGCGCGTCTGATGTCACAGGCGATGCGCAAACTCACCAGCACGATCGCCCAGACGAAGACGCTCTGCATCTTCACCAACCAGATTCGCGAAAAGATCGGCGTCATGTTCGGCAATCCCGAGACGACCCCCGGTGGCCGGGCGCTCAAGTTCTACTCCTCGGTACGGCTCCATGTGCAGCGCATTGGCGCCCTCAAGGAGACCTCGGGCAACATGATCGGCAACCGCACACGCGTCAAGGTGGTTAAAAACAAGGTGGCGCCACCCTTTACCGAGGCGGAGTTCGATATCCTCTACTCCCAGGGCATCTCCTGGGAGGGATCGGTACTCGATGCCGGGCTGGCGCACAATGTGATCACCAAACGCGGCTCCTGGTTCAGCTTCGGCACCGAGCAGATCGGACAGGGGGCGCTCGCCTCGACCGAATATCTGCGCCAGAATCCGGCCATCGTGCAGGATATCATCGAGAAGATCAAAGAGGTGGTGCCGGCCGCCGCCGCCATCAAGGGGCGGCCGCTTGAGGCCGCTGCCGCGGACGACGCCGACGCCGACAAAGGCAAGGCCTGACGCTGCCGCCCATGTGGCGCTATCTGGCCAGACGGCTGCTTGAGCTTCTGCCGACCACAGCGGGAGTTTTGCTGCTCACCTTCCTCCTCTTCCACGTCGTGGGAGGCTCGCCAGCCGAGGTGGCATTGGGGCAACACGCCAATGCCGCCTCGCTCGCAGCCTTTGATGCCCGTTATGGCTACAACAAACCGCTGCTCTGCGGCTATTGGTCCGTCAGCCGCGCCTGGTCTGCCGCCACGCCGCTGCCGGCCTCCGGCCGGTTGCAGCCGGCCTTTCCCCTTGCCGCCGGCAAGTGGCGTGTTGTGGTCAGCGGCCGTGAGAGCCTCCCGCTCCGGACAACAACGCCAGCAGCCACGCATGGCCCGGAGCCGGATGGCAATGGCAGCGAAGAGCTCACCATCACCCTGCAAGCGCCCGACAACTCCGCCCCTGCAACTCTCAGCGTGCCACTCAAGCCGCGCCGCTGGCGGCGAGGGTGGGTCGCCGAATGGGAGGTGCCCCCCGAGAGAGTGGCGGTGGCATTGGCGCTACCGGCTGTCGGGAGCGACGCAGGCAGTCTGACGCTGTTACAGCGCAGCGCCTCTCTTTTTGATTCACAACTTGTCGGCTATCTCTACGATCTGGCGCGTGGTGATCTCGGCGAATCGACAGCTTACGGCATGCGGGTGGCTGAAGTGTTGCGGCAGGGGGTGGGACCCTCGCTGGCGCTCACCGTGCCGATTCTCATCGGCGGCACGCTGTTGGCGCTGATGCTCGCCTTTGTCGCCGCCGCCACGCGGCAGCGCACACCGGATCACTCGATCCTGGCGCTCTCCACGCTCCTGATGAGCGTCAACTACGTCGTCTGGGTATTGGCTGGCCAATACCTGCTGGCCTACAAGTGGCGTCTCTTCCCGATCTGGGGCTTTGAACATTGGGGTTATCTGCTCCTGCCGGTGCTGATCGGCATCTGCAGCGGCCTGGGGCGCGACATCCGCTTCTACCGCACGGTGATACTCGATGAGCTGCATCGTCCCTATGTGCGGACTGCCCTCGCCAAGGGGTTGTCGTACCCGGCGGTGCTGCGACGCCACGTGCTGCGCAACAGCCTGATTCCGATCGTCACCTACCTGAGTCTCTCCATCCCCTTCCTCTTTGCCGGCTCGCTGCTGCTCGAGAGCTTCTTCGGCATCCCCGGTCTGGGAGGCGTGAGCCTCAATGCCATCAACTCGGCCGATATGGCCACCGTGCGCGCCATTGTGATCCTCGGGGCGCTCCTCTACCAGTTTGTCAACCTGATCGCCGATCTCTGCTATGCCTGGCTCGATCCACGCGTGCGTCTCGGTTAAGCGGCATGCACCCCTCAAGAAACATCCTGACACGCCTCTGGCAACAACCTGTCACACGCCTCGCGCTGATACTGCTGGCCCTCTACACCCTGGCCGCGCTCTATGGTGAGGTGACCTTTCAGATTGCACAGCAGCGGGGCACAACCCCTGCCTATAACGCGGTGCACGAAGAGTGGCGCTATCAGCCGCCGGCCCTGATCCGCCTGCTGCAGCGGCGCAAGGCAACGTCCTCTGATGTGGCTGCGCCGCCTCCGCTGGCCTATCTGCTGGGCAGCGACAACCTAGGGCGCGATGTGGGGCAGCGTCTGCTGCAAGGGACACGGATCGCCTTTCGCGTGGGCGTCTTTACCTCGCTGATTGCCCTGCCCCTCGGCGTGGTGCTCGGTGCGCTCGGCGGCTACTTCGGGGGCTACATCGATAGCGTGGTGGTCTGGCTGACAGCCACGGTCTCGGCGATTCCGGCCCTGCTGCTGATCCTCGCCATCTCGCTCGTCTGCGGTAAAGGGTTGGCCGGGGTCACCTGGGGCATCGGGCTGACCACCTGGGTCGGGGTCTGCCGCAATATCCGCGCCGAGGTAATCCGCCACCGCGACCGCCCCTACGTCGAGGCGGCAAGGGTCATTGGCCATAGTCATGGCCGGATTCTGTGGTGCCACATTCTGCCCAACGTAATGCACATCGTGCTGGTCTCCTTTTCAATCCGCTTTCCGGCCGCCGTCTCGACAGAGGTCTTCGTCAGCTTCCTCGGTATCGGAGTGCAGGGGCAGCCGTCGTGGGGCGTGATGCTCGATAACGCCCGTTTGCGCCTCTGGCAAGGCATCTGGTGGGAGTTCAGCTTCGTCACGCTGGCGATCTTCGGCCTCGTCCTGGTCTTCAATCTTCTGGCCGACCGCTTGCGCGACCTGCTCGACCCGGCTGTCCGGCAGGGCTAGGGGGCTATGCAAGTAATCGGTGAGCAGTAAGAAGTAAGTAAAGCGCCGCTTACGGCTTACGCGCTGCAGGCGCTCTTTATCCTGCCTTCCCGCCCAGCACCACATGGAAGAGGATGCCGAGAAAGTGGAGCATGCTGCCGGCCAATACGAAGAGATGCCAGATGGCATGGCCGAAGCGTGGCCGTTTCCAGGCGTAGAAGATCACGCCGAATGAGTAGCTCAAGCCGCCCATGCCGATCCAGAGCATGGCATGCGGGCCGAGGAAGCGCCACATCGGCTTGATGGCCACGATCACCAGCCAGCCCATAACGAGGTAGGTGAGGGTCGACAAGAGCCGGAAACGGTGGATAAAGAGGGTTTGAAAAGTGATGCCCACCGCCGCCAGACCCCAGATAACGCCAAAGAGACTCCAGCCCCAGCCTCTGCTCTCGGCTTGCGCGGTCAGGGCCAACGTGATGGGAGTATAGGTGCCGGCGATCAGGAGGTAGATCGAGGAGTGGTCGAAGATGTTCCAGATGCGCTTGGCGCGGCCCGGCGGCAGGCTGTGGTAGAGAGTCGAGGAGAGATAGAGGAGGCAGAGTGTCGCGCCATAGATCGCCACACTGGTGATCAGCATCGGTGAACGCTGCAACGCCGCAAAGACTACGCCAATGGCGAGACAGGCCACGCTCAAAAGCAAGCCGACACCGTGGGTTACGGCATTGGCGATCTCTTCGCCGACGCTCTGTTCGCGTGCTTCACCGCTCGCATGAACCTGTTCTTCGCTTTGCTGCTTCATGCAGTGCAGCCTAGAATATAAGTGGCAGCGATGCAATCCAAAACTGCGAGAGATTTTTGCTGTTACGCCGGGTTACAACTCACAGCTCACAAATTACAATCTATCCGTGGTTACCGCGCCACTCCGTTCGTGAGAAATCCACACCGCTTTTGCCACCTGCGGCGCGCTCGGCCCTTCGACAAGCTCAGGGCACCCTACCTTGCTGATGCCATAACACCGCTTCAAAATTCAGGTAACGGGATAGTCGCCTCTTCGAGGGTAACGCTGTTCTGGGTGGCGTTGCGGCCTTGTTGACGGACGATTTCGAAGAGGTGATCGGCACGGGAGGCGGGGGCGACGCTGGTGGTGAATTGGGGTGTCTGGAAGTCGATCAGCTTGAGTTCGGGGAGGCGGCTGCGGAGGGTGATGTGGCCGGGGAAGGCACGGCGGACTTCAACCTCCACCTCTTTGCGGCTATAGTTGCGGATGCGTTGGGTGTAGATCTCGTGCTCGGCCCAGCCGGCCACGCTGCTGTTGACCTCGAACTCAGTTTGACCGTCCAACTGGCGATAGACGTTGAGACCGCCGAGGTGCAGCCAGATGGTGTCGCGGAAGCTCTTGAGCTTGATCAGTTCGAAGATGACCTCGGGATCGGGGCCGAGGTTGATCTCGAACTTGTCGCCGATCGGAATATATTTGGTGGTCTGGGTGGCGAGCCAGGAGAGTCCGTCACCGCCGTTGTGGCGTACCACATGCACCGCACCATCGGGGAGGGGAGAGGCACCGAGGCCGGAGGCTTCATCGTTGCTGAGGAGATATATTCGTACCAGGCGATCGCCATATTGGCGGGGGCGGTAGCGGTATTGAATTTTAAAGGGGGCGGCGGCCGCTTCGATGGCGCGCAGGCGTTTTGACCAGCCGTTGGGGATCGTCTCGTGGCCGGGGATGGTAAAGATGAAGTATTCGGAGAGCCCCTCTTTGACTATCTCTTTGGGGGCGGCCGCTGGGGCGGAGAAGACCATGTCGTGACCTATGCCGCCAACAGCCATCTCCTGGCGCGCCACACTGCGGCGCATGTAGCTCACATCGCTCTGCGGGAGTTCGGCGAGGCGCTCGACCGGGAGGCGGGCCAGCGCGGCAATCTTTTCGACGAGGTTGATGGTGCCGACGACGAGGCGGATCGAGGCGTTCTCATACTCTTCGCCACTCCGGTTGCTGATGCGGACGTAGCCTTCGAGCGCGAGGTGGGTCTCGGCCTCATTGCTGGTGAGGAGGTAGTCGGCGCTCCAACTGATGCCGCTGGTGAAGTAGGAGATTTCGACGGTGGCAGCGCCGTCGAAATCACTGCTGACATTCCAGGAGAGCTGTTGCGGCTTATCGTGCGGGAAGGTGGTGTCGAGGAGCTCCAGTTTGTCGGGGCTGGTGATGAAGCGGAGCTCGACAGAGGAGGGGTCGATGAGGGTGTTGGCCCAGGAGAACTGCAGGGTGTTGATCCCCTGTTTGAAGGTGATCAGGCGCGTCTCGCGGACGAGGGTCAGGTCTTCACTGTTGTAGATCGTAAGCTGGACGGTATCACGCCGCGGGACGGTGGCGAGATCGACGTTGCGTGGCGTGGCTGTCGTGGCCAGGGCGAGCAGGAGGAGTGTGGCGGCGGTTTTGCAGGGGTTCATTTGGGCGCTCCGTAGAGAGATCGGTTGAAAAGAGGTTTGGCGGTTACAACTCAACTGCCGGACCACTCGTTGCGCAGGCGCAGGTGGAGATGCCTGATCACCTTGTCGGCTTTGTCATCGGCCTGGCGTGGCGGGAGCGGCTGGTGGAAGAGGAGCTCTGTGGAGCTGCTCTTGTCGCGGTCGAGTCCGCCGTCGATATCGGTGGCGGGGAGCAGCTCCCACTCGACATCACGTCCGGTGTCGCCGAGGTTGGGGAGTTCACGGCGCAGGTGGGGCAGGCTCTCTCTGATATCGAGTATCACCGGCTGATCTTTGAAGTTTTCGATCTCATATTTGAGGACGACCGTGTGGTGGTGGAGGTTGCCGGCGACACGTTGCCGGATGTTGGTGGCGATAGTGCGTTTGACAACGACATCCTGCGCCATGCCGAGATAGAGGAGCATCTCATCGTCGATGGGGGTGAAGCGACCCCAATCTTCACCGAGGAAGGTGGTGGCGCTGGGATCGGCCGCCTCAGGAGCGGGCCGGATAAAGATGCGCACCTTGCCGTAGGGCAGCGGGGCGCTGCCGAGGTGGGAGGCTCGATCGTTTTTGATGACGTAGTGCATCGGCACACGGAGTTTGTCCTGGTCACGGTCGAGGTAGCCGTGGTTGGCAGGGTCGCAGGTATAGGTCTTGCGGAGCGGAACGGCCTCATATTTGGCCATCAGCATCTCCTTGGTCTCATTGAGGCCGACAGGACGGGTGAAGTGGCGGCCCCAGCCGGCCTGGATATTGGCTCCCTGACCCGGGGTATCGCTGGCGAAGTACTCTTCGTTGGCAAAGTTCTGGAGGCGGACGTAGTGGCTCAGGGTGAGGGTCGACTCATCGTGGGCCGCAACCGCACGGTAGTTGAAGCTCTTGGTGAGGTTGCCGAGCAGATAGCTGATCCTGACGCGAACCGCACCACTCTGGTTGGCTGAGACCTGCCAGACGAGCGCCTCTTCGTTTGGAGGATAGCTGACGGAGAGGAGCTTGGCCTCCAGACCCCGGTTGGCACTACCGGGGGCCGGACCGAGCAGGCGCAGGATGATCGTCTCGGGGTTGATCGAAGTGTTGGCCCAGGAGAAGTCGATCTCATTGGGGGCATCGGCTGTAGCGGTGCCTGTGAGGGGCACAATACGCTCCTCTTCGACGAGGGTCACCTCCTCATGGTCGAGCTGCACCTCGACGCGTTCGCGCGGCGGCAGGGTGACGAGTTTGATGCGGGCCTGCAACGGCTGTGGCAGCAGGAGCAACAGGGCGAGCCCCGGGCCGAGGACAGTAGTAATATGGCGTGTGAAGTCTGGTTTCATAAGATAGTGCGGGTTATTGGGTGGCGTTACAGTTTCGAGTTTAGCAACTGGCGCGCCTCCGCGCAAGGGGACTTTTTAGCCCGAAACTGTGAAAGATTTTGCGGTTGCCACTTCATATGCACTCCCTTAAAATGGGGTTTAGCACGGCTATTTGACATATGGCGCGACAGGGAGTATAACAACACTGCCTGTGACGTTCGACCTTTTATAACCCCGGGATTAAGAAGTGACCAGTCTGCCCCTTACAGTTCGTAGCGGCCCTTTGGCCGTCAATTTTGCCAAGACACCGAGTGGCTTGCCCGATAGTGTCACCATCTTCGAGGCAGATGGGCGTGTCACACCACTACTGCCGCCCGGTGCCATGCGGCTGACACTGACGCTTGAGGATGGAAGCAGCCTGCAGCCGCTGGCGCTGCCGGATACGGTCCGGCGCTTCAGGCAGGATGGTGCCACCAGGGTGGAGTTTAACCGTCTGGCGTGGCAGCGCGCCGATGGCACGATGGTACCGGAGCTGCTGTTGACGCTGCAGCATGAGTTCTTTGCCGATGGCACAGCCTTTACCACCGCCTTCTTCGCAGCGGAGGGCCACAACGCCCCTGCCATCAAGCAGATGGTACTTGGAATACAGCTCGATTGCTCCTCGTTTGACAGCCTGCGCTGGGGGCTGTTGGGACGTCCGCAGCAGGCCGATGGCGCCATGATCATGGCGCCCAGCGAGCGCTTCCTGCCGCCGGGGACGGAGCGCTCTTTTGCAACGGGGCTCTTTCCCATGGCCGGCTTCTATCTGCGCCGCCGGGAGGGACCCTCGCTCTATGCCGAGTTTTTTATGGAGGGCAACAATACGCTCTCCAACGATCCTGCCGACAACGCCTCCAGCATCACCTGGCATGAGGGGGCACCGCTGTTGCGCTGGGTGATTCAGAAGCGCGCTTTCAAGCGTCCCTACCTCTATCAGTGGCGCAATCAGTGGGGCTGGGTGATCCGTCCGGCGGCGGCGGTGCGCCACAAGCCGCCACTGCAGATCTATCAATACTTTGACAACTATCGGCGCTATCCCGAGCCGGAGCAGATCGAGGCGCTGGCAGCGGCTGGTTGTGACCTCCTGATCATGCATGAGAACTGGCGCATCGATGCGCAGAACGACGGCATACCGTACGACCTGGCGGCGCTGACGGCGCTGAAGCGCGAGTTGCGGCGGCGGCAGATCAGGCTGGCGCTCTACGTGCGGGGCAATGAGGAGTCGATCATGGCACGAGGGGGTGCCTGGTTTGACAGGCTGCTGGAGCGGAATTACGATGGCCTCTATGTCGATTATGGCGGTCCACTGCATGAGATTGCCCCGCCTGATGAGAGTTATAACGGTGGCAGACTGCTCTTCCGCCGGCACTACCTGCGCTGGCGCGAGCTGCGTCGCCGGGTGGGACCGGAGGGGCTGCTCTATTCCCATACCGGCCCCTCCTTTTCGGCCTTGGGGCTGCCCTTTGTCGATGGCTACGTCTCGGGGGAGGGTGAACGCGGGGCGTTGGTGCGGAGCCGGGAGGAGCATGAGTACTACAGCATGGCGGCTGTGACGCCGGGAACGATGTGGGTGGCAGCCTTTCCCGAGTATACATCGGCGCTGATGGTGCCTTTTCTGGCAGCCACGGGCCAATATCCCCACTCGCCTCTGGGAGAGCAGTTCCTGACGAGCAGTCTGGTGCATCCGCCGGAGCCGGGTATCAACGATCAGGCCTTCCAAACCTTGTGGCGCATCTGGAGCGTGGTGCGTCAGGAGCACAACTTGAGGGTCTATCACAACTACAACACAACCGGTCTCTTTCCTGCCGAGCCTGCGACAGGGCACTATCTGATGGTGGCAGAGCAGGAGCGGTTGGCGCTGTTGGTGGTCAGCAACTTTGCATCGGAGCCGGGAAGCGCGCAACTGGGCCATATCGCCTGGCCCTTCCAGCTTGCCGGAAGGCAACTCTACCTGCTGGGCGAGAGGGCTGAGGCGCTGACAGGGCTGCCACAAGAGATAACCCTGTCCGGCTATGGGGTGGCGGGAGTGCTCTTTGCCGGCCAGGAGGCCGACGTGGCGCAGTTGCTGGCCGCTTACAGTCGGCCGGCAGCCGGCCGCTACCGTTTGGGCGAGGCCTATCTGGCGGAGATCGAGCAACAGCGGCGCTGGCGCGAGACACCACCACAGTGGCGCGAGACGTGGCTGACCGTCTCGGTGCCGCCGGTGCCAGCGGCCACCTATGAGGATTCGCTGCTGGTAGACCTCTACTACAACACCATTCTGCTGGAGGAGATTATGCCCGACGGCACCATGCGGGAGGTGACCTGGATCGATCGTCGCGGCGCTGTGGCGACTTCCGATCCAGCGCAGAGGCTTGATGCCGGCGACACTGCGCCGGCCATCAATCTGGCAACTCTGCTGGGAGCTGGTCGGCACAGGCTGGCGCTGCGCAGTTTCCACTACGATGAGCCCTTCTACTCCTTCTGCTATGCAACGCTGGCACCCGATGCAATCGCGACCGGGCCGGAGGCTCTGCGCATCGCCTTCCACAGCGAGCTTGAGCCCGACCGCTCACGCCTCACTTTCACAGTTGAAATCAAGTGAGATAAGTCGTAGTGGCGTTTGCAAGAGATTTGTCGTTTGTCTGTTGCCAAGTTGCTGCCAACATGTCATACTTTAATGAATGCCACCTTAAGTGGCACCTTTAAGGAATAGTGATGAAGAGACTACTTTTAACCACCCTGACAACCACCATTGCCTTGGCCTCGGGAGTCTGGGCTCAGACACCATCGATCGCCGTGATCGATATCGAGGAGCTGGTGCAGTTGCACCCCAACACCAAGGGTGACAAGAAGCTGTTGGAAGAGACCCTGCGCGACTACTCCGGGCAGAAAGAGCAGCTTGCTCTGCGCTTGAAAGAGGCACGCAAAGCCTTTGAGAGCTCGGTGGAGGAGGTGCGCAATCCGGCCCTCAGCGAGAAGGCCAAGAAGCGGGCCGAGGATGAGGCGCTGGAGCGGCGTGAGGCGGCGCTGGAGGCCGAACGCGAGTATGACGAGACGGTCCGTGCCTTGCAGCGGCAGCTTACCGAGCAGGAGGTGCGCATGTTGCGCCGTACCACCACCGAGATTGAGGAGGCAGTGGCCGCCTATGCCAAGGCCAAGCAGATCGACCTCGTCCTGCAGCTTCCCGGCGAGAAGCTGGGAGCCGCCTCAGGCGTGATGTTTGCGGCTCCGTCGCTCAATATCACTACCAATATCATGGAGCTCCTGGGGATCAAACCGGAAGCTGCGGCCGCAGCCGTCACCGTTGAAGCGGAGTGAGGGGCAACGGCATGGAGTGGAGCATAGTCCAGATTGCTGCCCAGATCGATGCTGCAATCGAGGGGATCGACAATACGATGATCTCCCGGCTGGCCGGGTTGCGTGAAGCCCGCACGGGAGACCTCTCCTTCCTCTCCAGTCGGAACTATGCCCCTCTCATGGCGACGACCAATGCCAGCGCCGTAATCGTAGGTCACGATTGGCAGGGCACGAGCAGAGTGCCGACCCTGCTGCGGGTGGCCGACCCTGACAAGGCGTTTGGCGTGTTGGCACGCCTCTTTGCGCCACCGATACCGCTGCGCAAGCCCGGTATTCACCCCACGGCGCTGGTGGCCGACGACGCAGTTCTCGGCGAGGATATCCACATCGGCCCCTGGTGTGTCATTGAAGCCGGTGCCCGCATCGGCGACCGTACGGTGATCGAGGCACAATGTTTTGTCGCTACCGGGGTGGTAATCGGGTGCGACTCGCATCTCTATCCCCAAGTCTCACTGCGTGAGTATGTGCGTATCGGCGACCGTTTTATCGCCCACAATGGCGCGGTAGTCGGGAGCGACGGCTTCGGCTATGAGGTGACGCCGCGTCCGGGTGCCCTGCCGCAGGTGGAGAAGATTCCCCAGACCGGCACCGTGGTAATCGGAGACGATGTGGAGATCGGAGCCAACGTCACGATCGACCGGGCCCGCTTTGGTGAGACCCGGCTGGGCAACCACGTCAAGATCGACAATCTGGTACAGATCGGCCACAACGTTATCATCGGCGACTGCAGCGGTGTAATCGCCCAAGCTGGAATTGCCGGCAGCACCCAGATCGGCGCCGGGGTAATGATCTGGGCCCAAGCCGGTATCTCAGGGCATCTCGTAGTTGAAAATGGCGCCCAGGTGGGGCCGCAGGCTGGCGTCTCGCGTGACGTGCCGGCTGGCAGCTATGTGATCGGCAGCCCCGCCACGACGATGCGTGAATTTGCCGCCGGTCTCAACACCCACAAACAGATTTCACGTCTACGGAGCCGTATTGCGGCACTGGAAGCACGTCTCGACGAGCAGAAGCGAGAGCCATGAAGATTTTGGTAACCGGTGGTAGCGGTTATATCGGCAGTGTGGCGGTGGCGCAGTTGCTGCAGGCTGGCCATGAGGTACATGTGCTGGACAACCTCGAATTCGGGCATCGCCAGGCGTTGCCACCGGAGGTGCCGCTGACCGTTGCCGATCTGCGTGATGCGCGTCGTACAGCGGAGATCGTGGCAGCGGTGGCACCCGATGCTGTCATGCACTTTGCCGCCTATGCACTGGTCGGGGAGTCGATGCGGCTGCCGGAGCTCTACTTTGTCAACAACGTCAGCGGCGGACTCAACCTGCTGGAGGCGATGCGCCTGGCCGGTGTGCAGCGGCTCGTCTTCTCCTCCACCTGCGCCACCTACGGTGAACCGCCGACCGGAGAGGATATCAGCGAAACCACGCCGCAGCGCCCCACCAACCCCTATGGCGAATCGAAACTCGCCTTTGAGAAGATGCTCGGGTGGTACAGCCGGATACACGGTTTTAAGACTATCGCTTTACGTTACTTTAACGCCTGCGGTGCCACGGCTACCCTGGGCGAAGATCACGCCAATGAGAGCCATCTGATTCCTCTCGTATTGCGGGTCGCGCTGGGGCAGACGCCTGCAATCAAGGTTTTTGGTGGCGACTACCCTACGCCTGACGGCTCATGTGTCCGCGACTACATCCACGTCAGTGATCTCGCTGCGGCCCATCTGCTGGCCCTGGAGCGGGGAGTGACCGGCGCGCTCAACCTCGGTACCGGACGCGGTTTCTCGGTGCTGGAGGTAGTCGAGGCGTGCCGCCGGGTGACGGGACATCCGATCCCGGCCGAGACTATACCGCGGCGTCCCGGTGATCCCGCCCGGCTGGTGGCCGATGCCGCACGTGCCCGCGCAGTGCTGGGCTGGCAGCCCCGTTTCACGGAGATAGATGCGATTGTGGCGACCGCCTGGCAGTGGCACCGGGACCGCCCGCACGGTTACGGAGCCTGATTCAGGACTAATCGGCGATTTCTTTCAGCAGGCGCAGCGTCTCCTCCACCAACTCCTGCCCTCCTTCGGGGGAGACTTGATTGCAATACATGCTGGCACTGTAGCCGCGTCCCCAGACGCCGCGTTCGGTTGCCAGGTAGGAGCCGCCGCCACTGCCGGGAGAGGCTGTCAATTGCACCACAAAGGTCTGTACAAAGGGGCTGCGCGCCTGGATACGGTGCTGGTAGTCCATGAAGAGCTCAAAACGGTTGGTGGCAAAGGAGATGTCGCCCAGTCGGATCGCATGGAGCTCCATCTCCAGCTTGGGCTCCTGCTGCTGCTCCTGATAGCGCCGGATCACCTGCTGCAGACGGTTGCGGCTGGCCGCCAGGAGAGAGTTGGTGTAGAGATCGCGCTGCGGATCGTCGCTCTTGACAAACTCTTCATGGCTGAGGCGCTCCAACTCGGCGCACGACTGCTGCCAGGCTTCGTCGCTGATCATCCGCTTGGCGAGTTTAACTGTCTCAACGCGGTGGCGCAAATCGGCTGACTGGTGGATATCGTGACGCGCCCAGGCGAGCACCTCGTCAAAGGCGGCGGCGATGCGTTCCGCGATATCACAGCGGCGTTCATACTCCGGTATTTGCTCGGGGTTATGGTCGGGGCCATATTTGAGGCGATAGCGTCGCTCCTCGGCTGCCCGGTAGTGGAGTTGGCGCGGTGCAAGGTCACCGGCGGCGGCGCACTGTGCCAAGATAAAGATGTTGCCATGCTTGGCCCTGATCGCCTCGCGCGTCTCATGCCAGTAGGAGGAGGAGAGTCGTGTATAGCTCTCGGAGTTCTGCGATGGCGCCGGCACGTTGACGATGGCCCCCGTCAGCTCGCCCTGCGCATCGAAGGTGTAGAGCAGATTCACATAGGGATCGGCTCCGGCCTCATAGTGGCTGAACATCGGATCGTTGGTCTGGCCATACATCTGCGCATGTCCATGCAGCCCGTGGCGCGGATTTTTCTGGGCACCGGGGCGCAGGGAGGTGTCGTCAAAGTAGACGACCCGGCGGCTATGGGCCACAACGGCAAAGCCGTAACCGTAGGCATAACCGCCCGGTGCGCGTGCTTGCCACGCCTCCACGACTGCAGCCGCCGTCTGGGCCACGAAGAAGGCACGATACTCATCGCCCGAGGCGATCTCCACCCCGTCATGCGGACAGGCTTGAAGCGTGGCGGTGGCCCCCTCGGCGACGGTGCTGTCGCCTGAGGTCTGGGGACCGGTATGGGTATGAGTCGCGTTAAGCACAATCTTCTCTACCGGTATCGAGGGGTCCAACTCCTGAATGCGACGCCGGATTTCGTCGAGCAAGTAGTTGCGGCACGAGACGATATCGGCTGAGACGAAGATCACGTCGTCACTCTCATTGCTGATGACGAGAGCGGTAACGGTAACCGGATCGAGCACACCGGTGGAGACTCTGATGTGAAACTGGCCGGGTATCGTGATCGGCTTGTCGGTCGAGACATCGCGCATGGCCCAGCCGATGCGTAGCGGAGTGGAGGTAGTGCTCATAAGGGTTCCTCAAGTGGTAAAAGTAGATGCTGTTAATAGATGGATAGAATTGTAGCAGAGCTGCCGGACAACAGGAAGGCAGAAACGGCAAACTTTGAACTTTGCCCAAACGAAAAAAATTGGTATAATAAACGGTTACTTGTCGCCATGATGGCGATTGGGAGTTGAGTTTCACATGCCAAATACCAAAAGTGCTGAAAAACGCGCCCGGCAGTCGATCAAGCGTCGGGCCAATAACCGGGCTGTCTTGAGCCGCGTGCGCACCGAGCGCCGTAAAGCCTTTGCCGCCGTTGTCAAAGATGCCGATCCGGCAGTCGCCACCAAGGCGCTGGCCGACTACGCTTCGACGCTGGACAAGGCCGCCAAGCGCGGTGTGATCAAGCGCAATACGGCCGATCGCCGCAAGTCGCGCATGGCCAAGCGTCTGGCTGCCCTGACCAAGTAAATGGTCTCTGCCTCCACCTGTGGAGGCCGTTCGTTCTCCACTGCAAGCCGTCCGCCGTTACCATCGGTTGACGGCTTCTGGTGTTTGGGGAGAGAGTGGTAATGGCTGGTTGCATCACGATCGAAGATTTGGGCCGTGCGGTGCCATATCAGACGGCATTCCGCCTGCAGGAGCAGTACCACGCCGAGCGCCGCAACGGCATGTGCCATGACCGGCTGCTCCTGCTGGAGCATACGCCGGTCTATACAATGGGACGCTCGGCACAACCGGAGAATCTGCGCTGGAGCCGGGAGGCGTTGGCCGCAGCGGGTATCGAATGCGTCACAACCACACGGGGCGGCGATGCCACCTATCATGGACCGGGACAGTTGGTGGGCTACCCGATCATCAACCTCGCAGAGCGTGGCATGGGAGTGACCGACTATATCACGGCCGTCGAGGAGGTTCTGATCACAACCCTCAAGGCGTGCGGTCTGGCCAATGCGGGACGTGACAGCCGCAATCGTGGTGTCTGGGTGGGCAACGATAAGATCGTGGCGATCGGCATCAAGGTGTCGCGGCAGGTGACGATGCACGGTTTTGCCCTCAATATCACGACACGTCTGACCGACTACGCCGGTATTGTGCCGTGCGGACTGGTCGATGCCGGCGTCACTTCGCTGGAGCGTCTGCTCGGCACCGCGCCACCGATGGCGCGGATCAAAGAGCTGGTGGTAGAGCATTTTGCCGCCATTTTCGGCTATGATCAGATCAGCTTTGCCGAGCAGACACCGGCGGCGCTACAGCCGGAGTAGTGCATGGTGTCGCCACTTGCCAACAGGCAGCTCCGTCTGGTTGAGTTCGCTCTCCTCTATCTGCTGTTGCCGCCGCTGCTGCTCTACGGCCTGCCGCCACGTGCCATTTTACCTCTACTCTGGCTGGCAACCCTGACGGCTGCCTGGCTCTCGTCTCGCGGTAAGCGCCTGCTGTTGCGGGATGAGGTAGCAGCCGGGGCTGTGCCGTGGCAGCGTGAACTGCGGCCGATCATCGGGCGCTGGCTCTTGGCGGCCTTGATTCTGACGCTGGCGCTCTACCTCTATCAGCCGTGGCTACTCTTCGCCTTTCCCCGCAGCAACCTCCGCTTCTGGCTCATGGTGATGGTCTGTTACCCCTTTATCTCGGTCTGGCCCCAGGCGCTGCTCTACCGGCGGCTCTACGAGCGGCGCTATGCGCCACTCTTCTCCTCGCCGCGTGCCTCCTGGCTGATCGGCACGCTGGTCTTCGGCTTCGGCCATCTCCCCTTTGGCAATCTCTGGGCGCTGCTGCTGCCCACGCTTGGCGGGCTACTCTTTCTGCGTACCTATCGCCGTACCGGACGCCTCTGGCTCTCGATATTGGAACATGCCCTCTACGGCAACCTGCTCTTTACCATCGGCTGGGGAAGTTTCCTGTTTCATGGCGGCACCCAGGGGCTTGGCGCTGCCTGGTTCAGGTAGTGGGTCGGCTGAGGGTGCGATCCACAATAGTGGATGCGCACCCAGAATTCAGAAGCCAGAATCCGGCACGCATCACCCAAGCCGTCTGCGGCGATCAGTAGGACGATTCACGAAATGGATCAGGAACGCCCGGAGCGAACGCCTGCCCGTCCTCATGGGGCGGTTGCGGCGCAAGCTAGCGGGGTACTGGCAGTACTACGGCGTAACGGGGAACGGGCGCAGTCTGCGCAAGTTCTGGTGGCTGGTGGTGGCGGGGCTCTACAAGTGGCTCAACCGCAGAAGCCAGAAGCGGGGCTTGACGTGGGCGCGTCTCAATGCAATCATCAGCAGGTATCAATTACCAAAACCGCGCATCACAGAAAGCAGGCAAATGCAGTTTTCCTTCATGGAGTCGCGTTGAAGACCGAGTGCAAAGCGAGCAGTTTCGAGGAGCCCGGTGCGGGAATTCCGCACGCCGGGATCTGTGCGGGGGGCACCCGGAAACGGGCGTCCCTACCGCGATAACCCAAGAAAAACCGCAAGCATAGGGATCAGGATGTATATCCTTTTATTCGCGCACTACAACAGAGACATGTGCCCAGTGACAGGCTCGCATTTTGTGTTACCCAATATTTTACGAAGGCCCGCATCTTGGCAATTACTTACAAGTTCCACCATTGTGTCAGCCGAGGCAGGCGAGGAGCGCGGTGGCGGGGAGTGTTTTGGCGCCCTGGCGGAGCGCTTTGCCGCAGAGTTCACCATCGTTGCTGATCAGAATGATCGTATCCAGCGGAGTTTGGCGGAAGTAGCGCAGCTCTTCGAGCAGCACGCGGTCGGCCCGGTCGTCGCCGCTGCCGCCGGAGTAGATAGTGGTGACGTTCTCCGACGGTGTGCTTTCACTGCGCTCGGGGCCGTCGAAGACGAGGCGGATACGACAGTTGGGGCGATCGGCAGCCAGCATGACAACATCGTCGGTCAACCACTGTCGTGCCCGCCAGTCGGGGTAGTCGTGCTCTTTGACGCGACGGTAGCGCGCTTGCAGCGCAAAGAGGAGATTATGCCCATCCAGCAGCAGCAGACCGGCACACTGGCCCAGCAGCAGAGCCTGCAGGGCGTCGTCGGCGGTGGCGAGATTCTCCGGCCGCAGTTCGGGCACCTGAGCGCTGGCTTGTGTCAGGGCGGCCAGGCGCCGTTGACGTGCTGTGAGGAGCACCTGGCCGGCTGTCTCGTCGATGAGGCCGGCGGCGGTGAGATGCGCGATGGTGGTGCGCCAGGCCGGGAGGTGGTTTTGCGGTGCGGTATTGATGGCGGCCTGCAGCAGTGGCAGAGGGGAGTCGGGCGGCGCAAGTTGCAGCAGGGTGCGCAAGTGGCGGCACTCATCCTCCAGGGCTGTGGCCACTTGCTGCAGGGCGGCTTGCGGGCGTAGCGCCTGGCCGAGGGTGGCAGTGACGTCGGCGAGCGTCGCTTCGAGCCGGTTAAGGCGCGTCTGCACTGTGGCACGGGTGCCGCTGATCCGGTCGGCTGCCGCCTGCGCTGCCAGCGCCTCGGCGGCACGTTGCAGCAGCGGGTCGTCGCAACTTTCGCCCGCCAGTTGCCCGGCAGCGGTGGCTACGGCTGTACGCTCTCTTGAGAACCAGCCGGCAAACTCCTGTGCCAGGCGTGCCTCGACCAGACGTGCCACCTGCCGTTCGACCAGCTCGTCGCGCTGTGCCAGGCCGGTCTCGGCTGCGACGGCCCGTGTGCGCCACTCTTTGAGCGCGGTTTCGCCGGCCGTCACAGCCTGACGTGCCTGCTGGAGGCTCGCCTCCTGCTCCTGCAACTTGCGTTCGAGGCGTGCCAGGCGCTGCTCGCTCCCTTTGAGGCGGCGCAGTTCGGCGTGGGCCTGGCGCAACTGCTCTTCAAGTGTGGTTATGCGTTGATCACGGAGCAGGGGGGGGAGGGGATGGTTGTTCTCAGTGTCGACATCCTGGCTGAGCAAGCTGCCGGAGATCAGGCACAGGGCCTCGCGGAGCTGTTGTATCTGCCAGCTCTCCCGGCTGGTGGTGTCAACCTCAGTCGTCTCCGCCGGTTGCAGCGTCGCACTCTCTGAGGGCGCCGGCTGGGCTGCCGCATGGCGGCGCACGGCGGAACGGGCATCGAGCAGCGAGGCGAGACGCAGGGGAATGGCACCGAAGAGGGTGGCCAGAGCTTGATGGTGGTCGGCCAGAAAGGTGCTGGCAAGAGGGGCTACCAGCGAAGGGTTGAGGCTGTAGCTCGCCAGCAGGCGACGCAACGGTTCGTCGATCTCCTCGCCGGCAACAACCTGCTGTTCGATCCGTTGTCTGATAGTATGCGGCTGATTGCGCCGGAAGCCACCCACGCGGTAGGCAGGGGTGCTGTGGGCATAATTGGCCAAGGCCTGCTCCGGCAGGGCCGCAATCAATCTTTGCAGGCCGTTGAGGGTAGGGGGATCGATGGTAAAATCTTTTATCAGGGACATGGAACGAGTTTAATTGATTGCGCGCAGGCGTTCAATATTATATAATAAAACATTGTTTTAACGTTGAGAGAGACCCACCCCCACATGAGCGATTCTGATACTACCGAGCCCCCTTCCCAGCTTCCCACTGATGGTTATACTGCCTCTAATATACAGGTATTGGAGGGCATGGAGGCGGTGCGCAAACGCCCCGCCATGTATATTGGCGATACCAGCACCCGTGGCTTTCATCACTTGGTCTACGAGGTGGTTGACAACTCGATTGACGAGGCTTTGGCCGGCTACTGCAGCCACATCGAGGTGGCCATCAATCCCGACGGTTCGCTCTC
The DNA here is from genome assembly GCA_964599645.1 of uncultured Lentisphaerales bacterium. Taxonomy (GTDB): domain Bacteria; phylum Verrucomicrobiota; class Kiritimatiellia; order RFP12; family JAAYLN01; genus JAAYLN01. The sequence continues at coordinate 25,812 of CAZRGQ010000002.1, read as the reverse complement.
GGTTACCGATAACGGACGCGGCATTCCGGTAGATATGCACCCCACCGAAAACCGCCCGGCCGTCGAGGTGGTGATGACCACGCTCCATGCCGGTGGCAAGTTTGACGGCTCGAACTATAAAGTGTCGGGGGGACTGCATGGCGTCGGTGTCTCTTGCGTCAATGCCCTCAGCGAGTGGCTGGTGGTGGAGGTGCGGCGTAACGGACGTCACTACCGCCAGCGTTTTGAACGCGGCTTGCCGGCGTCGCAGTTGGAGGAGATCGGTTCGTCGACGCATACCGGCACCAAGGTCACCTTTCTGCCGGACAGCACGATCTTCTCCGTCAACACCTTCCAGTGGGATATTCTGGCAACACGTCTGCGCGAACTCGCCTTTCTCAACCGCGGGGTGGCGATCACGATTACCGATGTCGACAGCGAGCGCTGTGAGAAGTTTCACTTTGAGGGCGGTATCGTAGAGTTTATCGAGTACCTCAACACCAACAAGACAGCGGTTCATCCGGCTGTGATCTATCTTGAAGGGACACGCGACAACATCTCCTGCGAGATCGCGATGCAGTATACCGACTCGTATAGCGAGAACGAGCACAGCTACTGCAACAACATCAATACCACCGAGGGTGGAACCCACATGAGCGGCTTCCGTTCGGCCCTGACGCGCACCGTCAACAAGTATGCCAACGACAAGAAGCTGGTCAAGGATAGCGACGAGGCGATGGGGGGCGAAGATATCCGCGAGGGGTTGACTCTGGTCGTGAGCGTCAAGGTGCCGCAGCCGCAGTTTGAGGGACAGACCAAGACCAAGCTCGGCAACAGCGAAGTTGAGGGGATTGTCGCGACGATCGTGAACGACCAGCTTGCCGCCTTCCTGGAGGAGAACCCTCAAGTGGCGCGGCGGATTGTCGAAAAGGCGTTGCTGGCAGCCCGCGCCCGTGCCGCCGCCCGCAAAGCGCGCGAACTGACCCGCCGCAAGGGAGCGCTCGACTCGGCCGCCCTGCCGGGCAAACTGGCCGACTGTTCAGAGCGCGACCCGGCCAAGTGCGAACTCTACATCGTGGAGGGCGACTCCGCCGGCGGCTCGGCCAAGCAGGGGCGTGATCGTGAAACGCAGGCGATTCTGCCGCTGCGCGGCAAGATTCTCAACGTCGAGAAGGCACGTATCGATCGCATGCTCAACAGTCTGGAGATCCGGGCGCTGATCGCTGCCATCGGTGCCGGCTTCGGGTCGGATGAGTTTGATATCGCCAAGGTGCGCTATCACAAGATCATCATCATGACCGATGCCGATATCGACGGCGCTCATATCCGCACCCTGCTGCTGACCTTCTTCTACCGCCAGATGCCCAAGCTGATCGAACACGGCTTTGTCTATCTGGCCCAGCCGCCGCTCTATAAAATTTCACGCAAACAGCGTGAGGAGTATATCGAGAGCGATGCCCAGCTTACCGCCAAGCTGCTTGAGATGGGCTGCGACGATATCACCGTGCGTCTGGCCGACGGACGCATATTGTCGGAGACGGAGCTCTTCAAGCTGCTTGATCAGCTTGTGGCACTGGAGACGACGTTGGACGGCCTGGCTCGCCGTGGCATTCCCACCGAACGCCTGCTGCAGGCATGCAGTCTCGCCACAGGTGAGTGGCCGCGCTATATGGCGGCTCTGGGCAGCCGGGAGAGCGCGGAAATCCGCTTTGTCTTTGATCTGCCGGGATTGGAAGCGGCCCGCGCCGAGGCGGCCCGGCGCTTCGGCGTCGAGCGCGACTTGCAGGAGTCGCAGGTGAATGTACACCACAGCGGTTCGCCCGACAACTTCTGCTGGCTCGAAATCTTCCGCATCAACACACTGAAGCGCCAGCTCACAGAGCTGCAGGAGTTGGGGCTGGGCATCACTGCCGTTACCGGCGCTGAGTCGCCCGTGGCTTACATCATGAACGGAGAGGCAGAGGAGCCGTTGATGAACCTGCTGGAGCTGCTGGCCGCCGTGCGCCAACGCGGACGCAAGGGGCTGACGATTCAACGCTACAAGGGCTTGGGTGAGATGGATCCCGACCAGTTGTTCAGCACCACGATGGATCCAAAGAGCCGGCGCCTCCTGCGCGTGACGCTGGAGGATACCGTCAAGGCCGACGCCATCTTCACACTGCTCATGGGCGACGACGTCGAGCCGCGCCGCCGCTTCATCGAAGACAACGCCCTGAATGTCAGAAACCTCGACGTCTGAGCAAACGTTGTGAATTGCACTCATGCTCTTTTTCGTGTATCTTTGACATTGTTTGAGAGGATTTGCAGAGATGACCACTATCCATCCCACCGCTATTGTTGAACCGGGTGCCGAACTCGGTGCCAATGTCTCCATCGGTCCCTACTCTGTTGTGGGCGCGAATGTCGTGATTGGCGATGGTACCATACTGCAGTCGCACGTTGTGGTGGGCGGTCACACACGCATCGGACGCAACTGCCAGCTCTTTCCCTTTGCCTGTATCGGCATGCAGACGCAAGACCTCAAGTTTGCCGGCGGCACGACCTATGCTGAAGTCGGCGATGAGACAACCATTCGGGAGTTTGCCACGATCCACACCGGCACACATGACGGCGAGGTGACGCGTGTCGGGCGCAAATGTTTGATCATGGCCTACGTCCATGTAGCTCACGGTTGCAAAGTCGGCCACGAGGTGATCATGTCAAACAGCGTACAGTTGGCCGGCGAGGTCGAGGTGGAGGACATGGCGATCATCTCCGGCATGGTCGGAGTACACCAGTTCACCCGCATCGGCACCATGGCGATGGTGGGAGCGGCTGTCAAAATCACGCAGGATATTCCGCCCTACATGCTGGTCGCCGATATACCGCCGCGTATCACGGCGCCCAATCTGATCGGGCTACAGCGGCGCAACGTCTCGCCCGAGGCACGCACCGCCCTCAAGCAGGCGCACCGGCTCCTCTACCGCGAAGGACTCAACCGCAGCCAGGCTATCGAGCGTATCCGCACCGAAGTCTTCGACTGTCCCGAGATTCGTCACCTGACCAACTTTATCGAGAAGTCGACGCGTGGCACCCTCTAACCCCGGCGGCACATGAACTCCTCCTGCAGGCACAAGTTGTACCGTTGGCTGCCGCTATTGGCGCTGCTCCTCTGCTGCCGGAGCATACCGGCGCTGGCGCAAGAGCGGCACAACAATATCGCCATCGGCGCCCTTGAACGGGTCAAGGTAGAGGCCTTCGCCCAGTTGTTGAGCGACGCCACCGGACGCCCCTTTGCGGTGGCCGGCGATATCGACGCCTACTTTACCGTAATCGTGCCCGGTGGCGCCACCCTCGAACTGCCGGCCGACGACATCTACGCCTTCGGCCTCTCGGTGCTCGCCTCAGCCGGCTTGAGCGTTGTCGATGAGGGCAACTCCTGCCGCATCGTACGGCTGCCGGAGGGCGGTGGGCTGGCCGTCGGTACCACCGGCAGCGGTGAGGCGGAGGTCAGCGGCCTGGTGACGCGCGTCTTCCGTCTGGAGCACGCCGCCGCCGATGATGTGCGCCGCGTCTTGGAGGGAGGCGGCGGACGCAAAGGGTGGATTGCCGTGCTGGATGCCAGCAACCACCTCGTGGTAACCGACACCTCCCGCACACTGGAGCGAGTGGCGGCGCTGGTGGCACAGCTCGACCAGCCGGGGCTGGCACGCACGGCTGAGGTCGTGCTGCTGCAACATGCCGATGCCGAATCGCTGGCGCGCCAACTGAACGCGGCCATGCTGCAGGGAGCCACCCCCCGCGAGGGGCAACAACTGGCGACCCGCCTGCAGGGAGGCGGCACGGCCGGCGCACAGGTGCTGGCCGGCAGCGCCGTTGCCTCGCCCCATGCCGACAGCATCATCCTCGTCGGCACTGCCGCCCAGATTCGCGAGTTCAAGGCGCTGATTGCGCAGCTCGATGTCGACCGTCCGACGGGACGCGGACACCTCAACGCCATCGAGTTGCACTACCTCAAGGCTGAAGAGACGGCCAAAAACATCGCTGCCCTGCTTGAAAAATCGGCAGACAGGGCGACCGAGGGCCGCCAGGTGCGCCGGATCGCCGTGGAGGCCAACCCGGCCAACAACTCGCTGCTGGTCGATGCCGCACCGCACGACTTTGATGTAGTCAAGGCGTTGGTAGCACAGCTCGATCGGACCCCCGAGCAGGTGCAGATCAGCGTCTTGATCGCCGAAGTCGCCGACAGTTCCGGCTTTACCTGGGGCGTGGGGCTCACCGCCCTGACGGCGCCGACCGGCAAGGGCAAGACCGCCTACAGCGCCGGCAGCCGCCTGGCATCCGACAGCGACGGCTCGCTGGTGCAGAAGGCCACGGCCGGTATCCTGCCGCAGGGTATCTCGGCCGCCATCTCCCATGCCAGCGGTGTCGACGCCGATGGCAACCTGATGATCGACTACCCCGGCATCATCAACATCGAGGCGCTCAAGTCCGATAGCGACGTCGAGATACTCTCCGAAACGGCGCTGCAGGCACAGAACAACGTCGAGGCGACGCTCAGCATCGTCGATGAGATTCCGATCCTCAAATCGACCATCGAGGGCGGCTCCGGGACGGCACGCGATGTGATTCAAAATATCGAGCGGCAGGAGGTGGGGGTAAAACTGAAGCTGGTACCCCACATCATCCCCGGCGGTTTGGTGCGGATGGAGTTGAGCCCCAGTATCGAGTCGGTGATCGGCTCCGGCTCCTCAACCACTGAGTTCACCCCCACAATTGCCAAACGTAGCGCCACCACCACTGTCACCGTGCCTGATGGCCAGACGATCGTGATCGCCGGCCTGACGCGCAAGGATGTGCAGAAGGTCGCCAAAAAGATTCCACTGTTGGGCGACATTCCGCTGTTGGGCTGGCTCTTCCGCTACCGTAGCGAGGTGGAGCAGCGGACCAACCTGCTGATCATGGTCACCCCCACGGTGATTGCCACCCCCGGCGATGCCCGGCTTACAACCGATACCTGGCGCGCCAAGACAGGAATTTATGATGAGGGAGTTGCCGGAGAAGCGGCCAGCGGAGCCGAGTGAGGCAGCCGCCACACGTCGTCTGGCAGAGCAGTTCGGACTCGACTGGCTTGCTGCCGTCGACGATACGATGCTGCGTCCAGAGCTGCTGGCCACACTGCCGCTGAGCTGGGCCCGCAACCAGCAACTGTTGCCGCTTGAGATCGCGGGCGAGGTTTGTCTCCTGGTGGCCGATCCGACACGCGTCGAGGCACAACAGCAGGCAGTACAGGTGCTTGGACGCCCGCTGCGCACCGTGGTGGCGCCTTTGCCGGTGGTATTGGAGGCGATCGAACGCGGCTACACCACCCACGCCAACGCCGATGCCGGCGGTTATATCAGGTCGCTCGATGCCACCGCCACACCGCAGGAGTCTGCTACCAGCGTGACCGGTGCAGTGGCACCAGTCAGCGATCTGCTCGAAGCCGCTGAGGCGGCACCGGTGACGCGGCTCGTCAACCTGATCCTGCTGGAGGCGGTCAGGCAACACGCCTCTGATATCCACTTTGAACCGTTTGAGGAGCGTCTGGCCTTGCGCTACCGCATCGATGGTGTGCTCCACAGCCGCACCGCGCCGCCCAAACAGATGGAGGCGGCGCTCGTCTCGCGGCTCAAGGTGATGGCGCGGCTCGATATCGCCGAGCGCCGCCTGCCCCAGGATGGCATGGCGCAGGTGCGCGTTGGCGAGCGCTCACTCGATATCCGCGTCTCGACCGTTCCGGTGGCCGATGGTGAACGCGTGGTGCTGCGTCTGCTCAACCGTGACGACACCTGCCGGCCCCTGACAACCCTCGGCATGGAGCCGGCGTTGCACGACGACTTCCAGCACCTGCTGCGCACCCCCAACGGCATGATCGTCGTCTCGGGGCCGACCGGCTCCGGCAAGACTACCACCCTCTACGCCGCCCTCGGCGAGATCGACGCCACACGGCGCAACATCATGACGATCGAGGATCCGGTAGAGTATCGGCTCGACCGGATCGGCCAGATTCAAGTGAAGCCGAAGATCGGACTCACCTTTGCCAGCGGCCTGCGCCATATCCTGCGGCAAGATCCCGATGTGGTGCTGGTGGGTGAGACACGTGACAGCGAGACGGCCGAGATTGCGGTACGCGCCTCGCTCACCGGCCATCTCGTCTTCACCACCCTCCACACCAACGATGCCCCCTCGGCTGTAATGCGCCTGATCGACATGGGCATCCAGCCCTATCTGCTGGCCGCCTCGCTGCGGGGTGTGCTGGGACAGCGCCTCGTGCGCACTCTCTGTCCCCACTGTCGCCAGCCAACCAGCTTTGACACGGCGGCGGCGGAGGTCGACCTGGGAGAGGAGTGGCAGGCGCCGCTGGCCGGGCTGGCACTCTGGCGGGCCGTCGGCTGTGATCGCTGCCTGGAGGGCTACAGCGGGCGGCGCGGACTCTTTGAACTGATGCCGTGCGGCCCGGAGGTGCGCCAGGCGATACGTCAAGGCGGGGTAGCTGCCTCTGACCTGCGGCGGGTCGCCCTTGCAGCCGGGATGCGCCCGCTGATCGACGATGCCGTCATCAAGCTGGCCGCCGGCCTCACCGACCTGCCGGAAGTCGTTGCCGCTCTGGCGGTATAGTACCTCGCGGAGAGGCGGGGGGGGGGGCGGAGAAGGGCTGGGGCGGCGCGCCGTCGCCGCCGCAGCATGATGCGGATGCCTCACGGAGAGGCGGAGAAGCGGAGGTGCGGCAAGGGTGGCGTGCAGCGGCGTCCAAGCGGGCGGTGCTGTGCGATGGCGTGGAGGCGAGGCACAAGGAACGCCCGGAGGGCACAGCACGGCCGGAGTGCCGGCTTTAGCCGGAAGCCAAAAAGGGCCTTCAGGCCCGACTGCACACGGCTGTAACCGGGGCTGAAGCCCCTCGATCACTGCGGCGGCAAGATAAGCCGTAG
>CAZRGQ010000002.1:0-18783 GCA_964599645.1 uncultured Lentisphaerales bacterium | reverse complement strand
GGAATCTGTGTTGAAAAACAATCGCCCTTAACAGCCAAAAGGCGTGTGGCCTGACGCACTGCTGCTGCTACAACCTAAATCGAACGCCGCACTGCCGCCTGCCAACCGGCCAGCAGTTGCCGGCGCTGCTCCTCTGCCATCGCCGGCTGAAAGCTGCGCTGTTGTCCTGCCCCGTCACTCTCCGGCGGCCAGGCTGGCCAGCCGAGGGCTTGGGCCGCCAGCATGGCGCTGCCGCGGAGCGTGGTTTCAAGTGTGGCCGGACGCTCCAGGCGGCAGTTGAGGATGTCGGCCTGAAACTGCATTAAAAAGTCATCAGCCGCCGCTCCACCATCGACACGCAGCGTTGTCAGCGGCCGGGAGGAGTCGGCCAGCATGGCCGCCAGCAGGTCATGGCACTGGTAGGCGATCGCCTCTTCCGCCGCCCGGATGATGTGGGCACGGCCGGTGCCACGCGTCATGCCGCAGAGCGTACCGCGCGCCCGCGGCTCCCAGTAGGGGGCCCCCAGTCCAGTAAAGGCCGGCACGAGATAGACGCCGCCATTGTCAGGCAGCGAGGCGGCAAGCGGACCGGCTGCGGCGGAGCTGGTCAGCAAACCCAACTCGTCGCGCAACCACTGCATGATGGCTCCTCCCATGAAGACGCTCCCCTCCAGCGCATAACTGGGCTGCCCCGGTCGGCTTTCGGCCGTCAAGGTGGTCAGGAGTCCATGTTGTGAGGTGACAAAATCGTGCCCGGTATGCAGCAGCATGAAGCAGCCGGTACCGTAGGTGTTTTTAGCTTCACCCGGCTGGTGACAGCCCTGGCCGTAGAGAGCTGCCTGCTGGTCGCCGGCCACCCCCAGGATCGGGAGCGCACGGTCGCCACATTCGGCCAACCGCACTTGGGCAAAGAGTCCGGCCGAGGGGCGCACCTGCGGCAGCATGGAGGCCGGAATGTCGAAGAGTTCGAGCAGCTCACGGTCCCACTCCAGCGTGCGGATGTTAAAGAGTTGGGTACGGGAGGCGTTGGTATAGTCGGTCACATGGGCCTGTCCGCCGCTCAACTGCCAGATGAGCCAGGAGTCGATGGTGCCGGCACAGAGCTCACTGCGGCGGGCCGCCTCACGTGCTCCGGCCACATGGTCGAGAATCCAGGCGATCTTGGTGGCGCTGAAGTAGGGATCGACAACCAGGCCGCTCTTGGCCCGCAGCAGTGGCGCGGCTCCCGCTTGCCGCAGCCGGTCGCACTGGTCGGCGGTGCGGCGACACTGCCAGACGATTGCCGGATAGATCGGCCTGCCGCTCCGGCGCTCCCAGACGACCACCGTCTCGCGCTGGTTGGCGATTGAAATGGCAACCACCTGATCGGCAGCCGTCCCGCCCTGCAGCAGATGCCTGATGGTGTTGCGCTGCGACTGCCAGATGGCTGCGGGATCGTGCTCCACCCAGCCGGGCTGTGGATAGAGCTGGGCAAACTCCTCCTGCTCCAGCGCCATGATCGCCCCATTCCGGTCGACCAGGGCGGCACGCGAGCTGGTGGTGCCCTGATCGAGCGCCAGGATTACAGTTCGACGCATGTGCTGGGAGGCGTGAATACGGTGTGCGCAGCTCTCCGGCTCTTGCTGTGGCGTAATAGTTGTTGCTTCATGCCCGGCCATGCCAACTCCTGTTACACTTTAAAGTCCGAGGTCCAACTGTCCCGCCACCGTAATCTTGCGCCCGCGTTCGAGGGCAGGATCGGAGGTGTCGTAGACGACAAACTTGACATCGGGGAAGTGGCGCACCAGCTCGGCGCGGATATAGTCTTGCACCGCCTTGACGTTGGCGGGATCGTCGTCGGAGAAGCCGACGCTGATCGGGTTCCAGGCTTTGTGTGCCGGGGTGCGCTGCAAGACGCGGATGAGATGTTCGAGGAAGTCGCGAATTGCCACCTGTTTACGTCTCTCCGCCGTGGCATCCTGCCGGCCGTCACGGGCCAGCAGCGCTTTGAAATCGGGCGAGGTTACGGCGTGGTAGCGCGCCAGCGCCAGATAGCGGTCGAGCTCTTCGGCATCGCTGCCGAACTCTGTAATGTTGTCAAAGACGGCCCGGTAGCCGCGCAGATTGGCCATCATCTCGTCATGTTCGGCGGGCGTCAGGACCATCTCGATGAAGAGTTCAACGCCGCGCCGCAGGGTTTCGCTGGCGTGTCCCCGCGCCGTCACGATGGCGAAGAGGCGACCCTCCACCAGAGTCTGGCGGAAGGTCTGGAAGCTGGGGCCGGCCGCGGCACCATCACACAGAGCCCGCTCCAGCGCCTGACGCGTGTCGGCCAGAAAGCGGTTGCCGCGCGGGTCGGGAGCATCCTGAAACTCGGCAAAGGCGAGGCTCCAGTCGCCCCGCGGCGGACGGTAGTTTACCGGATCGTTGCGGATGACGCTGAAGACCGAGGTGGAGACGGCATGTGGCCGCCAGGTGCCATCAGGCCGACGCTGTTCGAGGTGAATACGCGTCGGCATGTGGAGGATGTTGTCGTCCCAGTCGAAGATATAGTATTTGTAGTCGCGATCCGCGACACGCAGGTTAACCTTCGGCTGGACGGCGGGAGAAAGCAAGTGGACTGCAGTGCGCGCTCAGCGCATCTCCATCTGAATCATCTCGAAAATACGGTTACAGGCGGTTCCAATCTCACCGTTAAGGCGCTGTACCTGCTCCAGCGCACTGCGAATCTCTGCCAGCCGCCGCAGTTGGGTGGCGCGCTCCTTTTCGAGACTAGTGCGCCGCTCCTTGAGGCTGTTGATCACGCTCTCAAGCTCCTGCGTCCGCTCCTCCGCCTTGTAGAGCGTCAGCCGCAGGTGGCGGATCTGATTCTGCAGCTCCTCCGGTTCCTGATCGAGATCGGCCAGCTCCATGCCGTCGGGAATCGGTACCTGTACCGGTTCACCGCACTCGGCACAGTTGATTACGAGGCCCGCACCGCGATAGTTGATAACCAGCCCGTGACCGCAGTGAACGCAGTCAAAGACGATATCGTTTTCACCGATTTCGCCATCATCGGAGAAATCGGTGTACGGCTCCTGGTCCATGGCCTCCAAGTGGCCATCATCCATCAACTCTTCATGTTCGCCATTCGCCATAACCAGCTCCTCTCTACAGCCATTAACGCAACGGCGCCATAGCCAAGGCTGGTCCAAACCGCATCGCCGACCTCATGCGAGGCGACTCAAGGCTTGGTGATCAGCCCCTGCCGGATGCAGGCGGTGCAGACGGTGCGACGTCTGGTCGTCCCACCCTCTTTAACGCGTACACGCTGCAGGTTTGGCATGAAGCGGCGCTTCGAAACACCTGTGATATGCAGACCAATACCGCCCTTGACCTTGGCCAGGCCGTGGCGGATGATCGATTTTCCGGCTGCGGGCTTCTTGCCGCAGAGATCACAAATTCGTGACATGATTAAAACTCCTCAAATGGAAGCTCGCCATTGTAGCGGTTTGTTGTGGCAGAAAACAAGCGCAAAATGCCGCTCAAGGGAGACCGACACAACTTACAAAGCTTCCATCTTGTCTGGTACGGTTCATATTTTAGCAAAGTAGCGGGCGCGGGGCAAGCGTAATGTATTGGTTTTTTTATAGTTCATGCTTGAATTATAGTGATACCATCATTAAATATCAAGGCAAAAGCGCAATCTTTATCACTATTTTGCACACCCGCTCCGGCACATCACCACTGCAACAACCCGGCTGATGCGCATCCCACGGGAAGAGCAGAGCAAAACGCTGCGGCAAGAGGGCGATATAGTCGGAAGCCTTGTCGTTAAGCAACATAAAATCGCGCTCTGCATTGTAAGGGGTATCGCAGGAGGGAGCTGCCGGCAGAGCCAGATAGCCGCACACCTCGCTGCCACGCAAAACAGACTGGAGGTCGACATAACGCCTGTGTGCCTCCAACTTGCCGCCCTCACGCGGCTTGGTCTCGTACTCCTGTATCAGTGCATAGACCCGATCACTGTCGATCTCATGTCGTCCATTGGGGAGCGCGAGAAGGTCAGCCCGCTGCATAAAGGCGGCGGCCTGATCCAATCCCGGCAGAACGGCGTTGTAATAGTGGAGACGGTTGATTGTATCGATAATCATGGCAACTTATTCCTTACTCTAATCAGGTTCTTTACCAGCCGTAAACCAGGAGGCGACAACGTGAATTGCCAGTTGCATTTCAAGCGCGTTTTGCACCGGCGCAAGTGAACCGCTGGCATCGAAGCGACTGAACTCGCCCTTGATAACAGCCAGATACCAGACCCCCGCCATGAAAGTCTCGTTACATGCGCCCAGTTTTGTCAGAAAATCGGCTGTCTCCCCCTCGTTGACTATCCGGTAGCGCAGGAAGGCTGTTTTTTCAGCGATGGCAAAGGCCCTCAGCGCCGCCGCCTGCAACTCTCCCGCTTCCATCTCAGCCTCAAGCAGAGCCAGTTCCCGCCTGATCTTGTAGCGTTCGCGGTGTGAAACTCCCTCCCAGGGAAGCAGCAGACGACGGCGCACACGAGCGACTTCATAGGCAATTCCGGCACCGGCTGAAGCCTCTTCGCGCGAAAGCAGACGGTAAAAGCCGTCGGTTGTCCCCAGCAGGTCTCCGCATGCCACGGCCAGAGCGTTGCGGCGTACCTCATTGTCGGCCAGTCTGAAGCGGGGCAGTACCACAAAGATAGAGGAGACGTCGCCGAAATGCCCCAGAACCTCTGCCGTGATGGCTACCAGCGGTCCGCGTGGCGTACGGTTGAGCATCTCCACCAGCGGCGCCACGGCCACCCGGTTGCCACAGGCGCCGAGGGTACGCACTACTTCACGTACCACGTAAGGTTCTGCACTGCCGAGCAGCGGCAGCAGTGCCTCCGACAGCTCTGGAGAGGGAGCACTGCGCAGTGCCCGCAGCGCCACCAGCGTCAAGTCACTCTCGCTATCGTTGATCTTGGCCAGCAGCGCCTCATGTGCCGTGCGCCCTCCGATCCGTCCCAGCGAGAGGGCGGCCGCTTCGCGCACGTCCAGCACCGGATCATCGAGGCGACGTATCAGATCGGATGTTGTAATGGCAGCTCCGGCATCGCCCATCGCCGTTGCGGCACGCAGGCGGCGTCTGCGCCGGGAGGGTGCATTGAGCGCCTGTGCCTGATAGACACCGATGATCAGGCGCAGCGGATTGACCAACACGATGCGATGGAACCCCTCGGCAATGCTCAATGGCTCACTCTCGGTGCGTACCGACAGCAGCAGTGGCAAGGCGACAGTCCAGATCACAACCGCATGGAAAGTGTGCAGCACCTGGGTGTAATTCAGCAGGGTTGAACCGCTCAGACAGATGGAGAAGGGGTGTGCCGTGATGTAATCTACCACCTTGCCGCCGCAAGCTGTGCCAATGGCCGTAAGTAGTCCTATCAGACACATATGCACGGCAATGGCCAGAGTACGCCCGCGCTTTGGCGCCAGCTCCGAGAGCATCGCCAGATGGCAAACGGTAATCATCGAATAGACACCGCCGGAGAAGAGCGAAACCAGCGTAATAAGCACCACCACCTGCGTCGTCTCCAACTGGCCGAAAATCCCCAAATTGAGCACTACAGGCGCATCGGTAACCAGAAACCAGGAGATACTGAAGAGCGGTGCCAGGCACATCACCACGACGCTCAAAGTACGCGCCCCCATGCGCTCTATCAGATAGCCGGCAAGGATGGAGAAGAGGATAATGCCGATTGTGCTTAGAATAATAACCGCCGCCAGCTCGCTGTAGTTTACATTGAAAACCCGCTTCATGTAGATCGAATTGAACGAACCGGCGGCACTGCAGGCAAACCCCCAGACGCCGACACTGAGAGCCAGATTACGGAACGACTTGTCGCGCAACGGCACCACGATGCTCTCCATCCAGTTGCGTCCCGGTAAACCGCGCTCGCGTAGCGGTTCGGGCACATGGATGTGCATGAGGATATCGACAACCCCGAAAATCACCGCCCCGAACATCACAATGGCAAAGCCGGTCAGAGCCGACTCATGAGTGCCGAGCCGGCGGTAGTGATCGAGCAACAGGCCGGCAATTGCGATTGTAATGAGCGAAACCAGATTGACGAGCGCCTGACGTTGTCCCCAGAAACGTCCCCGCAAAGCGGGCGGTACGAGGTCGGCCATCCAGCTCGTCCAAGACGGAGCGGCAAAGCCTTCAATTAAAAATGAGAACGCCACCGCTGCCAGAATCCATTTGACCGTATCAGGGGAGTTGGGCTGCCGCCAGGCAAGCCAGGCCGGAATCAGCAAGAGCAGACGGTGGGAAATGGCAAGTGTTGCCCAGGCCGGTTTGCGCCGTTTGAGCGACTCGATCAAAAGCGACCCGGGGATCTGCGATACCAGTACCAGTTGGCGCAGCGTACCGAAGAGACCGATCATAAACCCTGATGCCCCCAGCGCCTCCAGCATCATCTGAAACGGCATGCTCAAAACCACGGTAAAATAGATCATGCCGATGGCACTGGAGGCCACGCTGAGGCGTAGTCCACGCCGTAAATCACCGGTAGAGATGTTTGAGAGGCAGTCTTCCTGATTCATTGGGTAGGGTATGAAATCGTCGTGTGTCAGATGCACAAACACTTCTTGCAGTGCGGTAATAGATATAGCTGAAAAGAGGAAAAAGAGCAAACAGGGGTTATCCTGTCACTGGCCGATTACCCAAAAAGCTACGTTGACACTTTCGGCTTAAAGCGCAATAATAGCACCATTTGTTACTTTGTCTAACCATCCACCCGGGAGATTGTCATGAAAACTGGAAAACATTGGCTGATTGCACTGCTGATGCTGAACACATTTGTCGTTGCGGCGGCCGAGCATCTGGTGCTGGCTGTGCCGGCACGGCACGACTTGATCAACCTGGGGTTCGACCTGGTTGGCATGTTTCCGCATGCCCTCACCCTGGTCTGCCATTCAGAGAGCCCTGCCGGCACCAGGCTGGAGCAGTTCAACACCGCCGCCGGACGTTGGGTCGAGATGCCCGGCAATGCCTGGAGTGGCATGGGGTGCGACAAGTTGGTCGTGGTCGGCAGTGACGAGCGTGCCACACAACTGATGAAGGCCGCAGGTGCTGCCCGGCAGGCAACGCTGCTCAATGGTTTCAGGCTGCATGAGGTGGCCAACGAGGTAAACTCCACCCTGAAGCTCTCCAGCGGCCAATGGCGCAGATTGGCTGATAGTCACGGCTTTACCCTGGCAGAGGTGAATGCCGAACAGCGTCGCTATGGCCGCTACGGGCCACCGGGAGGCTGCCGCAATGCCCGCCCGCTGCCGGCGGCAGCAGCAACTCCTCCGCCAAGGCCGATGGCACAGCGCACCACCATGACGCTGGAGCCGCATGCAGGCACCACAATAGGGTGTACCTTCCCGGAGAGCGAGGCCGTGGCAGCACCTGTGGCAACAGAGTCTGTGCCAGTCGTGGCCGCACCGGTAGCGGTAGCAGTGGAGGAGCCCATTGTGCCTGCCGAGGTGGAAGCAGAGTTTCGTCCTGAAGACAAGTAAGCTACCCTGAAAGAGAGGCATGGACCACCCCCCTGCACCACCACTCGAAATGGCCAGGCTTACCCGCCTGGCACAGATCGACCTCAAACCGGATGAGCTTGAGGCTTGCACCAACTACCTTGAGAAGATGATCGCCTATCTTGAGATACTGGACGAGCCGGAGCTTGAGGGGGTCGCCCCGACAATTTACGGGCTTGAACCGCCGCCGCAGCGGTTGCGTGACGATCAGCCCGCAGAGAGCCTGCCGCAGGAGGTCGTCCTGGCGCAGGCACCGGTGCGCACGGCTACAGAGTTTAAAGTGCCCAAGATTGTGGAGTAGTTAGCCAAGTGTCATCTATCGATCTCAAGGGTTTAACCCTGTTGCGTGCTGCCGCAGCCCTGCGGCAAGGCCAATTTACCTCGGTGGCTCTCGTGACGGCGCTGCTTGAGGCGATTGCAGCGCAGAACAGCAGGCTCAACGCCTATATCTGGTGCGACGCGGAGGATGCGCTGGCGCAGGCGGCTGCCGCCGACAAGGCGCTGGCGGCGGCAGCGCCGGGCAGGCTGCTCGGCGTGCCGCTGGCGATCAAAGATAATATCAGCGTGGCCGGACAGCCCTGCAGCGCCGGATCGACCCTGCTTCAGGGGTATCACCCCCCCTTTGATGCCGCGCTGATCGAACGCCTGCGCCGGGACGGGGCTCTCTTTGTCGGACGCACCAACATGGATGAGTTCGGCTACGGCGCCGTTACCCACTACTCGCACTATGGTCGGACCGGACACCCGCTCAACCCCGAGTTGACTCCCGGTGGCTCCAGCGGCGGTTCGGCAGCGGCCGTGGCCGACGGCATGGCGCTGGCAGCACTGGGCAGCGATACCGGCGGCTCAGTGCGCCAGCCGGCAGCGCTCTGCGGCTGCGTCGGCTTCAAACCGAGCTATGGCGTGGTGCCACGTCACGGTGTGGCCGCCTTTGCCAGCTCGCTCGATCAGGTGGGGCCGCTGACGCAGAACGTCGCTGATGCCGCCCTCTTGCTGGCGACCATGGCCGGTGCCGAGCCGCGTGATGCCATGACGCTCCCCTTTGAGAGCCGCGGTCTCCTGCCGCTTGAGGCGGCCACGCTCAAGGGAGTACGTATCGGTTTGCCACGGGAGTATCTGGGCGACAATACGGCTGGCGAGGTGGTAGAGCGCGTACAGGCCGTAGCCGAGCTCTGCCGTCGCCAGGGTGCCACGATCGTCGATCTCAGCCTGCCGCATACCAAGTATGTTACTGCTGTCTACTACGCTGTGATCGGTGGTGAAGGCTCGGCCAATCTCGCCCGTTACGACGGCATTCGCTACGGCCGCCGCTCCCGGCACGACACCACGCTGGATGAGCTCTACAGCAAGAGCCGTGGCGAGGGATTTAGCAGCGAGGTGAAACGGCGCGTGCTGCTCGGTACCTACCTGCTGCTCACGGGCGCCTATGAGCGCTACTATGAGCGGGCCCTCAAGGTGCGTACCCTGATCAAGGCCGACTTCCAGGCGGCCTTTGCCGGGTGCGACCTGCTGCTCACGCCGACGACCGCCTCGACCGCCTTTAAAGTGCCGCATCCCGACACTCCGTCAGTGCCGCCCGGCAATGGCTCCCACACCTCGGCAGCCAACCTGGCGGGCTTGCCGGCCATTTCGCTGCCGTGCGGCAGCGCCAGCGACGGATTGCCGCTCGCGGTACAGTTGCTGGGACCGCCCCTGGCCGATGTGCGCCTCTTGCAGCTCGCTGCCACCTGTGAAGCCATGCTGGCCGAGGAGTACAGCCGATGAAATACGAAGTCGTAATCGGGCTGGAGGTCCACATCCAGCTCAAGACCGCCTCGAAGCTCTTCTGCGGTTGCAGTACCGCCGCCGCTGCCGCCCCCAATACGCAGGTCTGCCCCGGTTGCCTCGGTTACCCCGGCACCCTGCCGCTCTTGAACCGCGAGGCGGTGCGGCTGGGAGCCATGGCCGGCATGTTGCTCGATTGTGAAGTGGCCACCTGCAGCCGCTTCGACCGCAAGAGCTACTTCTATCCCGATGTCTCCAAAAACTACCAGACAACCCAGCTCTTCCACCCCATCTGCGGCCCCGGCTGTGTCGAAATCGAAGTCGAGGGGCAGCGCCAGCGCATCGGCATCACCCGGATTCACCTCGAAGAGGATGTCGCCAAGAGTATCCACTATGCCGACTTCAGCGGCGTCGATTTCAACCGCTGCGGCATGCCGCTGATCGAGCTGGTCACCGAGCCCGATCTCCGTTCGCCGGCGGCGGCCGTCGCCTTCCTGCACGAGCTGCGCCAGCGTCTCGTCTACGCCGACATCGGCGAATGCAACCTCGAACTGGGCAACATGCGTTGCGACGCCAACATCAGCCTGCGTCCCGCCGGCAGCCGCCGCTTCGGCACCAAAGTGGAGATCAAAAACCTCAACACCTTCAAGGGGGTGCAGGCCGCCCTCCACTACGAGATCGAGCGGCAGACCGAAGTGCTGCAGAGCGGGGGCACCATCTTCCAGGAGACGCGCCGCTGGGACTCCGATGCCGGCCTCACCGAGGCGATGCGCAGCAAGGAGGATGCCCCCGACTACCGCTACTTCCCCGATCCCGAGCTGCCGCCGGTTATCATTAGCGCTGAGGAGCTTGAGGCGTGGCGTGCCGCGCTGCCTGAGCGGCCCGATCTGCGCCGTGCCCGCCTCATCAGCCAGTACGAACTGCCGCCCTACGACGCCAGTGTGCTGGCAGCCGAACGCCCGGTAGCCGACTTCTTTGAGGCCGTCGCCCGCCACTGCGGCAACGGCAAAGCCGCCTCCAACTGGATCATGACCGAGGTGCTGGCGCTGCTGGCCGGGCACCACACCACGATTACAGCCTGTGCCCTCGAAGCGAGCGCCCTGGGCGAGTTGATCAATCTGGTGGCGCGTGGCACGATCAATCAGCCCACCGCCAAGAGCCTCCTGCCGGAGCTCTTTACCAACGGTGGCGACCCTGCGGCCATGGTGGCGGAGCGCGGTCTGGCGCAGGTGGGCGATGGCGACGCCATCGCCGCCTGGGTCGATCAGGTGCTGGCCGATAACCCCGGACCGGTCAGCGATTTCCACGCCGGCAAGAAGGCCGCCGCCGGCTACCTCGTGGGTCAGGTGATGAAATTGAGCCGCGGCAAAGCCGACCCCAAACAGGTTGGTTCAATTGTAGCGCAAAAGTTGGCAGAGTGCAGTAGATGAAGAGCTGCCATAAGAGCCTGGAAGCAGGAGTCGAATCGTGACGTCAAATGATGAATATGTGCTGCAGTTGATGCAGGAAGAGGGCGTCATCACCGCCGAGCAGGTTGATGAGGCGGTGATGTCGTTGCAGAGCGAGGGTGATACAGCACTCGACAGATTGCTGCAAATGGGCGAGGTCACCGAAGAGCAGGTGCTGCACCTGATCGCCAACCAGCTCGGCATGGAGGTGGTGTCGATCGATCCTGCCGCCATCAACCCCGAACTGGCCACCATCATCCCCTCCGATGAGGCGCGCAAATTCGGGGTGGCACCCCTGTTGGAGTCGGGCGACACCCTCACCGTCGCCATGGCCGATCCGCTCAACTACGACGCCCTCGACCGCCTGCGTTTCACCCTCAAACGCAACGTTGAAGGGGTTGTGGCCACCAAGGCCGACATCGCTCGCGCCCTTGAAGCCCTCTACCCGGGGGAGTCGGATCTCGACGCCCTGATGAGCGAGTTCGACGACGACAGTATCGACGTCGAGACACGTGGTGGTTCAGCATCACTCGACGATCAGTTTGGCGTGAGCGACGCCACCGAATCGGATGCCCCGATCATCAAGCTCGTCAGCATGTTGATCATGGAAGCCTTCAACCGCCGCGCCTCCGATATCCATCTGGAGCCCCTGGAGAACCGCTTCCGCGTGCGCTATCGCATCGACGGCGCCCTGCAGGAGATGGAGCCGCCGCCCAAGCGCCTGCAGCAGAGCATCATTCAGCGCGTCAAGATCATGTCGGGCATGAAGATTTCAGAGCGGCGCATTCCGCAGGATGGACGTATCCAGGTGATGGTGAAGGGGCGCGACCTCGACCTGCGTGTCTCCTCGGTGCCGACCAACCACGGCGAGAGTATCGTAATGCGTATTCTCGACAAGCAGAATGTGGCGCTCGGCCTGCCGCAGCTCGGTTTCCTCTCCGACGACCAGAGCCGTTTTGAGCGCCTGATCGCCCTGCCGGACGGAGTGCTGCTCGTGACCGGACCAACCGGCTCCGGCAAAACCACCACCCTCTACGCCTGTCTCGGACAGATCAACCGCCCCGACCGCAAGATCATCACCGTGGAAGACCCGGTGGAGTACCAGATGTCGGGCATCAATCAGGTGCAGGTAAATCGCGATGTCGGCCTCGACTTCTCGGCGGCGCTCCGTTCGATTCTGCGTCAGGCGCCCAATATCGTGATGATCGGCGAAATCCGTGACCAGGAGACGGCCGACATCGCCATGGAGGCGGCCCTCACCGGTCACCTCGTCTTCAGCACGCTCCACACCAACGATGCCCCCAGCGCCATTACCCGCCTGCAGGATATGGGCGTCAAGCCCTTCCTGGTCGCCTCGGCCATCCGTGCCGTGATGGCGCAACGTCTGGTGCGCGTGATCTGCCCCGAATGCAAAGAGGAGCGCGCCCCGACCCAGCGTGAGCTGCGCATGCTCGGCGAGGCCAACGCGGCCAATATCGCCAGCGCCACCCTCTGGCATGGCCGCGGTTGTAACAACTGCTCCCTCGTAGGCTACAAGGGACGTAAGGGTATCTTTGAAATTTTCACGATGAGCGACGAAATCCAGCGGATGATCTTCGATGAGCGCCCTGCCCATGAACTGCGCCAGGCGGCGCGTGAATCGGGCATGCGGACGTTGCGCGAAGACGGCCTGCTGAAAGTCGTCTCCGGCATGACTTCACTCGAGGAGGTGCTCCTCGCCACGATGGGAGATGCAAACTGATGAGCCAAAACAGTGTTGAAATGAGCGACCTGCTGCAGCTATGCGTCGATGAAGGCGCCTCCGACCTGCATATCAGAGTCAATGCGCCTCCCATGTTGCGTATCCACGGCTCGCTCGTGCCGCTCGATTCGCCCGTGCTCGATCGCGAAGATACTGAGCGGCTGATGAAGAGTATCACTGCGCCGGAACACCAACAGAGTCTGCGCGAGGTGGGCGGTGCCGACTTCGGTTTCAGCTTCGGCGACCAGGCCCGCTTCCGTGTCAGCGTCTTCCGCGAACGCGGCAACGTCGGTATCGTGCTGCGCCAGATTCCCAACACGCTCCTCACGCTGAAGCAGATCGGCCTGCCCGAGCAGATCAACGAGCTCCTCTTCCGGCCACGCGGCCTGGTGCTCGTGACCGGACCGACCGGCTCCGGCAAAACCACCACTCTGGCCAGCATGCTCAATGTGATCAACGAACAGCGCGACTGTCATATTGTCACCGTCGAAGACCCGATCGAGTACTACCACGAGCATAAAAAATCGGTGGTCACGCAGCGCGAAATCGGCTCCGACGTCCCCAGCTTTGCCGAGGCCGTACGCCGCGCCCTGCGCCAGGACCCCGACGTCGTCCTTGTGGGTGAGATGCGCGACCTCGAAACGATGCAGGCGGCCATTACGGCTGCTGAGACGGGTCACCTCGTCTTTGCCACACTGCACACCACCGGTGCCGCCACCACCGTCGACCGTATCGTCGACGCCTTCCCCACCGACCAGCAGGACCAGATCCGCACGCAGCTCGCGGTCGGACTGGTCGCCGTGATTTCGCAACTGCTGCTGGTGCGCGCCAACAAACCGGGGCGCGTGGCTGCCTTCGAAATCATGATCTCCACCCCTTCGATCAGGTCGCGTATTCGCGATAACAAGACCTTCCAGATCGCCTCCGATATCCAAACCGGCGCCAAATACGGCATGATTACCCTCGACTCGCACCTGCTTAATCTCTATCAGGCCGGTCTGATCCACTACGAAGACCTGATTACCAAGTCACAGGATCCCGACTCTGTGGTGGCCAAACTCAAAGAGCAGTCGGGAGGACGCTGAGTGTATCCCGCCACACCTGCAGAATGGAGATGGTGAATGTCTGACGCAACCCACCGCAACACACCGGAAATTCTCGATCCGATCCTCGACCTCGCCATCAACAATGGCGTGATCGATAGTCAACAATCGCTCGAGATTCAGGAGGAGCATCGCCGCAGCGGCAAACCCTTCCGCAACCTCCTGATCGATATGGGCCACATCGAGGAGGAGCCGCTCCTCGAAATGCTGGCCGGCTACATGGGCTGTGAGGCGATCGACCTCTCGAACGTCGAAATTTCACCCCAGGTGCGCAGCGCCGTGCCTGCCGCCGTAGCCCGCATGTACAACGTCGTGCCGGTCGAGGTGCAGGCCGGTTCAGTTACGCTCGCCATCTCGACGCTGGTTGATCCGCTTGCTACCGACGAGCTGATGTTTGTGCTGGCGCGCGACATTACCTTTGTGCTGGCGCGCGAAGCCGACGTCCAGAACCGCATCGATGAGTACTACGGCGACGACAGCGCCACCGTGGCCGAGATGCTCTCCAATCTCGAATCGGTCATCGAGCGCGACGACACCCTCGGCGCCGACATGGCCGACGAAAGCGCCATCGCCGAACAGGCCGGCGCCGCCCCCGTGGTGCGCTATGTCAACCTCGTCCTCTATCAGGCCGTCAAAGATCGCGCCTCCGATATCCACTTCGAGCCCTTCGAACACGACTTCCGCATCCGCTACCGCATCGACGGTGCCCTCTACGAGATGCAGCCGCCTCCCAAGCGGCTCGCCCTGCCGATCATCTCGCGCATCAAGGTGTTGGCCAACCTCAACATCGCCGAGCGCCGCCTGCCGCAAGATGGCCGTATCGCCATCTCGGTGGCCGGGCACCAGGTCGATCTGCGTGTCTCCTGCCTGCCGACCCAGTTTGGCGAGAGCGTCGTGCTGCGCGTGCTCGACCGCAGTGTCGTCTCGCTCGACCTCCAGAATATCGGACTGCCCGAAGATGTCTACGACACCCTCTCCATCGATATCGAGAAGCCCAACGGCATCATTATCGTCACCGGCCCTACCGGTTCCGGTAAAACCACAACCCTCTACTCCTGTCTCAGCGCCATCAATAAGATCGACTCCAAGCTGATCACGGCCGAGGAGCCGGTCGAGTACGACATCGACGGCATCATCCAGGTGCCGATCAACCCGCTGGTCGGCAACACCTTCGGCAAGGTACTGCGCGCCTTTCTGCGTCAGGACCCCGATATTCTGATGGTCGGTGAAATCCGCGACCTCGAGACGGCTGAAATCGCCATTCAGGCCTCGCTTACCGGTCACCTCGTCTTCAGCACCCTCCACACCAACGACTCCGCCGGCGCCGTCACCCGTCTGGTCGATATGGATGTGCCGCCCTATCTCGTCTCTTCAACCCTCGAGGTGGTGCTGGCGCAGCGTCTGGTGCGCACGATCTGCAACAACTGCAAAACTCCCTACGAGCCCGATGACGATACCATCGAACGCCTCAACCTCAGCCGCCCGGATATCGGCGGCCGCCCCTTCTACTACGGACGCGGCTGCGACCTCTGCAACAACTCCGGTTACAAGGGGCGTAAAGGCATCTTTGAATATATGAGCATCACGGAGCCGATCCGGGTGCTCATCAACGAGCGGAAACCGACGCTGCTGATTCGCGAAAAGGCTCGCGAACTCGGTATGCGCACCATGCGCGAAGACGGTGTGCGCAACCTGCTCGATGGCTACACCACCGTCGACGAGATACTGAGGTATACCTGATCATGGAAAACGTTACGATTCTCGGCAGCGGTCCTGCCGGACTCACCGCCGCCATCTACGCCGCACGCGCCAACCTCAAACCGCTCCTGATTGAAGGGCTCAAGCCGGGCGGACAACTGACCGACACCACCGATATCGAAAACTTTCCCGGCTTTGCCGAACCCCTGGCCGGTACGATGTTGATGGACCAGATGCGCAAGCAGGCTGAACGTCTCGGTGTCCGCTTCACGATGGACGAGGTCGCCTCCGTCAACCTCGCCACCGCTCCCGCCACCCCTGCGGCTGAGCGCATCCATGAGATCAGCCTCTCCATGTCGGGCGAAACTCTCAAGAGCCGCACTCTGATTATCGCTACCGGCGCCACGGCACGCTATCTCGGTCTCCCCTCGGAGCAGGCCCTGATCGGACGCGGCGTCTCCGCCTGTGCCACCTGCGACGGAGCCTTCTTCCGCAACCAGAAGGTGGCGGTTGTCGGCGGTGGCGATACCGCCCTCGAAGAGGCCCTCTTTCTCGCCCGCCTCTGCGCCCACGTAACCGTGATCCACCGCCGCGACGAGTTCCGCGCCTCCAAGATCATGGGCGATCGTCTCCTCAGCACACCCAACGTCACCGTCGCCTGGGACAGCGTCGTAGCCGAGGTGCTCGACGTCGACGCCGGCACCGTCAACGGTGTACGCCTGCGCAACGTCAAAACCGACGCGCTCTCCACCATCGAAGTCCAGGGGCTCTTCATCGCCATCGGCCACGACCCCAATACCGGCTTCGTCAAAGGGCTGGTCGACCTCGATGCCAACGGCTACATCGTCGCCAAAAACACCATCACCAACGTCCCCGGCCTCTTTGCTGCCGGTGACGTGCAGGACAGCCGCTACCGCCAGGCCATCACCGCCGCCGGCACCGGCTGCATGGCCGCCCTCGAAGCCGAACGCTACATCGGGAACTTGAACCTGTGACCCCCTCCGGGTCCAAAGCGGCCGCCCCTGCCAATAACTACCGCCGCCTGCTAAGGCTAACCCGGCCCTATCGCGGGCGGTTGGTAATCGGTGTGCTGGCCGGGCTCCTCTCGGTCGGCAGCTTCTTCGGCCTCCTCAGCTTCATTCCCAGCGCCTTCAGCGCCTTCGACCACCTTGAGCCCCCGGCGGCCACCGACGGCAGCGTTGATGGCGTCACGGTGATCGATCCCGACACCCTGCCGCCCCCGCCCGATACCCTCCCCGGCTCCTTCAAGACGGCCGAACGCATCGCGGCCCGCTACAACATCCCCCTGCGCCATGCCGACAACACCCTCACCTGGCAGGCCCTCTTTATCGGCCTCCTCGGTCTGCCCCTCGTCGGCCTGCTCCGCATCGCCACCTCCTTCATCAACCACTACTTTATGCGCTGGGTCGGAACCAGCGTCGTGCGCGACATTCGCAATCTACTCTTCGACTCCCTGCAGCGCCAATCGCTCAAGTTCTTCGGTCAGAGCGACATCGGCAACCTCATCTCACGTTGTGTCAACGACGCCGCCAGTGTCGAACACCTGATCTCTGTCACCATCGCCGAAGCCGCCCGCGCCCCCTTTGAAATAACCGCTGCCATCCTCTTTGCCGTCTTCTATGCCCTGGACAACGGCCTCGGCGGCATGTTGCTGGTGGCCGGAATCTTCCTCCCTGTCTGCCTGATACCGATCGTGATCCTCGCTTCACGCGTCAAACGCTGGACCCGTCGCGCCCTTGAACGCATCTCGGAGCTCGTCTCCCGCATGCACGAAAACTTTACCGGCATCCGCGTCGTCAAAGCCTTCCACACCGAGGCGAGCGAATCGGCCCGCTTCCACCAGCTCAACCAGCGCTACTTCCTCTCCTCGCTCGGCGCGCTGCGCAACGAACTGCTCATGTCGCCCATGATGGAGACGGTCGTCACGCTCCTCGCCTGCGGTTTCGTCGCCGCCTGCTTTATCTACCGCATCAAGCTCGAACAGATTGCCGTCATCGCCGTCGCCATCTACGCTGCCTACCGTCCCCTGCGCCAGCTCACCAATATCGGTGCCGCTGTGCAGCGCGGCTCTGCCGCCCTGGAACGCATCTTCGCCATCGTCGATACCGACACCTCCCTGCCCGAGGCGACCAACCCCGCACCCAAGCAGAGCTTCGACGACCGCATCAGCTTCGACCACGTCGACTTCAGCTTTTCACCCGATGGCCCGGCCGTCGTGCGCGACGCCTCCTTTGAACTGCCCCGCGGCCACCTGCTGGCTCTCGTCGGTGAGACCGGCTCCGGCAAGACCACCCTGGCCAACCTGCTGGCCCGCTTCTACGACCCTGTCACCGGTGCCATCACCATGGATGGCGTCCCGCTGCACGCAATCGCCACCGCCGACCTGCGCCGCATGATCGGCGTCGTTACCCAGGATACCATCCTCTTTAACGACACCATCGCCAACAACATCGCCTACGGCTCCCCCGACGCCACCCGCCGGCAGATCGAAGAGGCGGCTCGCATGGCCAATGCGCACGACTTCATCACAGCCCACCCCGAAGGCTACGAGCGGGTCGTCGGCGACAAAGGCTTTGTCCTCAGCGGCGGCGAGAAGCAGCGCGTCGCCCTGGCACGTGCCATTCTGCGCAACCCGCCCATTCTGATCCTCGACGAAGCCACCAGCGCCCTCGATACCGTCACCGAACGTCTGGTGCAGGAGGCGATTGCCAAGGTGATGGCCAATCGCACCACACTCGCCATCGCCCACCGCCTCAGCACCGTGCGCCGTGCCGACCAGATACTCGTCATCGACCAGGGCCGCATCATCGAGCGCGGCACCCACGACGAGCTCTACGCCCGCCACGGACGCTACCGCAGCCTCTGCGACATGCAGTTGAGCGACTGAGCCTCCCTCATGTTTGCCAACGATCTCAGGCTTGCCCGCGACACCACCTTCACCGTGATCGATTTCGAGACCACCGGCGCCTGCCACGGCTGGGAGAGTGAGGCGTGGCAGATCGGTATCGTCAAGCTCCACGGCGTCAAGCTGACAGGCGCGAGTTACGAGTCGCTGCTGCAAGTCGACCCCGACCGCCCCTTCAACCCCCACGCCCCTGGACGCCACGCCCTCTTGCGTCCACAGCTTGCCGTGGCTCCGCCGCTCACCTCACTCTGGCCCCATCTGGCCGCCGAATGGCTCTGCCAGCGTCCCCTGGTCGCCCACAACATCGGCACCGAACGCTCTCTGCTACAGCGCCTCGCGCCGCTGCACCGCCTCGGCCCCTGGATCGACACCCTGCGTCTCGTGCGCCGCTACTATCCCCACTGCGCCTCCGCCGCCCTCGAAGAGATCGTCCACGAGCTGCACCTGATTGAACCCCTGCGTGTTGCCTGTCCCGACCGCGCCCCCCACGATGCCCTCTACGACGCCACCGCCTGCGCCCTCCTGCTGGCCCACTTCCTCGCCCTCCCCGGCTGGGAAAACGTCACCCTCGCCGCCCTGG
>CAZRGQ010000001.1:0-121351 GCA_964599645.1 uncultured Lentisphaerales bacterium | reverse complement strand
ACAGGCCGATAGTCCCTTAGGCGCTGCGACCGAGGGGTTTTGCAAGAGCCTCATATAGTTGATGTAACCAAAATGGAGGGTTGTGCTTCTGCACAACCGCGTCAGAGCGTCAGCTCTGACGATCAGAGCAAGAGAAAGTGCATGATTTAGCGGCATCCACAAAAAATCTCTCGCAGTTTTGGACCCCTATCCGGCATGCCCACTGACAAAGCCGGTATAGTCGTCGAGGAACCACTCGGCGGCCTTCACCATCACGATGGTCACGTTGGTACCACTCTCGTCAAAGACGATATTGGCCTTAAGATTGCCTATATGTACGTCGGGGCATATGTGGGGACAGAGAGCAACATTATTAAAGCCAGATGGCATTCAGCACAGCCATACCATAGATCGCGGCTGTCTCGGTACGCAGGATATTTCTGCCGAGGGAGACGTACAAGCCGCCCATCTCGTGCAGTTGTGTCAGTTCGTCTGGCGTGAAGTCGCCTTCGGGACCCACTACCCAGCCGGCCACAGCCGGCCTCTTCCGGGCGGTATCATGCTCGCTGGCAGCCGGGCGCAAAGCGGCGACGACTTCGCGTAGCGGACGAGCCTCTGCGCTGAGTGCCGCCACCAAGAGCGGCTGACAGGCTTGCAGTTCGGGCAGCGCCTCTGCCAGCGTTAGCGGCGCTGTTACCCCGGGCAACCAGAGTGTGCCGCACTGGCGCGCTGCCTCGGCCACCAGCCGTTGCCAGCGCTCCCGCTTCTCGGCCAGCTCGTCTGCGCCCCGCAACTGCACCACAGTGCGCTCAGTCAAGAGCGGCACAATCCGGCTGACTCCCAGTTCAACGGCCTTCTCCAGCGTCCACTCCATCCGCTTCGCTTTACTGACAGCCGGGAAGAGGGTGATCCGGCAGGCTGGCGCCGGCACGCTCTGCGGTCGGCCCACCGCCTCCAACTGCAGCAGACGCTTGCCACTCTTGGTGACCACCGTCGCCACGCTGGTGCCGCGTCCGTCGAAGAGCTCTACTTCGGCCCCCTCTTTCAGCCGCAGTACGCTTCCGAGGTGGTGTGCCTCCGCACCTTGCAGCGTGAAGCTGCGGCTCTCAAGATCAAGCTCTCGTGCCAGGTGCCGATACATGTCGCTGCACTGCTCTATTTCTGCGACTTGAGCGCTTCGCGGCGCGACAGGAACTCAGTTGCCTGTTTTGCTGTGCGGGAGGCCTGGGGGTAGTTGCTTTCGCTGCAACTCTCGGCAAAGCTCTGCAGCAGGCGTTTCTGGCTGCCCGTAAGGTGAGCCGGCACCTCGATCTCAATGCGGGCGTGCAGGTCTCCATGTCCACCCCCGCCAAGCAGCGGCGCTCCCTTGCCGCGCAGGCGGAAAACCTTGCCGTTGGGGGTGCCCTGTGGCAGTTTGAGGTTGGCAATGCCATCGGGCGTCGGTACCGGCACGTCGCCCCCCAGCGCCGCTACCTCGGGGCGTACGTAGACCGTACAGGCCAGTTCGGCGCCCTGGCGTTCAAAGATCGGATGATCGCGCACGTGGGTGATAACGTAGAGATCGCCGGGAGCTCCACCACGCTGTCCCCCCTCGCCCTTGCCCGGCACACGCAGACGTGAGCCGGTCTCGACACCGGGTGGCACACGCAGCTTGAGGCTGCGCCGCACTTTGCTGCGTCCGCTGCCCTGGCACTTTTTGCAGGGAGTGCGCACGATGGTGCCCTCGCCACGACAGACGGGACATGTCTGTTGAAACTGGATAAAGCCGCCGCCGGTCACGACGCTGCCACGACCACCGCATTGGCGGCAGTTTTCACGCGAACTGCCGCGGGCAGCGCCACTGCCATTGCAGTCGTCGCACGCCTCGGTAATCGGCAGTACCACATCACGTTCGACACCGAAGAGCGCCTCCTCCAGGTCGATCTCGAGGTCAAAACGCAGGTCGGCTCCACGCTGCGAGCCGTCGTGCGAGCGCCGGCGCTGCCCACCGCCGAAGATATCGCCGAAGATACCGCCGCCACTGAAGAGAGAGCTGAAGATATCCTGAAAATCTGCCGAGTGACTGAAGTCGCGGCCAAAATCGAAACCGCCCGGCCCGAAGGCCGACTTCACGCCGTCGTGGCCGAACTGATCGTAGCGTTGGCGCTTCGTCTGGTCGCTCAAGACCTCATAAGCCTCGGAGACCTCTTTGAACATCTCGGCCGCCTGCTCATCGCCGGCATTGCGGTCGGGGTGATACTTCATGGCCATCTTGCGATAGGCCTTCTTGATATCGTCGGCCGAGGCGTCACGCTGCACACCAAGCAGCTCGTAGTAGTCGCGTTTCTTGGTAGCCATGGCTTAATCCCCGTTGGCGTTCTCTGCCGCATCGCTCTCGGCGTCGGGTTCCGCAGAGGTCCCGGCCTCATGGCTGCCGGTGCCGCTCGATACCACCACCGTGGCAGGACGAATTACATAGTCACCGAG
This sequence comes from uncultured Lentisphaerales bacterium, assembly GCA_964599645.1. GTDB lineage: Bacteria > Verrucomicrobiota > Kiritimatiellia > RFP12 > JAAYLN01 > JAAYLN01. The sequence continues at coordinate 118,906 of CAZRGQ010000001.1, read as the reverse complement.
GCGGTAGCCGCAACGACTCTGCAAAATCACCTCTCCCTCCGGTACGCTGTCGGAGGGCTGGTAGGAAATGGCATCGTGGATCGCCGGATCAAAGGGGGCACCGCCAGCCTCAATCGCAGCCAGACCCACCTTCTCCAATACGGCAACCAACTGTTCATAAACCATTCGTACGCCCACGACGAAGGAGTCGGCCGGGTCGCCAGCCTGCTGCAGTGCCAGACCAAAGTGGTCCAGTACCGGTAGTATATCGGTGACCAGCTCCTCGTTGGCGCGCCGGATCAGCTCACCGCGCTCACGGTTGACACGCTTGCGAAAGTTGTCGAAATCGGCCATCAGCCGCAAGTTCTGCTGGCGGCTCGCTTCAAGCTCTGTCGCCATCTGTTCAAGCTCAGCGTCCGTGGCAGCGTTCTCGGCCTGCCCGTTGGCAGTGCTCTCTTGCCCGTTGGCAGGAGCGACGCACTGCTCACTATCCGCTTCGCCCTTTTTTCGCTTGTTGAGATTCATGATGCTCTGAAAAGTGGAATTAAATCGAAATCCGATACTCTATCATTTTACCCCTGCATGGTCAAACCAGACCGACAACCAGACCGCTTGGTGGGTGCGATCCACAATAGTGGATGTGCATCCCCGCTTGGTCACAATAGTCTGTAACCGTGCCCCGTTTTATGTTATAGTGAGGGCATGAAATTGAGAGGCAGATGGCAGCTACCATCCCGCCGGGAGCGTTGCAACGGCCAGGCGATGATCGAATATATCATCGTGGCCGCTATGCTGCTGGTAGTGGTTGCCTTGTTTGCCCTGCTGTTGTATGCTCTTAGGCAGCAATCTTCACGGGTCTTGGAGCTGGTCGCTTCGGAGTATCCGTGACTCTGTTGTCTCTACACCTGAAACGGGAGTAACCAGATGGATAGTCGTCGTAAATCACGCAGTGGCCAGACGATGGTCGAGTACATCATCATCGTGGTCCTGATCGCCATTACTCTGCTGGTCTTGTTCGGCAAGCTGAGCGAGGCTATCGGCAAGAAGACGGCCGGTGCCACATCAGCTCTTGATGAAGAGAAGGGTGCCGAGGCCGCCAGTCTGAGCGGTGAAGATGCCGCCGGCAAACTGCGCCGTCTCGATGAGTCGGGCAATTTCTGACCCTCCGGCCTGAGAGTTTAGCCGTGCGCCGTGTCGGGCAGAGAGCGCCGAGCATCCGGGCTGCCTCTGTTGGCAGCCGCACCGGTCAGGCGATGATCGAGTCGGTCATCGTAATACTGGTAACCTGTCTCCTCTTCTTCGGCCTCTTCCAACTGGCTCACGGCTTTGCGCAGCGTGAGGTGTTGCGCCACGCTGCCGCCCGTGCCGCCCGTGCCCGCACCGTCGGTTTCAACGGCTGGATGGTGACCAAGGTGATGCGCGTCGCCACCATTCCCAACGCCGGGCGCATGTTGCAGCCGGAAGAGGAGTTTCACGACGCCGCACTGCAGCAGGCATTGGCCAACTTCAGCCCCGGCGCCACCTGGGATTGGGCGCTGCGAGCCACGCCCGATAACAGCCGCGCCCACCTTGAACGCGCCCGCATCCCCGACTACCTTGCCAGCGTCAACCAGCCACGCGCCTCCTATATCCTCGATTATGAGGCGTGGGACGAAATCCGGGGCACCGGACTGGGTGGCGGCGGCGCCGGACTCTGGGGCGAGCAGCAGCACCTCGATCTGCGCGTCGAACAACGCTACCCCTTAACCATTATGGTCAGGGCTCTCTACGACTGGGTCGGCGCCCTCACCCCGGCGCTCGCGCAGGAGGAGTTGCGCCTGCGCGGCAACTATGCCATCGAGAGCCACTACCCGCTCTATCTCGACGACAGGGGGCTATAACCAATGCCCTCTCCTGCCCCCGGCTCCCGATCCAGACGTAGCGGCCAGACGATTCTTTTTCTACTGTTGGCGCTTACCGTGCTGGTCTTTATCTTCTTCTGGAACGTCGATCTCCATCGCATTATCAGCGCCAAGTCGCTCTCACAAAACGCCGGCGATGCTGCGGCTCTTGCGGCTGCCCGCTGGCAGGGGGCCACCCTCAATCTGGTCGGCGAGCTCAATCTGATGCACGCTCTGGCTCTCAGCGCCGATGATACGGCCGCCGTCGATGCCATCACCAACATGCAGGCCCGCCTCTGCTTTACCGGACCGCTGACCGCCCTGATTGCCGCCCAGGTGGCTGCCAAAAACAACCGCATCTACGTCGATCCCGACTTTACACAACTACTGCAGGAGCACGCCGCAGACGTTGCCACCTATGATACTGAAATCGCCGGCCAACTCCTCTTTCCCGAGCCCTATCCCGGCGCCTGGCGCAGCTATGCCGGGATGCTCGCTGCGATCGCGGCCGACGGTCTCGCCGCCGCCCCCGACAACGCCCGCTTCTATACCGATCCCGACGACGACCACATACTGCGTGATCCCGCCTTCTACGACGCTGTGGCCGGGCGTAGCTGGTGTTGGTTCTTCCTCCATCCCACCGCCAGCCGTAACCCGATCCGGACCATGCTCGACGACTTTACCGACTATACCTGGTGGCCCGCGCTCCCGCTGCCCAATCCGCCTACCTTTGAAAACGCCGAAATTTTCGGCCTCGGCCTCGTTTCACGCCTCGTCGCTCTGGAACATATCGTCTCTCCCGAAGCCTTCACCACCGGTGCCGGGCAGCAGGCGATCGAGCTGGGCGGCTTCGTCGAGACCAACGTCATGCCACGTGTGGAAAACTGGTACTTCTACCACCCCGCCTATTGGGACACCTGGGAGATCATGGATCCCGACGGCCCCGACGCCTTCCCGATCGTCGGTCCTGTGAAGCCTGAATATGACTATACGGGCGCCGATGTTGTGATCCGCCTCCATGCCCAGGCGTCGCGCCTCACTCCGGCCGGCGGTGCGGCGGCCCGGCGTGACGACATCCTCTGGACGGCCGCCGCCAAACCCTTCGGCTATCTGGAACGCTCCGAATCGACACAGCGGCTCAGACCCAACGCCTACGGTCTCGTCTTTCCCTCCTTCCGTGACGTGCGCCTGATCCCCGTCGATGCTGCCGCCGGTGGCAGCAGTGGCTCTTTCAATGTCAACTGGCGGCGTCACCTCGATGAACATCTGCCGCGCTACACCCAGACCGGCAACCTCCACGACGACTGCGACTACTGCCGCCTGATCCGCACCTTCGAGAATATTGAGTTTCGCCGCCCCGGTATCGAATGGCTGCTGGAAAACAGCAATCTCTGTACCCTGCCGAGTCGTGGCGGCGGTGGCCGTGGCGGTGGTACACGGAGGGGGCATTGACCGTGAGAAACTCCGGCCAGGCCATGATCGAGTTTGTCATCGCCATCCTCGTCGTTGTGATCATCACCGCCGGCATACTCCAGTTTGTCGAACTGGCCGGACGCAAGGGCGAGCTGCTGGGTGAGATTCGCGAGGTGGCCGGCCGCCGCGCCCTTTCAGCCACGGCCTCAATCGGCCAGCGCCCCGACTACATCCTCGACTGGGAAGCGGGGTCGGACGAACTGCGCCACACTGCTGACGATGAGATGCGGCGCGGTGTCGCCGGCGGCACTTTGCAGGGGGCCGTTGTGGCCAACTCCGTCCGCACACCCGCCGACTGGAGCTACCTTGATCAGGCGCATAACAGCGCCATCCCCGAGCTCAACAGCTCGCCCCTCCCCACCGCTGCGCTCGGCCTGATCCATGCCGAGCGTTACGATACTATTACCCTCCTGCCCGCCATGCGCGACTGGCTTGTCGGCAAGGAGACGATCACCGTCGGCGCAGAGCTCTGGTTCCCCCGCCTGCGCCTTGAGGGCTTTGACTGATCCTCTGCTGGCGTGATAAAAGAGACGTTATGTCCGTACAATCGGCTCCTGGAAGACCGTGATCTCCCGGGCCAGCACGGCTGCAATGTAGTCGTGCGGATCGGCCAGACGTCGCGGTGCAATCACACCACCGAGCCGACGCTGTCTGGTGGTTGAATGGATATCCGAGCCGGCTGCATAGGGCAGTTTGAAGCTGTCGGCAAAGTTGCGTGCATGTTGATTGCACTCATCGTCACGGTTGGCGTTGATCACCTCAACGGCGTCGATCTTCCCGGGGAAGAGGTGGACGTGGTCGACCTTCTCCCGAAAGGGGGGGCATGGACGATGGCGCCGCCGTCGGCACGCACGCGGTCAAAATACTCCGTCACCTCCCACTTGAAGAGGTCAGGATGGTTATGGAGCCACGCCTTTGCTCTGGCAGAGTCCGGAAACAGATGCGCTGGCGGCAGCGCCTCCGCTGAAGGGATGGGTGCCGGGCCAACGTCCCGCTCGTTTCGGCTCTGCCTACTACTGCGTTTGCAATGAAACTTCTATTCTGGAATACATTTGCCACAATAGCAACTGCAAATTTCCCTTTTGTTTTGCCTTCAGATCATGATTGACGCTCTTATCCGGCTGTGCTAAAGTATAACCTGCTTTAGCGAACATTTTTGAGGGCTGCAGCGCGCCTTCAGAGACGAGAGAAACGGAAGAGAGTATGACAACGGCAATTATCGTGGCGGCTGGTCGTGGCAAACGTTTGGGTGCCAACTACGACAAGGCGTTTTTGAGTATCGGCTCCAAGCCCATGGTAGCCTACTCGATGCTGGCCTTTGAAGCGTCGCCCGAGGTCAACCAGATCGTTCTGGTGGTGCGCCGGGGTCGGCAGGATGCCGCACGGGGCATGGCACAGATGTTTGGCATCTCCAAACTGCAGGAGGTTGTGGTCGGTGGTGCCGAGCGGCAGGACTCGGTCAGGGCCGGCCTGGAAGCAACCGGTCCTGAGGCCCAATTTATCACGGTTCATGATGCCGCCCGCCCGCTGGTAACTCCGGCTCTGATCGCTGCCACCATTGCTCATGCCCGCAAGTACGGCAGTGGCGTGGCTGCGCAGCGTGTGGTCGACTGCATCAAAGAGGCAAGCAACAAAGGGGCGATTGTCAACCGCACACTCGAACGCACCGGCCTCTGGCTGGCGCAGACACCGCAAACTTTCGAAGCCAGCCTGCTGCGCCGCGCCTATGCCAGATTGGCTGCGGAGGGTGAAACCGTGCTGGATGAGGCTTCTGCCGTTGAGGCATTGGGCGAAAAGGTGCGCCTCGTAGAGTGGCAACCGCCCAACATGAAGGTAACGGTATCGGATGACCTGACCGCAGTGGCACGCCTGTTGAATATCTGACCTCCTGGGAGAGCAAAGTCATGGAGCGCCGCTATGCCATCTTTGGCGATGTCCATTCAAACCTGGAAGCCTTGCAAGCTGTCGTCGAAGACGCACGCAGCGAAGGCGTTACCGACTTTGTCTGTCTGGGCGATGTGGTAGGTTATAATGCCGACCCACGCGCCTGCATCGGAGTTGTACGCGATGAGCTGCAGGCGGTTACCGTACGAGGCAACCACGATCACTACTGTTCCAACGATGAGTATCTCGACGATTTTCAACCGCTGGCGGCCAACGTGATCGCCTGGACGCGCCGTCAGTTGGGTGAGGATAATATCGAGTGGCTGCGCCAACTGCCGCTCTCCCGTATCTTGCATGCCAGCGGCTTGACGGCGGTTCACAGCACCCTTGATATGCCCGATCAATGGGGCTATGTCTTCGACTCTTTCGATGCCGAGGCGCACTTCACCTACCAAACCACCCCGCTCTGTTTTCACGGCCATACCCATGTGCCGATGGTCTTTGCCAAGTCGTCGCAGGTGGTTAGAAGCGATGTGGTAGCCCACATCAAGATCGCCTTCGGCACCAAATATTTTATCAACGTTGGCAGTGTCGGCCAGCCACGCGATGGCGATCCGCGCAGTTCTTATGCGATCTATCGCCCCAAAACCAAAGAGGTGGAGTTCAGGCGGGTAGAGTACGATGTGGCGACGGCGGCCGAAAAGGTCCTGCGGGCCGGATTGCCGGAGCGTCTGGCTGAGCGTCTGTTACGCGGGCGCTAACCGGGAAGCAGCGGCAGCATGAACGCCATGTTGGAGATCAGAGGTCTGGGCAAGCGCTTCGGCACCCTGCAGGTATTGCAGGATTTTGCTCTGACCGTTGCCGATGGCGAGATTGTGGCTGTTACGGGGGCCAGCGGCGTGGGCAAGACGACGCTGCTCGCCATCGTGGCCGGCGTCATGTCGCCCTCCGCCGGCAGGGTGATCATCGGTGGCATCGACGCCCTGCCGCGCAGTGATTCGGTGCGCCGGCTGGTCGGCTATCTGCCGGAACGGATTGCACTCTATCATGATTTAAAGGTGGAGGAGCACCTCACCTATCGTGGCAAATTGAAGGGACTCAGCGGCAAACGACTGCGGGCCCGGCTGCGTAGCGTGATCGACGCCTGCGAGTTGCGCCCGTTGCGCAATCGCCTGACAAGACGTCTCTCACAAGGTGAGCAGCAGATGGTGGCCCTGGCTGATGTGATGCTGACCGAACCACGCCTCATGCTTCTTGATGAACCCTTTGCCGGGCTCGATCAGGAGCGGGTTGAACTGGTCTGCGAGCTGCTGGTAGCGGCTGCGGCCCGCCACAGCACCCTGCTATTGGCGACCCACCGTGCCGACCTGATGCCGCGCCTGGCGGGACGCCCGGTGCCGCTTCCGCCACCACCCGGCGCTGTGGGGCTGTGAGTCGGGCAGCTAGAAGGCGCCGAAGAAGATACTGGTGAAGGTGCTGATGGGGGAGGCTTCGCGGAGGTCATCGATCAGGTCACGCCCATCCTTGAGCAGCCCCTCCAGCTCGTGCGAGATGGGAGCCTCATCCCTGAGAAGCTGGCCCAGCAGACCCTCGCCCCGCTCCAGACGTCCTGTCACACTCTTGAGGTTGGCTACGGTATCGGCCAGATCGCGATAGATAACGTCGTCGCTTGAGAGGAGCCGCCCCAGCGTTCCTTCACCCTTCTCGAGGCGCTCGGAGATCGATTTGACGTTGGCCACGGTATCGCTCAGGTCACGATAGAGGGTGTCGTCGCTGGAGAGCAGGCGTCCCAGGGTGCCCTCGCCCTGTTCCAGCCGTGTGCTGATCTGCCGCAGGTTGGCCACGGTCTCGCTCAGATCGTTGTAGAGTGTGTCGTCGTTGGCCAGCAAGCGCCCGAGAGTCCCTTCGCCCCGCTCCAGCCGCTCAGCCACCTGGCGGATCGAGACAACCGTAGCTTCGAGGTTGGTGATTATGGTGTTATCTGCGGAGAGGAGACGCCCGATGGTGCCTTCACCATTACGCAGGCGGGCGGTGATCACGGAGATATCCTCGACGGCGCTCTGCAGGTTGTTGATGATCCCGCCATCATTCAGGGCGTTACGCACATCGCTTACCAGCGTGCCGAGGTCCTCCATGATGTTGTCGGGCGCCTCGCCTGTCAGCGGCGTGCCGCGCTCAAGTCGCGCTCCTTTGCCCTCATCAATCACCAACTGCATGCCGCCGAGCAGCGACGACTGCGTCACCTTGATCCGGTAGCCCTCGTTGAGTACCACCTCGTCGTCAAGTGCCAGCGTCACGCTTACTCCCTGATTCTCAATCGCCAACCGCTGCACCTTGCCGACCGGCATGCCGCGCACCAGCACGGAGTCGTGGCGGCGCAAGCCGCCGACGTTATCAAACTTGACGACGACCGTGGAGCGGCGTCCGCCGGAGAAGAGGCGGCTGCCGGAGACCACCACGGTGAAGAGAATTAGCACGAGGAAGACGACACCGATAAAGGTGCCGACGATCATCTCGCGGGTCAGCTCGTAGTTGGAGTAGTCGGGACATTTGGCCATAATTCAGAAGCCTCCATCTTGTGATTCCGGAGTGATAAACTGTGCTTCGAGAAATTCACGTACCGCCGGCTTGGTGGAGCGGCGAAATTCAAGGGGTGTACTCAGCTCGGCCACAACACCATCTTTAAGCATGGCGATACGGTTGCCGATCGAGAGGGCACTGTGGAGGTCGTGCGTCACCACGACGCTGGTGATGCCGATCTGTTGGTTGAGGTCGGCAATGAGCTGGTCGATACGACGCGCTGTGACGGGATCGAGTCCTGAAGTCGGTTCGTCGTAGAGGACGATTTCGGGATCGCGCACAATCGCCCGTGCCAGGCCGGCGCGCTTCTGCATCCCGCCGGAGATCTCCGAGGGCAGCTTGTCGCCATCGCCCTCCAAACCTACCAGCGCAAGGGTGTGGTTCACCTTGTCACAAATCTCATCCTCACTCAGTCTGGTCTTTTCGCGCAGGGGTAGCGCCACGTTCTCAAAGACGTTCATCCAGGCCAGCAGGGCGCCGCCCTGAAAGAGGTAGCCGAAACGCTCGCGCAGCTTCTCAAGCCGCTGGCCATAGGCGGTGCTGATAAGCTGATCCTCAAGGTAGACCTTGCCGGAGGTTGGTGTGAGCAGGCGCACCATGTGCTTTAACGAAACGCTCTTGCCGGTACCGGAGGGGCCGACGATGACAAAGATCTCGCCACGCTCAATCTCAAACGAGATGTCGTCGAGGACACGGCGCGTGCCAAACTGTTTGGTGACATGTTCGAAGCGGATCATCAGTGGTAGAAGAAGCGGGTGATAAAGTAGCCAAGCATCAGGATCATCAGAAAGGCGCTGATGACCGCACGGCGGGTGGCCATGCCCACGCCCACGGCCCCCTGAGTGGTGGTAAAGCCCTCGTAACAGGCCATGGTGACGATCGTGCCACCGAAGACAAAAGACTTCAACAAGCCTACATAGAGATCTTTGTTGTCGGCAAAATCCATGGCGTTGACGACGTATTGGCTCCAACTGACGTTAAGTTGCGTCATGGCGACCACTCCGCCACCCAGGAGTCCCATCATGCAGGTGTAAAAGCCGAGGACCGGAGTCATGACCAACATCGCCACCAGACGCGGCATCATCAGAAAGCGCACCGGATCGATCGACATGATCTCAAGGGCGGCGATTTCGTCGTTGACCATCATCGTGCCGAGCTGGGCCGCCATCGAGGAGCCGACGGCCGCCGCCAGGATCAGACCGGTCATAAAAGGCCCCATCTCGCGCAGCATCGAGAGCATGACGGCTGAACCGACAAAGACCTCCTGGTTGTAGCGACTGAGCGCCAGTCCCGTCTGCAGCGCCAGGATCATGCCGGTAAAGACTGCCACAATGGTGATCACCGGAATGCTGCGGATACCGGCCACATACATCTGGGCAACCAGATCATGACGCATGCGTTTGGAGACAAAGAGGTAACGACCCGCCCACAACGCCTGACCGAAGAGCACGCCGCAGCGCCCGGCCTCTCTCAGAAAGTGGAGAGCTTTGCGACCCAGGGCCTGAAAGGAGTTGCGCGGCTCAGGGCGAAACACCGGCTCACGCATGATCATGGCAGACTCTCCCCGGCAGGCTTGGCCGCCCGCCCCTTGAAATTGAAAACCCAGAGCACCTGGGTAAAACGGCGCGCCTCGGCATCCCGTCCCCAGGCGGCCAGCCCCCAGAGGATATCGGTAACATAGGCGCCATCACTCCTGTCGCGCTTGACAAAGAGCGACCAGAGGGGAGCCCAGTTGCGCTCGATCGGCTCACTGTGGTGAAAGAGAGAGAGCTCTGGCACCCGCAGCCGGCTCCCGGCCTTGGTACGCTGCCACGAGAAGAGCGGCCAGAGGCGCCTATACTGCTCGACAACCGGCGGCTCAGCCGTGCCTGCGGCCGCAGTAAAGGTGCGCTGCTCCTGCAGATAGAAGGGGGTTACCCGGAACTGTTTAGAGATTGAAATTTTATTGGAGACGGTCATGCCGCCGACAAAGGGCCAGGCTGCATACCAGGAGCGGCTGATTTCGCTCTGTTTGGTGCCATAAAGCGGCCACCAGTGGCGTTCACGGCGCTTGTCAGAGTCGAGCTGGCGGATAAAGGGCCAGGGGGCACGTAGCGAGCGGTAGCCGTCGTCGCCACGGGTCAGGCCGATCAGGGGAGGCAGCAGACTCCAGCCGCGTTCGGTGCCGCGGTGTGCCCGCTCGAAATGGGAGCGGCCATAGAGCGGCCAGAGCAGCGTGGCGCTCCCCTGAATGGAGTCGTTGTCATAGGAGAGACGATGCCAGATGGGCCAGAGGACAAAGGTGCGAGAGTGGGCCATGGCGCCGCTTGTGACGCGGCGCCCATAGAAGGGCCAGAGGCGCAACTGTTCGATCTTCGGTCCGTGGCGTGTCAGATAGAAGGGCCAGAGGAGGGTACGGGTCTCGGTCTGTCCCTTGACTGCGCTGCCATAGATGGGAAAGAGGCAGAATTTCGTATCGCCAAAGCCGAGGAAGTCACGAATCTCACCGTAGACGGGAAAGAGAGCGCGATACTCGTCGCCCGCGCGTGTGCGCCCCTCAAAGTAGATGGGAAAGAGGCGGAAACGGTAAGCTTCGTTATCCAGCTCCGACTCATTGCCGGTGCCGAAGGCGAGCAGCAAGCGCCAGTTGCTGCGTTCACCGCGCTGTGAGAAGGTGCCCAGCGGCCAGAGGAGATCAACCACGCCGCGCCTCTTGTCGACGCTCCTTTCACGACTGTAAAAGGGGCGAATTGCCAGCATCGTGTCACCCTCAGTGGTTCGTCCTCCCTCCAGCAGCGGCCCCACACGCCAGGCCGAGGCCGTGTTGGCCGACGGCAGTGGCGTGGCACAGCCCGTAAAGAGCAGGAGTGCCGCAACGGTAAACAGGGGTGCCATAAACTGACAGCGCTGGTAGCCGGCTAAGGCTGCCAGCACCCGTTTGCTGAGTGCTGCCCTGTCAAAAAAACGATACACGTCTCACTTGTCCGCAAACCAACAGATTAGAAGTTTGAGCGGTGAAAATCAAGGACGCGCTGTTCACAGCCGAAGGTGAGGGCGATCAAGGCTGCCCGGATCCACATGCCGTTGCGCATCTGACGCCAATACATGGCGCGCGGATCGTGGTCGACGCCGGGCGCAATCTCATCACGCCGCGGCAGTGGGTGCATCACAATCGCATGCGGCTTCAGGAGCTTCAGTTCGTTGAGGCCAAACTTGAAGCCGGAGGTGTCGATGTTGCAACTGGGGCACGACTCCTCATCCCACTCATCCTGAATCCGCGTCATGTAGACAGCATCGGCCTGCGGTATGATGGTGTGAAAGTCGCTCGACAACTCAAATTCGATGTTACGCTCACGCAACTTCTCCTGAATATCTTCACTGATCTGGAAGACGGGAGGCGCCACAAATATCTGCTTGATGTTGGGGAAGTTCATCAGGAGTTGCGAGAGGGAGCGCACCGTGCGCCCGCGTGCCAGGTCGCCGACCATGACGACGGTGCGGTCGCGCAAACCGCCGCCGCGCTCAAAGCTGCGCTGCAGCGTGTAGATATCGAGCAGCGCCTGAGTCGGGTGTTCATCCTTGCCGGAGCCGGCGTTGATCACCGGAATCGGTCTTTCAGAGTTGGAGAGGACCCACGACATATGTTCTGCCAGCCCCTTCTCGGGTGACCGCATGATGATCAGGTCGAAGTAGGAGCTGAAGGAGCGTACCGAATCTTCCCGCGACTCTCCCTTGTATTCGGAGGAGGTGGCGTTGTCGCGCACCTCGCCGATCTGCATGCCAAGGATCTGACAGGCCGAATAGAAGGAGAGAAAGGTACGCGAACTCGGCTGCGAGAAGTAGAGCATGGCCCGCTTGTGACTGATCAACTGCCGCAGAAACTCGGTGCCGGAGCGCGTCTTGGCGATCATGCGGATACTGTTGGCCAGCAGTTCGAGGCGCTCCAGCAGCGTGCGGTCGAACTGCCGTGCAAAGAGAGTATGGTAGGGCACACACCCCGGCTGGCTCAGGTAGGGCACCTTCTCAATCGGGGGCAACTCTTGAAACTTCTCCCAAGAGATATCGATCAACTTCTTGCGCATCATCTCTCCTGCTGCAGTGGCGACTCCCTGCAGTGTCACCGGCCAGTGACTGCAGAGAGAGGGGGTAATCAAAGTGTGGCCGGATCGGCCAAAGCCGCCACGATCATCGCCTTGATCGTGTGCATGCGGTTTTCGGCCTGGTCAAAAACTTTCGAACAGGGGGCTTCAAAGATCTCATTCGTAACCTCCAGCGCCCCGCTCTCTCTGGTAACGCTGGTCTGGTCGTCATGAAAAGCCGGCAGGCAGTGCAGAAAGATCAGCTCGCCATTGCGGTTGCCGGTGGCAGCCAGCAAGGCCTCATTCACCTGAAACGGCTGCAACAGCTCCATGCGTGCAGCCTGCTGCGCCTCTTCGCCCATCGAGACCCAGACGTCGGTATAGACTACATTGGCCCCTGCCACGTCGCGCAGCGGCTCGTGCCCGATCTTGATGGTGGCACCGTTGGCCGCAGCGATCTCCTGCGCCGCCGCCACCAGTGCGCCGGAGGGCGTCAACTCCGCCGGGGTGCTGTTGATAAAGTTGATCCCCGCCTTGGCGCAACCGATCATCAGCGAGTTGGCCACGTTGTTGCGTCCGTCACCGACGTAGGCCAGCGTCAGGCCACGCAGGCGCCCGAAGTTCTCCTGCAGCGTCATCAGATCGGCCAGAACCTGGGTGGGGTGGTAGGTGTCCGTCAGGCCGTTCCACACCGGTATGCCGGCATATTTGTGCAGCTCGGTAACGGTAGTATGGGCGAAGCCGCGAAAGAGGATGCCGTCGTACATCCGCCCGAGCACACGGGCGGTATCAGCTACCGACTCCTTGCCGCCGAGGTGGATATCGTTGCGCGTCAGATAGTCGGCAGCTCCGCCCTCGTCACGGACGGCTACTGCGGTGGCACAGCGGGTACGGGTCGAGCTCTTTTCAAAGATCAGGGCGATCTGGCGGCGCTGCAGCAGGTCGCCGCGCACACCGGCACGGCGGCGCGCCTTGAGAGCCATGGCGAGGTCGACGAGATTGAGCATCTCATCGTTACTCAGGTCAAGCAGCGTCAGCAACGAACGATTTTTCAGTGAGGGCTTCCAAGTGAGCATCATGCCGTCTCTTTCCGGGGATTGTCAGGCCGGTTGCGGGCTACAACTCTCTCCCGGTTCCGGTGCAGAGGCTCCCGCGTAAAAAAAACAGGGCAATTATAGTCGGTTACACTCAATTTGTAACTTACTTTTTATCGCACCCGTACCGGCAGCATAATCTGCCCTGCTACGACTCGTTTTTCACCCGCACCAGAGGAAAGAGGCGCAGGCAGCCGGCGCTGTCATCGGGCACTACCGTCATGCGGCAGCCGTAGACTCTGGCGAGAAAATCAGGCTTGAAAACGGTGGCCGGGGTACCATCGGCCACCACTCGTCCTTCGGCCAGCATCACCACCCGCGGGAAGAACTCTGCTGCCAGGTTCAGGTCGTGCACGATCATCAGAACGGCAATGTTGCGCTCGCGGTTGATGCGCCGGATCAGCTCGATAATCTCAAGCCGTTGGCCGGGGTCGAGGTGCGAGACAGCCTCATCGAGCAGCAGCAGGCGCGGCTCGGCCGCCAGCGCCAGCGCCAGCGCCACGCGTTGCTGTTCGCCACTGCTGAGGGTTTGAAAGATGCGCTGTCGCAACGGTCCGGTATTGGTCAGCTCCAACACCTCAGCCACCACGGCGCGGTCACGTGCCGAACTGCTCTGCCACGGCTCATGGCGTGCCGTACGTCCCAGCGTGATCAGCTCCTCAACGCTGAACGACATCGGACTGCTCAACTCCTGCGCCACCACCCCCACCAGACGCGCCCGTGCACGCGGTGTAATCTCTGCCAGAGGACGTCCGAAGAGCCTCACCTCACCGGCCGTGAGGCGCAGCAGACCGGTTGCCGCCTGCAGCAGCGTCGACTTGCCGGCGCCGTTGGGGCCGAGGAGCGCCAGCAACTCGCCGACACCAACCGTCAGCGAGAGGTCGTGTAGCACCGCGTGGTGCCGATAACCGGCTTCGATCCGGCAGCACTGCAGAGCCGACTCCACTAGCCGGCGCTCCAGACTTGACGCCGGCGGCGCAACAACCAGAGGAAGAAGGGGCCGCCAATCAACGACGTAATCACCCCGACAGGCAGCTCACGCGGTGCCAGAAGGGTACGTGCCAGAATATCGCAGAGTATCAGCAGTCCGCCGCCCGTCAGGGCTGCCGCCAGGAGCAGGGGACGGTGACGGGCACCGAGCCACTGGCGCACGATATGCGGCACGATCAGACCGACAAAGCCGATCAGGCCGGCCAGAGCCACCGCCGCCGCCGCCGCCAGCGTGGCCGCCGCCAGCGCCAGCACCATCACCCGCTGCGGGCGGATACCGAGGTGGTGCGCCGTGGCGCTCCCCAGCGTCAGCAGGTCGAGTCCGCGTGCCAGCAGCAGAGCCATTATGAGCGCAACCAGTATGGCTGTAGCGCAGGCACCCAACAGCTCCGGCGAGCCGCCCTGCAGGTTGCCGAGAGTCCACCAGGTGACGCTGCGCAACCCCTCGGCACGTGCCAGCGAGAGCAGCAGCAACAGCAGCGAGGAGGCCATGGAGCTGACGATTACACCACTCAGGATCAGACTGTAGACCGAAGGTCCGCCCCCCTGGGAGGCCAGCAGGTAGACCAGCAGCAGCGTGGCAGCGGCGGCGAGCGCGGCCCCGCCCGGTAGAAGGGCCGGATGCCAGAGGTGCCATCCCAGCAGGATCACCACGGCCGCGCCCAGTGCGCCACCGCCACTGACACCGAGTATGTAGGGATCGGCCAGTGGATTGCGCAACACCGCCTGCAGGATGACCCCGGCCAGCGCCAGACCCGCCCCCGTCACAAAGCCGGTCGCCACCCGGTGCAGTCGCAACCAGAAGAGCGCCCGGCCCAGCGGCTCGTGCCAGACCGGCCAGGAGATGCCATCACCGCCGATCAGCAGGCTCAAGAACGCCAGCGTCAGCACAAAGAGCAACAGGCCTGCGAGTCGTTTCAACCTTGCTTAACCGTTCGCCGCTGCGGTTTGACCGCACTTGCGGCGCTCTCTTTGGCCGGGGCTTTGGCCTTTTTGCTGCTACTGCTCCGGCGCTTCGCCTTCGGGGCAATCGACTCATCGATCACATCGAGCGAGTAGAAGCTGGTATCGAGGGCATCACGCTTGATCCAGGCGCCATCGGTAAAGTCGGGAATCGCTACCGGCATGCCGCCCATGGCCACCGACTCTTCGCTCAAAGCCGTAATCACCATCCATGAGGCGGTGTCGTAGACGTCGATCGGCGGTCCCTTATGCTCCTGCAACGCCTCGACAAAGGCGCGCAACACCAGATAGTCCATACCGCCATGCCCGCCACGCAAGCCGAACTCCTCATAAGCGCGCCAGAGCGGGTGTTTATACTTGGCAAAGACCTCCTCGTCCGGCTGCCACTTATGCGTCCAGGCCTTGGGGTCGGTATGCGAAATCCCCTCGATATAGAGACTGCGGTTATCCTCCTGCCAGATACCCTTGGTCCCCTGGATGCGGCCCCCCCGCGAGTAGGGACGCGGCAACGTGCAGTCGTGCGTCAGCAGAATCGTCTCGCCGTTGGCACACTTGATCATGGTGGTGACGATATCGCCCTGGTTGACCTGCCGCGTCGCCAGCGGCGAGTCGGGACGGTGCTCCTTGAACCAGGCGTTCAACCCGGCCGCCTTGGAGGCCATACTCACCAGCGAGAGCATGCGGTTGCCCCGGTTGAGGCCGATATACTTGGCGATCGGCCCCAGCTCATGCGTCGGATAGAGCTCACCATTGCGGTGCAGGAAGTTATCCTGCCGGTAGTGCCGGCTCTCGTCGCCCCAGCCGATCTCGCCGCGCAAGTCGTGCAGATAGCCGCCCTGACAATGGACAACCTCGCCGAAGAGTCCCTCTTTCACCATCTTGAGCAGCGTCAGCTCCACCTCGCCATAGCAGCAGTTCTCCAGCATCATGCACCACTTACCGCTCGCCTCGCTGGTACGCACCAGCCGCCAGCACTCTGCCACCGAGGCGGCGCCTCCTACCTCCAGCGCCACGTGTTTGCCCTGCTCCATGGCATCGATAGCGATCACGATGTGCGTGGTCCACGACGTCATTATCACCACCGCCTCAATATCATCACGCCGGTTGAGCGCACGGTAGTCGCTATAGCCGTCGGGGCGGAAACCCTGCAGCTCTGCCGCCACCTGACAGGCACGCTCCACGCGATCGGGGTAGCTATCCGAGATTGCCGCCACCTTTACATCGGGCATGGCGAGCAGCGTACGCATCTGCCCCACGCCGCGGCCGCCGACGCCGACAATACCGATACGAACCGGTCTGCCCGGCTCACCCATCTTTTTCATGCAGGAAGTCCCTTCACTAGCGCCGATTGGCATGACTTTACATCCGCTACAGGCGGGTGCCCATGCCGTGCTTGAGCCCATGATTGTACAGGATGGCAGCAGAGGGTGCAACCTCCGAGCGACAGCGTGGGTATATTGTAGACCTGCCCCCGCCATCATAGTATACTCTGCACCATTTCCACCCAAACCCCATACCGGAGAGTTGAAAGATGGCCAAGAGAGCCAAGCGCAAATTGAAGCTCGCTTTAATCGGAGTCGGTCCTCGTTCACCAGCGCAGGTCTACAGCACAATGTGGGCCGGTGATGCCACCATCACCGCCATCTGCGACATCAAGCCTGAGGCGATTGAAAAGTCGCTGGAGCTCTTCAAGGAGTTGAAGCTGCCCACTCCCAGGACCTACCTCAATCATCAGGAACTGCTGGCCCGCGAGAAGCTCGACGGGGTGATGATTGCCTCCTCCTGGAACAGCCATGTGCCGCTCGCGATCGACTGCATGCGGGCCGGCTTGCCGGTCTCCTTCGAGGTCGGCGGCGCCACTTCACTGCAGCAGTTGTGGGAGATGGTGACCACCTCCGAAACAACCGGAGTTCCCTGCATGATGCTGGAGAACTGCTGCTACGGACGCAATGAGCTGATGGTGCTGCATCTGGTGCGGCAGGGATACTTCGGCGAAGTCATCTACTGTGAGGGTGGCTACCTGCACAACCTCACCCACATGGTCACCACCATCGAGCGTGGCAAGGAGCGTGTCTTCCACAACCTGTATCGCAATGGCGACCTCTACCCGACCCACGCCCTCGGACCGATCTCCAAGATTCTCAACATCAACCGCGGCAACCGCTTTCTCAGCCTCACCGCCACCGCCACCAAGGCGCGCGGTTTCGCCAATAAAGTGGCCGAAACCGATGGTCGGGGGAGCGCCGGCCGCTCTCATTTCAACAAGGGCGATGTCGTTACCACGGTCATCAAGTGCGCCAATGGCGAGGTGATTACCCTCAAACACTGTGTTTCGCTGCCGCGCCCCTACTCGCGCAACTGTCTGGTACAGGGCACCAAAGGTGTCTGGCAGGAGGATGCCAATGGCATCTCGATCGAGGGGATTACCGGTACCGAAACGGTGGACGAACACGGCAACACCAGTCACGGGGAGCGCTGGGAACCTCTCAGCGATCACTATGAGAAGTACGACCACCCGATCTGGCAGGAGTTCCGGGCCGACATCAAGGGGGGCCATGGCGGCATGGATACCCTGGTGCTGCAGGGCTTCTTCGAGGCGATCCGCCTCGGCGTACAGACGCCGATCGACGTCTACGATACAGCCGCCTGGATGGCGATCACCACCCTGAGTGAAGAGTCGGTCGCCATGGGCAGCATGCCGGTGCCGGTGCCCGACTTCACCAACGGCGCCTGGATCAAGCGCGAGCCGCTGCCGGTCACCCGCTACGGCCTCTAGGCCCTGCGGCCACCTCAGACTGCGGCAAGCTGCGGCAGGAGCCAAGCCTGGGCCGCCGGCAGCGTATCGCATACATAGTCGGCCAGCGCCGTGATGGCCTCGCGCTCGCGCTCATAGCTGGGCAGCGAGACCACCGCAAGGCCTGCCGCCGCCGCCGCCTGCACTCCCGCCAGCGTATCCTCCAGCGCCACGGCGCTGGAGGCCGTGCGCCCCAGACGTTGCAAGGCTGCCAGATAGACGTCCGGATCGGGTTTGCTCCGTGCCACCTCTTCGCCACTGATCACCACCCGGAAGAGCCCCTCCCACTGCTGCGACGCCACCACATCCGCCAGCAGCTGCGGCGGTGAGGAGGAGACCAGCGCCAGGGCAATACCACGCGCATGCAGCTCACGCAAAAATCGATCCGCCCCCGGCTGTTGCACCCCCTGCCGCTGCAGACGCTCGATCACCCCCATGGTGATCCGCTCCTCCAGCCGGAGCGGATCGGCCCTGACCGCAGGGTTGGCCGCCAGCACATAGGCTATGCCGGCGCTGTTGGATATCCCGGCACAGGCCAACTGCTGCTCGTCCGTCACGGTGATGCCCACCTCGGCAAAGGCTGCCTCGATCGCCTCGACCCAAAGCGGCTCCGAGTCGATCAGCGTGCCATCGAGATCAAAGAGAACCGCGTTAAAACGCACTGCCAAGCCTCATGTTTCGGCCAACTCGTAGAGGCGTGCAATCTCGGCGGCCCACCCCTCCTCATCCGGCGTCTCAAGGATCAGCGGTATCGCGTCGGTACGCGGATCGCGCACCACTTGGGTCAGAGTCTCCCAACCGAGGTGACCCGCCCCCAGCACGGCGTGGCGATCGACCCTGCGGCCGCACTCGATCTTGGTATCGTTGAGGTGCATCGCCCTGAGATACTGCATCCCGACTCTCTCATCAAACTGTTGCATCATCGCCGCGTAGCCCCCTTCGGCTGCGATGTCAAAACCGGCGGCATAGAGGTGGGCGGTGTCGAGACAGATGCCGATGCGCTCCGGCTGCCCCACGCCTGCGATAATTGCCGCCAGCTCCTCAAAGTTGGCCCCCAGACTCCCACCCTGTCCTGCCGTATTCTCAAAGACCACAACCATACCCGGCACTGCCGCGATGACCTCACGCGTCGCCCGCACCACGTTGGCCACCCCCTCGGCCGGTGAACACTGCTTCAGGTGGCTGCCGGGGTGGAGGTTGATCAGGTGCAGCCCCAGCTCAACACAGCGTTCCATCTCGTTGACCAGTGAGGCCACCGAACGGGCATGAGCCGTCGGGTCGGGATTGGCGAGGTTGATCAGGTAGCCGGCATGCGGCAGGATGTGCGCCGCATCAAAGTCCTGCTGCTTCAGATTGGCGGCAAAGGCGTCACGTGTCGCTATCGAGAGTGGTTTGGCCTCCCACTGTCGCTGATTTTTGACGAAGAGGCCAAAGGCCCGTGCTCCGATCGCTGCCGCATTGAGCGGTGCCTGGTCCACTCCGCCCTGTGCACTTACATGTGCACCGATAAACTTCATTCGTTCCGTGCTCCTCTTCTGTCGCGCTGGGGCCGATTGCCATCGCCGCCGCGCCCGCCGCCACCAAACCCCATGCGGCCCATGCTGGGCAGGAGCGAGGTGTTTTCGATCACATTCTCCATATAGTCGGCAAACTGGGTCCCATCTTCGCCGTAGGCGCGCCCCGTCTCCTCCAGAATGTAGCGCCGCTCCTGTTCATAGAGCTCACCGATGTTGCGCAGCGCCTGAAAGCCGGCGGCACGCTCTTCATCGTTCATCTCGCCCCAGTTGCCCGACGACATCTGAAGACGAAATTCGTTGGCCGCAGCCAGCGCTACCAGCAGCTTCTCATGATTCTCACGCTGTGCCGCACTCATGCGGGAGGTGTCAACCGCCTCCAGAAAGGCCTGCCGATCCTGATGCAGCTCTGCCATGCGTTGCTGCATATTGCTGCGCCGCTGCTCCATCTCGGCAAAAGCCTCCGGATTTTCGGTGCGCATGCGCTCCATGCGGGCTGCCGCATCCTCACGCGGGCGGCGCGGCCGGCGTTCCGGCTCTTCACCACTACCGGCCTCACTGCCCGCAACCACAGAGGGTGCCGGCCGGCTGTCGCGTGCCGCCACAGCCCGCTGCAGCTCCGCTATCTGATCCAGCCGCAGTGCCAGCTCATGCTCCAGGGCGGCAATCTGACTCTGCAGGATCTCCTGCTGATCATCAGCCACCACCACCGCAGCGGCAGGCACCACTTTGGGGTCCACCGCCGGCGGCACCTTGCCAGGGGCGCTCAGCCGGCCACTGACCAGACCCACCACCAGCGCCACCAAGGCCGCGACAACGATTTTACCGCCACTGCTCATGACTCTCTCCTCGCTCGTTTACTCCATGAAACCGGCCTGACGCAGCAGAGCCTCGTCAACCCGTCCACCCGCGCCACCGGGAACCATCTCCAGCACGAGGCGTGCCACATGTTTTCCGATCAAGTCGGCCTCCAGATTGACCCGATCGCCCACATTACGTTCACTCAAACTCGTCTCAGCCCAGGTATGTGGGATAATCGCCACAGTAAAGGAGTCCTGTTCCAGCCCGGCCAACGTCAGGCTGATACCATCAAGCGCTACCGAGCCTTTGGGGACCATCAGGCGTGTCAATTGCGCCGTACAAGCGACCCGCACCAGGATGTCACGCCCCTGACGCTCCAGGGCGACAATCTGTCCCGTCTCGTCGATGTGGCCGCTGACCCAATGGCCGCCGAGGCGATCGCCGACCCGTAAGGCGCGCTCCAGATTGAGACGTGCCCCCTGCGTCAACCCGCCCAGAGCAGTACGTGACAGCGTCTCATCCAGCAGGTCGGCTGCAAAGCCCGCCGCCGTAATCTCCACCACCGTCAGACACGCCCCCTGCACCGCTACGCTTTCACCCAACACCAGCGGTTCGCTCCACGGCTGGCACGTCACATTCAAACGCCAGCCGCCAGCGACACGGGCCAGCCTCTGCAAGCTGCCCACCTGCTCTACCAAACCTGTAAACATGGCGTCATCTTAAGCGCTGACAGCATGAAAAGCAATTCCATACTGATTGCGACTGATTGCGATTGTGATTGCCCGAGAAGGCTCAAGATGCTACTTAGACACCATAAGTGCTTTCCTCAGCCATGCTGCCATCCGGCTGCTGCCTGGGTCTGATACGCAACATCTCGTCGCGGACCAGAACCTCGTAGATGCGTGCCGGGCGTACCTCAAGATTATCGCACTCTCCCGTCTCGGCATCGAAGGCGTTGCCGTGCAGCGGACAGATCACCTTGCCGGCACCGTAGATACCGTCTACCAGTGGCCCACCGGCATGGGGACAGGCACCCTGTATTGCGACCCAGCTCCCGTCGCGCCCGTGGAAGAGCGCCACCGGTTTGCGATCGAGATAGTAGAGACGTGAAGTGCCGGGCGCCACATCGGCGGCGGGGCCGAGAATCGTGTAGCCCGCCTCATCACGGGCCTCCTCGACGACCGCGCTGTTGTCGAGCGAGCCTTCGCCCTCAAACCAGGGGTCGCGATAGTTGTCGATCGTCTGCTGCATGTCGCGTTCGAGCGCGGCCATCTCCTCCGGCGGGCTGTTGAGAATTGCATCGGTAACCGTCTGCAGTCCAACACGCTCGACAAAGGGGGCGCTGCGTTCGCCGAAGTTGGCATGGCGGCGATAGTACTCATAGAAGCGGTCGGCAAGCTGCACCACCTCGTCGTCGGTCGCCACTGTCGCAATCTTCTGCGCCACGGCCACCTGGGCACCACCATTGCCGCCTATGTAGATCGCCCAGCCACTCTCCAATGCCACGACACCGAAGTCCTTGATCGTCGCCTCGGAACAGTTGCGCGGGCAGCCGGAGACCCCCATCTTGAACTTGGCCGGCCCCATGACACCGCGATAGCGCTCACCGAGGCGCTGCCCCAAACCCATTGAGTCCAGCAGACCGAAACGGCAGAAGGTGGAGCCGACGCACGATTTGCAGGCCCGGAAGGTCTTGGTAAAGGCGTGCCCCGAACCCATCTGCAACTTCTGCCAGACGTCGCGCAAATCTTTTTTAGCGATCGAGTAGAGCCCGATGCGGTCGGCGCCGGTCACCTTGATAGTGGCACCGTAACTATCGGCCACATCGGCGATGGCCCGCAGATGGGCTGCCGTCGTCACACCACCGGCCATATTGGGGATCACGCTGTAGCGTCCATCCTTCTGGATATTGCCGGAGAAGCGATCGTTGGCGGTACGGGAGTCGGACTCTACCTGATACTCTCCCTGCCAGATGAAGTTGAGCAGGAAGTCGATCCCGACGCGTGTCTTGTGGTCGTCGGTCGCACCGGGTACCGCCGCCAGCACCTGCGAGACGGAGCGCAGGTCGGCATCACGGATCAGTTGGGTAAGGCTGGCGCGGTCATAGGGGAGACCGGGGACAAAGTATTTGTCGGTGGGATCGCTACGCAGCTCGCCCACCTCGGCGATCAGGAGGGCCTTGATCTTGTTTTTGCAGTTGCCGCAGCCGGTGCCGGCCTTGGTCGCCTGCATCACCTTGGTCAGGTTGTCGTTGCCACCCTGAATCGAGCGCCGGATGGTGCCGGCGGCGACGCCGTTACAGTCGCAGATCATGGCTTCATCGGGAATCAGCTTGCCATCGACGATCTCGTCGCCGGCGCGTGCGCCGGGGAAGATCAGATCGGCACGCCGCCGGGGAGCCGGTATCTTGGCGCTATAGTGGAGCGAGATCAGATCGGCGTTGAGGTCTTCACCCACCAACACCGCGCCGATCAGGGTATCGCCGGCAAAGACGAGCTCCTTGTAGATGGCCGAGGCAGGATCGGTATAGGAGGTCACCTCATCTCCCTCCTGCGGGTTGAAGCGTCCCATACTGACAACAGGGATATCCGATTTAAGGCGTGTCGGTACCGGTGGCGACGGTTTGTAGCTCGTCTCTTCGCCGCAGAGGATGGCGGCCAGGGTGCGCGACTGCTCATAGACCGGCGCCACGAGTCCCCAGGTGTCGCCCTTGAACTCGATACACTCACCAACCCCGTAGATCGCCGGATCACTCGTCTGCAACTGGTCGTTGACGGCGATGCCGCGGTTAAAGACGAGGTTGGCCTGACGCGCCAGATCGATGTTGGGGCGGATGCCGCAGTTGAAGAAGACGGCCTCGGTGCGGATCGAGCGCCCATCCTTAAAGCGCGCCTCCTGTACGCCGGCAGTCGAGCCGAGCAGGTCGGTGATGTAGGTGTTGGTCACAAATTCGATGCCGAGGCGTTCGAGGTGGCGCTGCAGGTAGAGGCCGGCTTGCTCAGGGAGCTGCATCTCCATCAGCGTCGGCATCAGGTGCGAGACGGTCACACGCTTGCCCAGCAGGCGCAACATCAGGGCCAGCTCCAGGCCGAGGATGCCGCCCCCGACTACGATGGTGCGGCTCTTGTCGCTCAAATAGGTCTTGATCACATCGACGTCGTCAAGTCGTCGCAGGGTAAAGATACCCGGCAGCTCAAGGCCTGTCAGCGGCGGTATGACCGGTCGCGAACCGGTGGCCAGCACCAGCTTGTCGTACGCCAGCCTCTGGCCATCAGCCACCACAACCTGCCGCTTGGCGCGATCGATCGCCGTCACGCCGTGACCCAGCAGCGCCGTCACTCCGTTGGCAGCATACCACTCTCTGGTGTTGAGGAACAGGTCGGGCGGATTATCATCCTTCAGCTTGACCACCAGCTTGATGCGGTTATAGTTGCCGTGCGGCTCATCGCCGATGATGGTGATCTGATAGCGCTCGGGATCGCGGGCCAGCAGCTCTTCAACCAGCTTGCCACCGGCCATGCCGTTGCCTGCGATTACAACTCTCTCTCTCTGCTTCATGCTGCCTGCTCTGTTTTCAGTGATTTTGTGATGGTGGTAAGGTGATAGGCCCCTGCCAGCAAGATCCCGCCGAGGATATTGCCCAAGGTGACCCACATGAGATTATGGCCAAAACCACTCCAGCCGATACCGGCCTGACTGTTGCCCAGCACATCGAGCGCCAGCAGTGTCATGTTGGCCACACTGTGTTCAAAGCCCGAGCCGATAAAAGCAAAGAGACACCACCAGATCAAGACCAGCTTGGCGCTGTCGGAGGTGGTGCGGCTGGCCGTCCAGAGCGCCAGGCAGACGAGTACGTTGCAGAGCAGGCCGCGACCGATCAGCACCCAGGCTGATGCTCCCGCCTTGGCAGCGGCCACCTTGGCCACAAAGGGGGCAGCCTCTGCCATCGTGCCGGCTGCCACTACGATCCAGGCGAGCGCCAGCGAGCCCAGCAGATTGCCGATCCAGGAGCTGCCCCAGACCGCCAGCAGTTCAGGCCACGACGCCCTGCCCCCCAGACGCCCGAGGCTCATAAACATCACATTGCCGGTAAAGAGCTCCGAACCTGCAAAGACTACCAGCGTCAGGGCCAGACCGAATGAGGTCCCCATCACCAGCTTGACTGCCGCGCTACCGGCACCGGCAAAGGGAGCCCCAACGGTGAAGATCAGCACAATGCCAAAGCCGACATAGAGACCCGCCAGAATCGAAGCTACAAGGTAGCCGAGCGGCGTCCGTTTCAGAAAAGCGGCTTTGGCGGCACCGGTAGCGGCGCCGGCAGCAACATGTTGTTCGTACATCTTTAAAACCGTTGAAGGAGAGAGAGCAACAAGAGGAAGTAAAACGGTAGAGATTATAATAACTCGCAGAGAAATGCAATCCCTTGATCATCATTTGATCATCATTTGGATATCTGAGAGTATGAGCCTTCTGTCCCCATCTTGATTTTCATTCCAGTGGCCATGTACAGCACCAAGAGGCTGCTTTTCTCCAGCCGTGTTTTAAGCTATAATGGCTCGCACTGTCGCTTAAATCGGCTCAAGAGGCTGCGTACAGCCTCCCACTACCGCTGCCAACAGCTTCACTACCAACCGCTCTGCCACCCCACTTGGCGAAAACTTCATGACACGATACTGCCTCACTTATAATTTGAGACTGCTGCTTCTGCTGACACTCTGCTGGAGTGGCACACTGCTGCCGGCCGCTCCGGCTCCCGCTTTCATGTTGCGTAATCTCCGCAGTGGTGAGTCGCACGGCCCCTTTGCCCTGCAACACGGCAATCGGATCACCCTGGAGGGCACCGCACTCCAATTGAGCATCACGCGCCCCGATCGCCTCACCTTTATTACCCTGCCCGGCGGCCAGCAGTCGGCACCGATCCAGATGATCGAAGGGCGTCTGGTCGAGATAGCAGGCCGGATGTATGCCTTCTCCCGCCGTACGGCAACACCAGCGGCGCCGGAGAGACCGGAAGCCCGCCCGCCGCTGGTGCCGGCAGCACAAGCCCCCCCTCCACGTCCGGCGCCGATCCCGATCCCGCCTCTGGTCGCCCCGACGCCGGAAGCGCCACGCACCCCCTTCCTCAGGCAGGATATGGAGTGGTATCTGCTTGCCTGGATCGCGCCGTTGAACGATACCCCCTACAAGTGGCGCGTCGACGGGCGGCATGGCAACGACTTCGACATCAAACGCACCACCTTCGGCGGTGCCCTGCTCTGGCACGGCTGGCAAGCCGAACTGCACCTTTCACCATCTGTCAGCGGCAAAGAGCTGCTCCCGGCAGGCATGGATGTGGTGCGTTCCAAGCTCGATGACGGTGATGGCTGGCTGCTCGCCTGCGGTTATCAGCATCCCCTGCTGCGTCGCGGCGGCTGGCAGGTGACAGGCAGCGCCACCGCCCAGATAAGTCAGGACAAATTCGATCTTGCCAGCACTACCGCTCTGGGCGAGAGCAGCAGCAACGAGACCGTCGAGGTCTCCTACGTCACACGCTCCTCCTCCATCAAACTGACCGAAATGGCGCTGCGCATAGGCCTCGATGTCGCCTGGTCAAGCGACTACTGGGGGGTTAATTTCGGAGCTAACCTGCTGCCCCTCACCTCCAGCAGCATCAGCGGCACGATCCCCTACGGTGCTCAAAACCTCAAACTCAAGGCAGAGCGCGACTACCCCATCACACTCTACGCCGGTGGCTGGGTCGGCCGCGGCGCCTGGCGTCTCTTTACCGATCTCTCCCTCGCCTCGGACAAACGCCTCCGCCTCGGCAGCCGTTTCGACTGGTAACCTGAAAGATCCATGAACCACTCCCCCCAGCCTCAAAGCCGTACCGAACTCGAACCGGAGCTCGTTGGCGAACTGCGCCGCCGCATCCTCACCGGGAGCGCCTGGCACCGCCTCACCCTGGTACAGCACGGTGGCGGCGCTGCTCTGCGCGAAAGCCTGCGCCCGCTTCTCATCCGCGATACCTGCCAGTGGCAACTGGAGACAGTCCGTGAAGGACGCACAACAGTACGTAACCTCGCCGACGCGGCAGAACTGGCCGCCAACCTGGAACGCTTGATTGCCGCCACTGGTCCGCGCGAATACCACCTGCTGGCCAACGACGGCGACCTCCATCTGCGTGTTACGCGCAAAGGCCGCAAGCTGGTCTCACGCGGCAAAGGGGAGTCCGCGGCCACGGTAGTACCGCAACCGCATGACCGGATCAAGCGGCAACCGCTTGATGCCTTCGACTCGGCCCCGTTGCTGCGCATCTGCGGCATCAGCGATCGCAGCGGCCGGATCAAGAGTTCAATGCGCGGCAAATATCACCAGATCAACGCCTTTCTGCGCGAACTGGAGGCCGTGCTACCCGCCACCAAGTCCGAACGGGCGCTGCAGATAGTCGACTGCTGCTCCGACCTCGCCTACCTGACGCTGGCCACCGCCAGCTACCTGCACCAGGCGCACGGGTTCGCGCCGGAGATCACCGGCATTGAGCGCAATCCCGAGCTGGTGGCCAAGGCCAACACCATGGCACGTGACCTCGACCAGAGCCGGAACGTAACCTTTGTCGCCGCCGATTTGAGCCAATATTGCCACGAAGCGCGCCCCGACCTGCTGCTCAGCCTCCACGCCTGCGATGAAGCGACCGACCTGGCGCTGGCCTGTGGCGTCGAGTGGGGTGCCGAGGCGATTCTAGCTGCCCCCTGCTGCCAGCACGACCTGCAGCAGCAGATCGGCTCGACCGGACCGTTGCGGGCTCTGCTGCGGCACGGCATTCTGCGCGAGCGCCAGGCCGACCTGCTGACTGACGCCTGCCGTGCCCAACTGTTGCGCATTCTCGGCTATCGGGTCAAAATCGTCGAGTTTGTGGCTCCCGAAGCGACGCCCCGCAACCTGCTGCTGCGCGCCACTGCCGGCCTCACCAAGGGACAGGGACCGGTGGTTGAGGAGTATCTGGCGCTGCGCGATTTCTGGCGCATCACGCCGGCGCTGGAGCGGCTGCTGGCCGCCAGATTGGCGCCCTATTTCGGCCACACAGCCGGGTGAGCCGCGCTAGCCCAACTCGGTCAGCATCTGCTCCATCATTCTGGCATGGCGCTCCTCGTCGCCCGCCGCCTGCTGGAAGGCGCGTCGCAGTGAAGGCAGGCTGCTGCCCTGCGCCAGAGCCCGGTAGAAGGCTGCCGTAGCGCGTTCATGCGCAATGGCGTGTTGCAAGAGAGCCTGTTCCGAACTGGTCTGGCCGTTACTGTGCGCAATGGCGACATCATGTAGCAACTCCTCCTCATGCGGCATCACCGTCGCAATCTGGTCCTCGACCACCACCGGTTCCAGCCGCCCGAAAATCTTGCGGTGCAGCTCCTCTTCACTGGCAATCGTGGCAAAGAGCTCCTGCAGGCGCCGGTTCTGCGTCTGGCGCACCAGTGCCCGGTAGTCGTTGATGGCCGCCCGTTCAAAAGCGAGCGCCTGACGCATGGCCAAACGTCCCAGCAGGCTGCGCACCGGCTGCTCATCAGAGAGCGCCACCGGGCAGCGTGGTGCCATCAAGCCCTGACGCAGCATCAGAAAGCCGAAGAGCAGAAAGACGATACCCCCCGCCACTTTCAGATAGCGCTCATCCGGCACCAGACGTTGCAGCAACCCGCCGGCCAATACCCCGACGGCCGTCGAGGCTGTCAGAGCCAGCGCCCCGGCGGCAAAGACAGTCAACTTGAAGTTGCCGTTAACGCCCGACTGACTCATTACGGCCAACTGCGTCTTGTCGCCCAACTCAGCCAGAAAAATCATGATAAAGGTACTACAAAAGAGCGGCCAATTCATTCTCACAAAACCCTCGCTATCGTGTGCGTTTTTCCACATGCACGCACCTGTTCGGAAGATAGCACCTCCCCCCCTCCATTGTCAACGTCAGGTAATCGGTCAGTGACAGGGAGGTGGCAAAGGGGGTACGAAGATGAAGAGGACAATGATCGGGACAAAGATGATGAGGACAATGATCGGGACAAAGATCAGAGAAACCGACGCTGCACATTCTCTGTCCCTCTGGCACCAGTCCCTCTGGCACCACCCTTACTCGCCACCCTTACTCGCTTACACTTACACGACTGCCACGGCCCTTCGATAGGTCTTAAAGATTGAGACACTGATCAGAAAAACCGGCGCTACAGTCTCTCTAGCTCTGTCTGCATCCCCCGCAGGTCGTGTGATGCAGGTCGTGTGACGTTGCAACATGCGCTTAATCATGCTAACTTGAGTTTAAGTTTGAGCGGAATTCATGGTTTGGAAGAGCGTGCAAGCAAGCGGAGATCAGTGGTATGCGAGTTAGTTTGAAGCGGGCACTATGGGGCCTCGTAATCGTGCCGGCACTTCTGTGCGACAGCGTTGCAGCGGCTCCCCAATGGAGGCTGGCGGGCGGTGGTAAGGCCGAGGCGGTGATTGTGGTGGCGGAGACAGCTCCGGCGCCTGAGCAACATGCGGCGGCGGAGCTGGCTCACTATCTGCACAAAATTACCGGAGCCGAATTCAGTCGGGTCGCAGCGGGGGTCTCCGGCAAGGTGAATATCCGGCTTGGCACACCGGCGAGCAACCCGGCCATTGCCCAAGCCGGTCTGCTGGAGCGGGTGCAGCGGTTGGCGCCTGATGGTTTTCTGCTCTTCACAATCGGGGAGGAGTTGATTATTGCGGCCAACACGCCGCTGGGCGTACTCTTCGGCACCTATGGTTTGCTGGAGGATCATCTGGGGGTGCGCTGGTTCTTCCCCGGTGAGATCGGCGAGTATTGTCCGCAACAGCGCGAGTTGCAGCTCGGCAACCTCGATGAGGTGCAGGAGCCCTCCTTCCGCATCCGTGAAGCAACCTGGTCGCGTGCGGGTCCGGCGGCCAATACGCCTGAAGCGTGGGATTGGGTGGCGCGCAACCGCATACAGTTGCACTACGATAAACGCCACCACGAGGAGCATATCAAGCGCGGTGCCACCAAGCGGGGTGGCGGCCATATTCTGGGGCGCATGGTGCCGGAACAGCTCTTTGAGGAGCATCCGGACTACTTCGGCATGTACGATGGTGAGCGGCGTCCCTACAGCTTCAAATGGCGCAGCGGACAGCCTTGCACCAGCAACCCCAAGGTGGTGGAGTTGGCTGTTGATTATATGCTCGACTGGTTTGCCGAGAATCCCGATGGCGTCTTCTCGCTCAACGGCAACGACAACCGCAACTACTGTGAATGTGACGCATGCCGGGCGCTCGATCCGCCGGAGGAGGTGGGGCGCTGGGGCGGAGAGGTCTCAACCCGCTTCTTCACCTTCAAAAACGAGGTAGCCAAACGCGTCTATGCCAAGTATCCCGAGGCGCGTATTGCGACCCTGGCCTATATGCCCTACCGTCTGCCACCGGCTCACAAGATTGAGCTCGATCCGCGCATCTGGATCAGACTGGCCGACCATTCGCGCTGTTTCCGGCATGCCCTCAACGATCCTGCCTGCGTCTGGAACAAGCAGGGAACCTACACTCCGGCCGGCGGCTTTCTCAAGATGTATCAGGGCTGGGCTGAGTATGCCAACCCGCGGGGCAACTTCCCCTACTACAACATGATCGCCCAGTATCGCAGCCGTGAAGTGCCGGAGGGGGGAATTGTGCAGGCTCCGATCGAGAATATCGTGGCGGCCGATATCCGTTTTCAGCACAAGTTGGGACATGAGTCGTGGAACATGCGGCTGCGTCCGCCCGAGGCCTTCAGTCCGGAGCGGCATCCACCACGCACGACGATGTGCTGGCGCGCCAATCTCCAATGGTACTACCTCAAGGCGAAGTTGATCTGGAATACGGAACGCGATGTGACAGCGCTGTTGAACGACTTCTATGAGAAGTTTTATGGTCCGGCCTCCGATCAGATGCGCAGCTACCACAACCGCATCCGGCACCTCTGGGAGCATACCGAGGGCGACTACCTCTACCATTCGACTTTTGCCGACCTGGGCAAGTCGATGAGCAGCGACGATCTCAAGGAGCTGCGCACGCTGCTGGATCGCGCGCAGCACGATGTCATGGAGTGGACGCTGCTGCAGGACGATACGATCTACGAGCGGCGTCTGGCCGATGAGGTGCGGGTGTTTGAGCAGTGCTGGCAACTGGCCTACGAGCTCTATCAGGAGCAGAACAAGCAGAAGTAGACCGCATGAGCTACCTCTTGCGCTTGTCGGTTGCTGTCGCTTTTCATATAATCGACAGCTTTGCACCATGACTCCAATCGATACAGAGGCCACGCTTCAAGCTACCCCGCCTACCGGCACCTTTGAGCTGTTGCACCACGACGGTAGAGCACGTTGCGGCAGGCTCTGGACCGCGCATGGCTCCGTCGAGACCCCTGCCTTCATGCCGGTCGGTACCCAAGCGACCGTCAAGACGCTGGAGCCGCGCGACCTGCAAGAGCTCAACGTCGAAATTATCCTCAGCAACACCTACCATCTGCTGGTGCGTCCCGGACCCGATATCATCGCCACCTGTGGCGGACTGCACCGCTTTATGGGATGGGAAGGGCCGATTCTCACCGACAGCGGCGGTTTTCAGGTCTTCAGCCTCGCCAAGTTACGCCGCATCACAGCGGAGGGGGTCGCCTTCAACTCGCATATCGACGGTGCCCCCCTCTTTCTCGGTCCGGTCGAAGCGATGGCGATGCAGCGCACCCTCGGCTCCGATATCGCCATGGTCTTCGACGAATGTATACCATACCCCTGTGATGCACAATATGCTTGTAAAGCCGTCGAGCGTACCATATTATGGTCTGTTTCATGCCGTAAACAGGAGAAGGCTCCCGGACAGTTGGTCTTCGGTATTGTGCAGGGCGGCGAATTCGCCGCACTGCGCGCCCGTTGTGCCCGCGAGTTGACGGCCATCGGTTTTGATGGTTACGCCATTGGCGGCGTCAGCGTAGGCGAGCCCGAACCGCTCCTGTTGCAGGCGATGGAGGATAGCGTTCAACATCTGCCGGAGGCGCAACCCCGCTACGTTATGGGGTTGGGCGATCTGTGGCAGATTATGGAGGCGGTGGCACGGGGCGTCGATATGTTCGACTGCGTCATGCCGACCCGCCATGCGCGCAATGGCTCGGCCTATACGCGTCGTGGAGCCTACCCGGTCAAGGCGGGTGCCTGCAAAGCAGATACCCGCCCCATCGAGGAGGGCTGCTCATGTTACGCCTGCCGCAACTTTTCGCGCGCCTATATCCGCCATCTCCTCAACGTGGGCGAGATTCTCGGTGTACGGCTGCTGACTCTACATAACATTCACCGTTACATGGAGTTCATGCAGGAGATGCGGGCGGCGATCGCCGGCCAGTCGTTTAACGAGTGGCGACGCGAGCAGCAACTTCTTCTGCGTGGCGGTGGCACCACCACCACTCCTTAAGGACACAACGCAACATGCAGAACGCTTTGATGGTATTGGCACAGCAACCCGGCGGCAGCCAGGGCGGCAACCCCATGGGTATGCTGATTGCGATGGGGCTGATCTTCGCCATCTTCTACTTCATGCTGATCCGCCCGCAGCAGCGCCGCGAAAAGGAGCGCCGCAAGACGATCGAGACGCTCCGTGCCGGCCAGCGTGTCCTCTTTGGTGCCGGTTTTATCGGCACGATTGTCGAAGTGCATGAGTATACCTTTCTGATCGAGATCGCCAAAGGTACCGTCGTTGAAGTGGCTCGGGGGGCCGTCTCCAAAGTGCTCTCCGGTGATGCTAAACCGACACTCGACGATCAGCGCGGCTGAATCGCACTCCCTTGTAACCAGCATCTACAGGTAACGACATGGATAAAAACGCACTCTGGAAATGGCTCATTCTGGGCACCATTACCGCCTTCTCGCTCGTCACGGTGATGCCGCCCAAGGAGAAGGTCCGCCTCGGACTCGACCTGGCTGGCGGTACCAGCTTTACCGTACAGATCGACCAGGAGCAACTGCGCAGCGACCTGAAAGCGGCTGACCCCTCGCTCTCGAACGACGACATAGAGTCGCAGATCAACACCATCATGCGCGATGCCGATGCCCGTACGGTCGAGGTGTTGCGCAACCGCGTCGATGGCCTCGGCGTCAATGAGCCCCTGATCGTGCCGGGCAAAGACCACCGCATCCTGATCCAGCTTCCCGGTGCCGATGAGCAGCAGCGGGCGGCCGCCGAGCAGAGCATCAAGAGCGCCGCCTACCTGCAGTTCCGCCTGGTTCATAAAGAGAACGCCTCGCTGGTTGCCTCGCTGATCGCCAGCAGCAAGGCCCCCGAAGGCTACCGCCTGATTGATGGGCGTCACTATGAGCGCACGGCTGAGTACGATACGCTGGTGAAGGATCCCGACTACGCGCGCCGCCTCGCCAGCTTTGAGCGCCCCGACGTCAACCACGTATTGATGATGCAGGAGGAGCGTACCAAGGATGGCCGCCGCCTCTATACCCCCTGTTTTGTGCGAACCCGCTCTGAGATGACGGGCGAATCGCTCAAACGGGCCGAAATTTCGCGTGATCCGATGTCGGGCGCGGTTTACGTCTCGCTCGAATTCAAGCCGAAGGGCGCCACCCAGTTCAGCAAGATCACATCGCAGTATGCCCCCCGCGGTAGCCGCAACCGCGACAGCTCCGTTGGCCGCCAACTCGCCATTGTGCTCGATAACACCCTCTACTCCTCGCCGGTCATCAATGAGCCGATTCCCAGTGGCCGGGCTCAGATCAGCGGCAGCTTCAACATGGCGGAGGCAGCCCTGTTGCGCAACATCCTCAATGCCGGTTCGCTGCCGGCCCCCGTCAAGGTGCTGGAGAAGCGCATGGTCGATGCCTCGCTGGGAGACGATGCCATCGCCAGCGGCGTACGCGCCGGTATCATCGGCATGGTGCTGGTGGCCGGTTTTATGCTGATCTACTATATGTACTGCGGCTTGATCGCCAACATCGTCCTGATCATGAACATGATCCTGCTGCCGGCCGGCATGATCATCGTCTCGGGTCTGCTCGGCGTCTTTGTGCGTGATGCCGGCGCTACCGGACGCAGCATGATTTCGCTCCCGGTGCTCACCATGCCCGGTATCGCCGGTATCATCCTGACGGTCGGCATGGCCGTCGATGCCAACGTCCTGATCTATGAGCGGATCCGCGAAGAGTTTCGTACCGGCAAGTCGGCCCGCGCTGCCGTGGCGGCTGGTTACGATCGCGCCTTCTTGGCGATCTTCGACTCCAACATCACCACCCTGCTCACCGGTGTCATCCTCTTCATCTTCGGTTCCGGCCCCATCCGCGGCTTTGCCATCACCCTCTCGGCCGGTATCATCATCAGCATGTACACCGCCCTCGTGGTGACACGCATGATCTTTAACGCCACTGTGCCTGAGAACCGCGTCAAGCCCTACCGCATGCTGGCGATCGCAACCGATACCAAGATCGACTTCCTGGGCAAGCGCCAGCTCGCCTTCACCCTCTCCATCGCCGCCATCGTTCTGACGATGGGGCTCTTTGCCTTCCGCCTTGTTAAAGAGCCGCGCCGCGTCATGGCGATCGACTTTACCGGCGGTTCGGTGCTCTCTTATAACTATAAAGAGGCGCCGGCGGTCGATGCCATCCATGCGGCGCTGGCCGGTGCCGGTGTCAACGACGCCATTATTCAGAACCAGAAGACACTCGAAGGCGAGCGCACCGTGATGCAGGTCAAGACCGGTTGGGATACGATCGACGGGCGTCCCGTGGCCGAGGCGGCTACTGACGCGCTCACCGCCTCCTTCCCCGATTCAAACTTTACCCTCGCCGCCGAAGAGGTGATCGGGTCGCAGATCGGCCAGGATCTCAAACGCGACGCCGTGAAAGCGATCATCTTTGCCCTGATCGGCATGTTGATCTATATCAGCATCCGCTTTGAGTTCGGCTTTGCCCTCGGCGCCGTCGTAGCGCTGGCGCACGATATCCTGATTACACTCGGTATCTACATCCTGCTCGACCGCCAGGTGAGTCTTACCGTCGTCGCCTGTCTCTTGACGATTCTCGGTTACTCCATCAACGATACCATTGTGATCTTCGACCGCATCCGCGAACAGATGCGTCTCGACCAGCGCACCGGTTTCCGTGAGCTCTGCAACCTCAGCATCAACCAGATGCTCGGCCGCACGCTGTTAACCTCGGTCACCACCCTGCTGGCGGCCGGCTCGCTCCTGGTCTTCGGTGGCGGCGCCATCTACGACTTCGCCCTCTGCATGTCGGTCGGTATTATCGTCGGCACCTACTCCTCGATCTTCATCGCCACGCCGGTGATGCTGGCCTGGTACAAGAATCGCCGTCCCAGCTTTGCAACGGTAAAGTCATGATTGTACCCTTTACCAAAATGCACGGGGCCGGCAACGACTTCGTCATGATCGATGATCGTGAGCTGACGCTCCCGTGGCAAGACTACTTTCGCATGGCGGCGCTGGCGACGCGACGCCTCGGGATCGGCTGTGAGGGGATTATCCTGATCCAACCCTCCCAGCGCGCCGATTTCCTGATGCGCTTCCTCAACCCCGATGGCACGGAGGTGGAGCTGTGCGGCAACGGTGCCCGCTGCGTGGCCGCCTTTGCCCACAAGCTGGGAGCGGCCGGCAAGGCGATGACGATGGAGACGCTGGCCGGTCTGGTCGACGCCGAAATCGTCGATGGCGGCGTCAAAATCTGGATGCCCGAGCCACTCCACCGGCGTTACGACATGGCGCTTGAGATCGAGGGACGCCACTTTGAGGGACATGGTGTAACGATGGGCGTGCCACACTTTGTGGTGCCGGTTACCGACCTCGCGACGCTCGACGTGGGCCACTTCGGCAGCCTGTTGCGCCAGCACACCTCATTTGCGCCACTGGGGGTCAATGTCGACTTCATCAAGCAGGTGAGTGTCAACCGCC
The DNA here is from genome assembly GCA_964599645.1 of uncultured Lentisphaerales bacterium. GTDB lineage: Bacteria > Verrucomicrobiota > Kiritimatiellia > RFP12 > JAAYLN01 > JAAYLN01. Next base: position 83,979 of record CAZRGQ010000001.1, on the reverse strand, counting down.
TGCACATGCGCACCTTTGAGCGCGGCGTCGAAGCCGAGAGCGGCGCCTGCGGCACCGGTGCCGTGGCGGCAGCGGTAGTGGCGATCGAACGCGGTACTGCCACCCTGCCACTCACGATTACCACCAGCACCGGATTTGAGCTGCAGGTGGATGGCGACTGGCGCACCCGCAAATGCACCGGCATGACGCTGACCGGACCGGCCAAAGAGGTCTTTGAAGGCCGCATCGACCTCGACGCCCTGAACATCGACGATTCAAAGTGATTTTAAGCCGGCAAATCCAAGTCAACGCCTACTCCAGCCGCAGGCGGTAGAAGGCGCGGGGAGTGTCGGCCTCCTCCGCTCGGTAGCGCAGGAAGTCGTCGTTGCCGGGTAGCGCGGTGGCGGCGGGCAACGGCTGCCAGTTTGGCTGCGGTGTGAGAGTGGTGGCCCGCAGCAGGGTGTAGCTACGACCGGCGACGCCGTACCAGAGGAGAGCCACCCCACTCCCGGCCTCGGGATCAGCGACGATATAGAGTCGCAGCAGCGAGGCGGGATCGGTGGCATCGGTGCCGGCCAGCTCTTCGGTGGCGTTGCTGTGGCCGTCGCCATCCCAGTCGCCGTCGGGCGCGAGCAAGAGGGTGGCGTCGCTCACCATCAGGCTGGCGTTGCCGACCTGGTCGATGGCGTAGACCCAGAGGCGATTGGTGGTATCGAGCCGACTGCTGCGTATACTGCCGTTAGTGGCTGATGTCAGGTGGGCCGGTATGAAGCCGGCCTCGGTTTCAATCATGAGTTGGTAGAAGGCGATGCCGGAGAGGGCGTCGCTGAAACCACCCCAAGAGGCCTGCAGGCGGTCGCCGACGACGTAGTTGCCATAGAGACTGCGGTTGATGGCAACCCAGGCGGCAGCAGCGGTGGGCGGCGTCAGGTCGATACGGTAGGGGCCGACACGCGCCAGCGCCGAGGTGTTGCCGTAGCGGTCGGCGGCCTGGACGGCGAGCCAGAGGTTGGAGCCTTCGGGAGCCGTCAGGGTCGTGGTGGTGGCAGTCGTCGCAGGGGTGTCGGGCGGCAGCGTGGCGGCCGGGGAGTCGGCAACGAAGGCACGATAGCTGAGGCCACCGCCACCTGCGCCATCACTGGCCGCAGTCCAAGCGGCGCCAAAATCGGACTCCCGGCTCCAGAGGTTGAGCTGGTGTGTCGTACTGCCAAGGTCGAGTGGTGCTGTCGGTGCTTCGTTGTCGACCATGAAGGGCAGTGTGGTGACTGTCGGGGCTGTGAACCAGGGGTTGCTGACGCTGAGGTTGAGGGTGAGGTTGGTGGTGAGCGGCGGCAGGGGCGGCTCGGTCAGGCGGCTGTTCCAGAGGAGTGTCACGACGTTGGTCAGGAGACCGGCAGAGTCGCTGCTGACGATCGCGCTGAGGCTGGCGTTGGTGGCGTCGAGCAGCGGCGTGCCGTAGTGGGTGGAGGCAGCGATCAGCGGCGGCAGTGTCGGGCGTCCATCGAGGGGGTGGTTGAAGTTGAGCGCCAGCGCCAGCGGGGCGCCGTCCGCCTCGGCCAGCGGCAGGGTGAGCGTGACGATGCCGCTGCCATCGCTGCTCGACTGCCAGATGTGGGGAGCACCGACCCAGGGGAGCGCACGCAAGGCGATGGTGATATCGCTGTGCAGGCGTGGATTGACTGGATCGTTGGAGTAGAGGATCAGGCGGCGCAAGATCTCATTTTCAAAGCTGGGGCGACCATGTATCAACAGCTCATACTCGTTGGCGGCGGGGAAGTCGAGTGTGCCGTTGGTAGCTACCGGCTCAATCCAGGGACCATCCCACAGCGGGTCGGGAGCCACCAGTTCGATATCGTCGAGATAGACGCCTTCACCGTCGCTATTGTTGTCGCCACCATAGAGGAAGCGGAATGAAATCTCCTTCCCGGCAAAGGCAGAGAGGTCGAAGGTGGCGCTCTGCCATCCCTCCTCGCCGGTGCCGGAGAAGCAGGGGGTATCTTGCGGCCAGGGTGAGTAGTTCCAGCCGGTCTGGCGATGGGTGTAGGGTCCGGGAAGCTGTTGGAAGGAGCTGCCGGAGTTGGTGGAGACTTCGACGATCATGCCATCGAAGGAGAAGCCGGGCTTGGCTTTGTCGATCTCGCTGGCGATCCAGTAGCTGAAGGAGAGGGTGCTATTGGTGGTTGGCATAAAGAGGGGTGACTCAAGCCCGGCATAGACGGCCGGTGACGTATAGGAGCCGGCCGAGCGGGCCACGCCGTGGAGCGCCAGGGGAGAGGAGACGGTGCGATTGGTGGAGAGCTGCCACGGCTGCTCATGCCGTTCGAGGTGCCAGCGGTTGGTGATGCCGGGCGTGACCGGCTCATACCAGGCCTGGTAGAGCTGCCACTCAAGGGGGGCATTGCCACTGTTGGCGACAGTGATCTGCGTGGTGGTATTGGAGCCGCGCAGGACGTTGCAGAGGAGCTGTGGCATCGGTGTCAAGTTGGCTTCAGGGTAGACGAGGTTGAGCGTATGAGGTCCGTGCAGCGCCGTACGTCCACCGGGATCAGAGGCTTCAATACGATAGTGTATAGTTGTACCGGGAGCCACGTCACCGCTGATTATGCCGGCATAGAGGTCGTCACCGGCCGGGTCGAGGGTCAGCTCCTGCCACGGCTGCGCGTTGATCTGCCACTGCAAGGTGGCGCTGGCGACGCCGCTGGCATCGCTGATGCGGGCTGTGAGAGCATAGGGAGTAGGCACCCCCTGAATTGCCGCCAGAGGGGTATGGCGGATCGAGGGCGGAGCCGGATAGGAGTGGGGGTTGGTGGGGTCGGAGAGGTCGTCAAACTCCTCAGCGGTGGTGAAGCCGTCATCATCGCTGTCGTCATCAGGCGCATAACGCCCCAGGCTGCCGTAGTAGCGCAACTCCCACCAGTCGGCCAAGCCGTTGTTGTCGCTGTCGAGTGTGGCCGGCAGATAACGTGCGGCGGCGGTCACCGGCTCCTGCATCAAGATATCGACGACCGGATTCTGGGCTACGCTGCTGGGCGAGGGTTGGCGCTGCCCATTGAGCCACCAGTCGACAAAGCGATACTCCTCGCCGGCGACAGTCGCAATCTCGGTCGCCTTGAGAGTGGTGGCATAGTCGTCGCGGTTGTACCAGCAGTCGGCGATGAGGTAGCCGGGGATATTGGAAGTTTGGTGCAGCAGATAGGATTCAACCCAGAGCCAGGTGAGGCTGGAGTCGGTCTCAAGCCTGAAGGAGACGTTGGTGGTGGTGCCACTGCCGGGGCTGCCGCTGCCGTTATAGCCGATGCAGAAGCGGCTGATAGCGTCGCTGATAACGACGCGTGCCGGCGCCGCAGCACGGATCAGGTTGCCGGAGGCAATCAGATAGTTGCCGTACGGCGGCTCGGTTGCGCCGTAAAGCTGGGGCGAACCGGTGATGGTGAGGTGGCGCGGTTCGCTGACCGTCATGCAGCGCACTCCCTCTGCCGGCCAGGTGGTGGTGAGGCCGGCGTGGGTCGTGGCGTGGAGCGAGTATTCGATGGTGGTGCCGAAGGGTTGCTGCGGCAGAGTTACCTCGTGCTGGAGACGTGTCTGGTGTGGCAGAGCATTGGTATACCAGATGGCGGGCTGGCTGAGGTTGCGCCAGATAACCACGGGCGAGGCGCGGTCGACCAGACCTGCCGGCGCGATGTTGGCAGTGATCGTCAGTGGTTGGCCGGGATAACAATACTCCAGCAGCCCTTCAGTGGTAATCTCGGCGGACACATTTTGCAGCGGAGCGGCAAAGGGGGTGGCCGGATCGCCGAAGAGGGTCAGTTCATAGTAGATCCAGCGGAAGACATTGCCGGAGTGGGGGCTGATGTATTGCCGCATCGCTTCACGGCCGCGGGCGTTGAGTTCGCCAAAGGTGAGGCCGCTGCCACTGAAGGCGGCCTGCCAGAAATGGCGCTGGAAAAATTGCGAGGGACCATCGATCGATTCGCGATAGCCCCAACCATCGCGCGAGTTCATCACGGTGGCAAAGACTCCTCCCGGCGAGGCCATAAAGTGCTGGGCGATATAGTTGGCCTTGTCGTAGGCCCCCATGCGGCAGGCCTGCGAGTAGATGAAGCTCGGGGTGGAGTTGGTGAAACCAGCAATCGCCAGGCGGTCGGCGCTGCGCGTCAGGTAGAGCTTGAAACCGATCTGTTCGGAACCATGCCCCAGATGGTTGATCAGGTGGTAGTTGCTGTTCATCAGGTCGACGAAGTCGCTGTTGGGCCAACGGCCGGCAGGGCCGTCGTAGAGGGTGGTCTGGTAATCGAGCTGCGGTGCCATGTAGGAGTTGGCAAAACCGGTGGTCTTCATGGCGCTGCTGGTCGAGCCGAGCCGTATCTGCTCCATGGCGCCGTCGCCATACTCAGCCACCCCGCCGAAGCCGAGCCACTCGGCGACAAAGGCGCTGGGCCGCAGGGCTGCCGCCGGAAGCGCCTCATAGGTGAGCGTCTTGCGTACCATCTGGGCCACGTCGTTGGTGGTGGCCGCGGGAAAGCGGCCGACCATCACCTCCGCCACCAGATCAACTTCTTCTCCCTCGGGGCCGTCGCCCAACTCGCCGAAGATGTCGTTCTGATTGTAGTCGAAGTCGCCATCGAGGCAGCCGTAGTAGACGCCCTCGGCCGGAACCTGATCGGTGGTGACCGAGAAGGAGCTGTAGAGCTTGCGGGTGGGTACCAGCGCCGTGGTGCCAACGAGCAGCAGGTAGCGGGTCTGCCACAGGTCGTAGGCGTCACGTACAAAGTTACGCAACTTTTCGGCGTCGTCGCGCCCTTCGTAGTTGGCGACAATCCACTCGATCGCAACGCTGGTGGAGCTGAGGCCCTCAGCGCTGCGGGCGGCGCTGAGGGCTGCCAGATTCCAGGGGGCGGGCGTATTGTCGATAAAGGTTGCCGGAGCGACAATCACATGGTCGAAAGGCCCCTCCGGTGCCAGAGGGTGTGAGTCGCCGGCGTTGGCAGTCTCCTGCCGCCGGGTGGCTTTGATGCCGGGAGCCGTGCCCCGGCCGAGTGGACGTGTGGCGGCGTAGGTGGCCGCTTCGGCAGCGGGACGTTGCCGCAACGGTCGCCAGCGGTCGCCACCCCGCGGCTCCCGGCGTTCCTCCCATTCGACCTCGATGGTCAGCTCACGGTGGGCCAGCAGGCGCGACTCAGCCGCCAGATACTGCACCGGGTAGAGAGCCAGCGCCAACGTCTGCCGGCCATCACGCCGTTCATGGCGGGCACGATAGTGGGGGGCCGCCGCGTAGTCGGGGTATGGCCCGGCGCTGTTGTAGATGGCCGCATTGCGCGGCGTCGCGGCAGCCAAAGCGCCACGCTGCGACAGGGGCAGCGGCTCGCTGGCATGTGCCACCGGTTGTTTCAACGGCAGTGAGAGGCTTGCTGAACCGCTGACCTTGATCGAGCGGGCGCGCCGCCCTGGTGGCACCGGAAGCGAGAGCGCCTGCCAGGGGAGGCGGGGGGCGCCGGGAGTCAGATCGGGCTGTGTCTCAGGCAGCAGCACCAGCGAGCCTTCAGGCGTCTCGACCACCTGCGGCACCGCAAAGCGGCAGACGACCCGGGTACGCTGGCTGCCTGCCTCCAGCGTTAGCGGTCCATCCGGCGGCGGAGCAGCCCGGACCTGAGCCGACAGCAGGAGGAGCAGTGCGCTGAGGGCACCTGATGTTACTCTGTAACGCATGTGGCTATCTTACCAGATGTAGTGGAAATGTGTGACAAATTTTGACCAGTCAGAGCGGCTATGCGCGCCTGCACAATCTGCCCGGCAGCGGCAATCGACGCATGACGGCGCGCCTTGTTGCTGTCGGCCAGCGCCTGCAGCGAGTCGAGGTTGTAGAGATGCAGTCCGCTGCCGTCGGCGGCAGGCGGCTCGATATCGGCCGGCACGGCGAGATCGAAGAGGAGCAGGGGCAAGTCGCGCTGCCGTTGCTGCAGCGCCGCGGCAAGCTGAGCCGCCCTGACAACCGGATGCGGGGCTGCGGTGGCGCTGATCACGATATCGGCCTGCGGCAGCAGCTCTGCCAGCGCCTCAAAACCGGCCGTGCGGGCAGCGAAGCGGCCGGCCATGGCTGCGCTGCGCTCGACGGAGCGGTTGACCACCACAATCTCTCTTGCCTCGCGCTCGACGAGACTCTTCAAGGTGGCGAGCGCCACCTCTCCGGCTCCGATCACCAGTATGCTGGCAGTTGCCAACTGCGGAAAGAGTTGTGCTGCCAGTTGTACCGCGACAGAGCTGACCGAGGTGTGGCCACGCCCCAGCGCCGTTCTGGTGTGGACTTCGGCTGCGGTACGACACGCCTCCTGCCAGAGGAGAGTGAGCAGCGGCCCTGCACTCCCGGCCGCTTGCGCTGCCTGCTGGGCGCGCCGCACCTGTCCCAGAATTTCGGTCTCTCCGACCACCATGGAGTCGAGCCCTGCCGCCACACGGCAGAGGTGGTGCAGTGCAGCCACCCCCTGCTTCGTATAGACGGCAGCCGCAGCCTCGGCCGGAGTCAGGGCGCTGAAGGGGGGTAGAGCCAGCAGTGACGCCGGCTGCGAAGAGTTGCCCAGATAGAGCTCGGTACGGTTGCAGGTGGAGAGCAGCAACGACTCCCCCGCCACTTGCCACGGCGGCCGCGACAGGGCAGCGGCCACGACCGCCACACGTTCACGCAGCAGCAGCGGTGCCGTCTGGTGGCTGAGACCCACGACGGTAAAATGCGGTAGCAGGTCTGCCAGATTTTCGCGACAGAGATTCATAAAGCTAAAAGGTAGAGTATACCGTTATAATAGGCTCAGCGCAATTAGCGAGCGGCGGCTATCAGCGCAAGAGTCGTTCGATCTCGGCGTGACAATCGGAGAGGGAGAGTCCCTCAAAATAGAGCCGGTGCCAGATTTCGAGGTTAAGGAGAATCCAGAGCCGGAAGTTATGGTCGGCTCTCCCCTCCTGGTGTTCATTGACCAGACGCTCTACAAAGGCAGCCTCAAAGATGCCGTTGGCCACGAAGTGGGAGTCATGCAGCAGCAGGTTGCGGGTGAAGTGGCGTAGATCGCTGCGCAGCCAGGCCGCGATGGGGAAGCCGAAGCCCTGCTTGGGGCGGTTGATCAATTCGTGCGGCAAGTGGCGCAGGGCGACCCGGCGCAGAATATGTTTGAGCGAGCGCCCCTTGAGTTTGTAGCGTCCCGGCAGGGAGGCGGCAAAATCGGTGACGACGTGATCGATGAGCGGCGGCCGCACTTCCAGACCGTGAGCGGCAGACATGCGGTCGCTGATCGAGAGGAGGTGGTCGGGCATGCGCGTCATCAGGTCGGTATAGAGCATGCGGTCGATCGCCTCAGCGGCGTGGCTGCTGTTGTAGTGGGTCAGAATTTTGGCATCGGAGTCGGGATCGCTCAAGGCGGCCTGTGCCTTGGCGGTGAAGAGCAGCTCCTTGTGTTCGTTGGTGAAGCGCAGGAAGCTCATGCTGGCAGCGTAACGCGAACCGGCATCGTGGAACGACATGGCGTGGAGCCATTTCAGCTTGGCTGCTGCGCTCTTGTAGCCGAACGATTCGGGTACGAGGTTGATCAGGTGGCCCAGGAGATGACGCCGCAAGCCGACGGGAAGCCAGGCGTAATAGTCGACCAGGCGCTGGCCGGCAAAGCGGTCGTAGCCGGCGAAGTTCTCATCACCGCCATCACCGCTGAGGGCGACCCGTACTTCGCGGGCCGCTTCGCGTGAGACGAGGTAGACGCCGACGCCGAAGGGATCGGAGGGCTCATCGAGGTGGTGGATCATCGCCGGCATGAGGTGCACCAGATCGGCCTCGACGATCTGTTCGCGCCCTTGTAGATGATACTTGTCAACCACCATACGGGCGTAGGGCAGCTCGTTGATCTTCTGCTCCCGGACGCCGATCGAGAAGGTGGGGAAGGGGGTCGCGCACGCCTCGGCCATCAGGGCCGTGATGAGGCCGGAGTCGATGCCGCCGCTGAGGAAGGAGCCGATCGGCTCGTCGCCGATCAGGTGGAGCCTGGTGGTTTCAGCCAGCAGGGTGTCGAGACGCTCGACGGCCTCATCTTCGCTGCAGTCGAACTTGCGGTTGAAGTCGGGCTGCCAGTAGCGCTCGCTATGGCAGGTGCCGTCACGCTGCCGCCGCAGCCAGGTGGCGGCCGGGAGCTTGGCGACTCCCTTGAAGCAGGAGTAACCGTCGGGCAGGAAGCGGAGCGACATGTAGTGCCAGAGGGCATTGAGGTCGGGCAGAGCCGCTACGAGACCGCTCTTGAGGAGCGCCTTCGGCTCGGAGGCGAAGCTGAAGCTGTTGCCAGCAGCGTAGAAGAGGGGGCGCTGGCCCATCTGGTCGCGCACCAGCAGGAGCGACCCGGTGGCGTCATCCCAGATGACAACGGCAAAGGCGCCGCGCAATCTGGCAAAGGCGGCGGTGCCATACTCTTCGAAGAGGTGGACCACCACCTCGTGGTGCTCCGGTGTGGCGAAGGTGTGGCCCAGTTTTTCCAGTTCAACCCGCAGTTGCGGCGCGTTGTAGATGGTGCCGTCGCAGAGGAGGGTGAGATTGCCCGCCTCATTGCGCAGTGGCGCGGCAGCGCCGGCACGCGGTGCGGCAGACGCGTGGCTCTCACCGAGGTGCAGGTTTGCGCCGACGCTGTAAAGTGCGACAACCTCACCGCGATGAGCCATCGTGGCGAGCATCGCTTCGACGAACGGCCGGTAGTCACCGGTGCCAACGATACCGGCAATTGCACTCATGGTTAACCCTGCAGGAAGCCGTTGTCGCGATACCACTCAAAGGTCCGCTTGAGCCCTTCGTCGAGACCCACCTTGGGGTCGTAGCCGAGTTCTTCGCGGGCACGGCTGATATTGAAAGCACGGTTCTGACGATACCAGTCGACGCGCCGGGGGAAGATGGGAGGGGCGATTTTGAAGGGCTTGCAGAGTTTCTCAAAGAAGTGACCGGCGGCGATCACGGGCCAGATCGGATAGTGGTTGATCTTGACGTCGATGCCCATCGCTACTCCGGTACGGCGCACGAGGTCTTCGATCGGCACGTACTCGGCATCGGCGGCCAGATAGGTGCGGCCGTTGCCCTTCTGCTCATCCATGGCGAGAATGAAGATATCGATCAGGTTGTCGATATAGACGGGATGGTAGAGAGTATTGCCGCTGCCGAACATCGGGAAACGACCCTTGGCCACACGCTTGAAGATCATCAGGAAGCGTTCGGGATCACCCGGTCCATAGATGGCCGAGGGGCGGATAATGGTCGCCTTCAACCCTTTACGGACGAACTCCAGCGTGACCGGTTCAGCCTCATACTTGGTCTGCTGATAGTAGTCGGCGGGAGCGATATTGTGATCCTCGTCGGTCGGCGGGTTTTTGACGTTGCCGTGGACGCCGCAGGTGCTGCAGTAGATGAACTTCTTGACCTTGGCTGCCATGGCCTCTTCGAGGCAGATGCGGGTGCCGCCAACGTTGACATCCCAGTAGTGCTGTTCGGGAACATTCATTTCGCGGAAGGCTGCGGCGATATGTTGCACCACATCAACCCCCTCCATGCAGCGGCGCACGCAGTCACGGTCGGTGACCGTTCCGATGACCACCTCAGCACCCCACTTGCGCAACTCCTCGGTTTTGAGTCCCTCCTTGTAATCCAACGCCACGACCTGATGTCCCAGGTCGAGAAGCCGTCGGACAAGTGCCTTGCCTGTAAAACCGGTGCCACCGGTAACCAAAACTTTCATGGAGCTACCTTTAGTCATTGAAGAGAGAGCTATCTGCCACTACGGCAACCAAACGAAGCGCTAATTTATCACTTTCAGGCAGAGAGTGCGATACTATATTCACTCCTGCGGTACGGCACGCTCCATAATGTAGTCGTCCATAACGAAGCCGCCGCCGATATCGCTGACGACCGAGGCGGCCCGGTGAAAGCCTTGCCGATGATACCATGCCAGAGTGGGGTTGTTTTTATTGACCGTCAGGCGCAGTGTGGCGGCTTGAGCGGCGGCGCCCAGTTGGCAGATATGCGTCAACATCAGCCCTCCGATGCCATGGCGGCGCCAACGCGCCTTGAGGTAGAGTTTGCTGATAAAGAGCACGGCCTCTCCCCGCAACAGTTCGGTAGCATAGTAACCGGCCGGCTCTCTGCCGGCGCAAGCCAGAAAGTAACGCGTCCCCTCATGCAGTTGCGCCGCAATGGCTGCGGGGCTCTGATATTTGGCCAGCATGTAGTCGATCTGGGCCGTCGTGAGGATGGCACTATAGAATTCGTGCCACACCTCATGCGCCAGCGCGGCTGTTGTCGCGATTGCGTCCGGCGTGACAACCTCACGCAGCTCTATGGGCGGTCTTGGTACGTTTTTCATCATTAAAACTCAGTGAAGGCGGCAATGATCCTATTTTAAGCCCGGTTTGGCAATTGAAACTTACAAAAGGAAAAGGCAATCGATTACGGGTTGCCATTTCATCGCCGGTGCGGCATAATGGCGTTAACTGTTTTATTGTACGCAACTCTTAAGAGAAAGAGCAACTTGTCCATGAGCGAAAAATACTTGAAAGCCGATCTGGTTGCTGAGCTGGCAGCAGCAGCCGACATTCCCAAGACGCGGGTTGAGACTCTTTTGGCACAACTGGCCCAGATTGCCTACCGTGAGGCCCGCGATGGATTTATCCTGCCGGGCATCTGCAAACTCGACGTCGTACGCCGCAAGGGGCGCTACGGACGCATCCCGCGTTCCGGGCAGCGTATCTACATCGCCGAGCGCGATGCGTTGCGCGTCCGGGCGCTCAGCAAGGCCAAGCATGCAGTTGCACCGATGAAGCCGGGAATGGTGCAGTTTGTCGAGGAGGATGCCACGACGCCGCCGCCACCACCAGCGGCAACCGAGAGTGATCAGTATAACCCCGAGGGACTGGTGTCGTTTCGCTGCGGCGGTTGTGGGCAGGAGATCGAGGCACCCTTCGATATGGCCGGCACTCTCGCACAATGCCCGGCCTGCAGTGGCAGCATCGAGGTGCCGTACGTCTCCGAACCCGGTACCTTGTGGGGCCGCTCGCCCACCCCGGCTCCTGCTGCCGCCCCGGTTGCCGCGCCGGCCGCGACACCGGTGGCCGATAGCGAGCTGCAGATGCCGACAATCGCGACGCCGCTGGATGAGGCCAAATTGGGGCGCACAATCCGGATTGAACTGCCGGACGATATCTGAGCATCGGCTCTGTGCCACCTCCGATGGTGCCGCGGCCGACATGAAGCGATGTACTATCAACGCCATCTTCTGTTTACCCTGCTGCTGACGCTCTTGTGGCAGTGGCCGCTATGGGCCGAAAAGGCCGACCTGGGGCGGGCTGAAATTCAGGCTCTGCGCCAGGAGTATCGGCCGCAACGGGAGGCGATCGACGTGCGGCGCAAAGAGGAGCTGCACACCTTGCTGACACGCGAACTGGAGGAGCATCAGCGCCGCTTGCAACAGGCACGGATCGCCGGCAACACCACCCGGCAGGTCGATGCCAGCCAGGCGGTTAAACTCTTCGAGACGGCTCTGGCCGAGCTGGAGACGGGGGGGAGCTTTTCCTTCCCTGAGCGCGTACGCCCGGCGCTGGAGCGCACTATCGACCTCTGCAACAAAGCGCTGCGCTCCGAGGATGAGACGCGTGCTGCTGCGATCCGGCGTCTCGATGGCGACTTTGCCGCTAAGCTGCAACCGCTGCTGCTGGAGGCCGGTGAGTTGATCGCCGAACCGGAGCTGCTGCGTGCCCGTTGGCAGGAGGTGTTGCACTATGAGCCCCCGGCGGCTGCGGCGGCCGCCATAGATGACGAGGCCGATGCGGGTGCCGGCAGCGCCGCTGCTCGGAATCTCGGCGCTACCGATGATGAGGTGCTGGAGAGTCGGGGCGAGGCCGCACGCTGGGTGCCGTTGGCCCGGATCGGTGTCGCGGTGAATGCCATGGAGATCATCCCCTTGCCGCTCTTTGACCTCGACAAACGCACCACCCGTGCCGGCGACGGCTTGCAGAGCGGTGCGGCCTGGCAGGCGGCTGTAACCCCCTTTCTCAATCTGGCACAGCCGGAAGAGCAGCTCCCGGCGCTACGCACCCGCTCGATACCCGGCATGTTTCCCCTGGAGATCGCCGAGTGGCCGTCGCGGCGTAACAACTGGCGGCTTGAGGTGCGTGCCCGTGCCCGGCACGTCACACCATCACGGCATGGCATCTTGCTGGAGGTCGATGCTGCCGCCGGGGGCCGCCGCCTGTCGCAGGGAGCAGGTCAGCCTTGAAGGCTATTGCGCACGCTATGGCTGGATACGAGCGTAGCCCGGGCTCTGATCGGAGCGGCAGATGAGTGCCGGTCACGAGCGAGAGGAGTTGCTGCCTGCCAATCTGAATGCTGCGGCGATTCTTGAATCGATCTCCGATGGTGTCTTCACCGTCGACAGCAACTGGCAGATTACCTACTTCAACCGCGCCGCCGAGGCGATTACCGGTGTCAGCCGGCAAGAGGCGCTGGGCCAGCGTTGCAGCGAGGTCTTCCGTGCCAGCATGTGTGAGACCGATTGTGCCCTGCGACAGACGCTACTCAGTGGCGAGCCGGTGATCGATCGGACGGCCTTTATCATCAATACAGCCGGCGAGCGCATTCCAATCTCAGTTTCAACTGCCATTCTGCGCGATGCGTCCGGCAATACTATCGGAGGCGCCGAGACATTCCGCGACCTGAGCCTCGTGACCGAGCTGCGCAAGGAGCTGGAGGGGCGCTTTCAGATCGGCGATCTGATCAGCCGGTCCCCGGCTCTACGCCGGATTCACGAGCTGTTGCCCCAACTCGCCCTGAGCGAGGCCCCGATCCTGATCGGCGGCGAGACGGGGACAGGCAAAGAGTTGCTGGCGCGGGCGCTCCACAGCCACAGCCAGCGCCATGCAGGCCCCTTTGTGGCGGTCAACTGCGGCGCTTTGCCCGATACCCTGCTGGAGTCGGAGCTCTTTGGTCACGTCAAGGGGGCCTTTACCGGCGCTGTCAGCGAGCGCGCCGGACGCTTTGCCCTGGCCGAGGGCGGGACGCTCTTCCTCGATGAGATCGGCGACGTCTCGGCGGCGATGCAGGTACGGCTGCTGCGGGTGCTGCAGGAGCATAGTTATGAACCGCTCGGTTCGAGTCGCAGCGTGGCCAGCGATGTGCGGCTGATCGCCGCTTCACACCGCGACCTGGCGCAACTGGTGGCCACAGGCAAGTTTCGTGACGACCTCTACTACCGCCTCAACGTGGTGGAGCTGACGCTGCCGCCGCTGCGTGAACGCCGCGAAGATATCCCGCTGCTGGTGGAGCACTTTATCGCCCGTTTCAACCGGCGGCTGGAACGCCGGATCGCCGGGATCGCACCGGCAGCATTGGCGCTGCTGCTGGCCCATAACTTTCCCGGCAACGTGCGTGAGTTGGAGAATATTATCGAACGGGCCTTTGTCCTCACCCATGAAGGGTTGATCGGTGTGGCACACCTGCCGCCGGGGATACAGTCGGATCAGGAGAGGCCTGCCACCAGCGATAGCAGCATCGCCTTACAGACCGGGGCAGCCGAGGCCGTCGCGATTCGCCAGGCGCTGGCCGAATGCCACTACAACCGCCTGGCCGCCGCCAAGCGGCTCGGCATTCACAAGAGCACACTTTTTCGCAAAATCAAACGACTCGGCATTGAGCTGCCGGCAGCGGATGGCAGAAGTGCAACCGGAAGGAAGTGAGAAACAATGGATAGCTGCAAACGTCAAGCCCTAGCTCTCTGGAGCGATGATCAACTGCTGGCCCAGGGCGAGCGCCAGCCAAACAGCCCAGGTGAGCTGGCGCTGGGGCTCAAGGTCGCCCGACCAACCACCAATCTGGCAGCAGAGCTGCTGGCGGCGGATGCCGAACGCCCCTTTATGGTGCCCTACCTGCTGGCCGACAGGTCAAAGCCCCGGCCACTGGTGGTGGTCTGTCCCGGCGGCGCTTACACTATGCGGGCCGACCATGAGGGCGAGCCGATTGCTCTCTGGCTCAACAGCCTGGGGCTGCATGCGGCTGTCTGCCACTACCGGGTCAAACCGTGGCATTTTCCAGCGCCGCTCGACGACGCCCGGCGCACACTGCGCCTGGTACGTGCCAACGCCATCGCCTGGGGCGTCGATCCAGCACGTGTCGGGATCCTGGGCTTCAGCGCCGGTGGCCACCTGGCGGCTTCGGTAGCCACCTTCGGCGCCGACGGCACGGCCGAAGCTGACGATCCGGTAGAGCGCCACTCGGCTCGCGCCAACCTCCTGATCGCCTGTTATGCCGTGATCAGCAATGGCATTTACGGCCACCGCGGCTCATTTGACAACCTGCTGGGTCCCGCTCCCGATAGTGAGCTCTACAAGCGCCTCTCATTGGAAAAGAGCGTGACGCAGGCCCACCCGCCCGCCTTTATCTGGCAGACGGCCAACGACGGCGCAGTCCTGGTGCCCAACGCCCTGCTCTACGCCGGCGCCCTGGCCGCCGCCGGCGTCTCCTTTGCCCTCCATATCTACCCGGAAGGCCGCCACGGCCTGGGACTGGCGCTGACAGAGCCGGGCAGCGTCAGTCGCTGGAGCAACGACTGCGCCGCCTGGCTGAAAGAGCAAGGTTGGCTGTAATCTTGTTACCATTTGTTGATTTGTAAGGGAACTTGGATTGAGTTTCAACGAAGACAGCCGGGTGAAGATTCCTGCCATTTTGCATTTAATGCGGCTTGGCTACGACTACTTGTCGCTCAAAAACGGGCATTGGGATGCAGAGACCAATATCTTTCCCGCACTCTTTTGCAAAGCAGTAGCAAACATTAATCCGGGATTGGCGCCTGCCGATGCTGTTCGCTTGCTGGATGAGGTGAAGCTGAAGCTCGATAACGAAGATTTAGGCCGCGCCTTCTTTGAGCAGCTAACAGAACGCTCCAATATCAAGTTGCTTGATTTTGACAATTTTAATCACAACAGCTTCCATGTCGTCACCGAATTGACCTATCAGCATGGCGGTGAGGAGTTTCGGCCCGATATCACCCTGCTGATCAACGGTATGCCATTGATCTTTATCGAAGTTAAAAAACCGAATAACCGTGATGGTATTATTGCCGAGCGTGAGCGCATCACCAGGCGCTTTCAGAACCCTAAATTCCGACGCTTTGTCAATATCACCCAGTTTATGATCTTCTCCAATAACATGGAGTACGACAATAGCGACCCTGAGCCCCTACAGGGGGCTTTTTATGCCAGCAGCTCTTATCATAACCCCGGCTTTAACTACTTCCGTGAAGAGGAGGTCTTCAATCTTACGGCATTGCTTAAGCCGTTATCAGATGAAGCAGAACGTGAGGTTTTAAAAGACAACAATCTGGAAGTCATCAAGAACAACCCCGAGTTCCTGACCAACAAACAGCCTGAGCGTCCGACCAACCGTCTCTGCACCTCTTTACTTAGCCGCGAACGCCTCGCTTTTATCCTGCGTTTTGCTCTTACTTACGTCAACGAAAATAGCGGCATCCAAAAGCACATTATGCGCTACCCGCAGCTCTTTGCCACGAAAGCTATTGAGCAGAAGCTGAATGACGGCATCAAAAAAGGGATTATCTGGCACACTCAGGGGAGTGGCAAAACCGCATTGGCTTACTACAACGTCCATTTTTTGACCGATTATTTCCAGAAGCGAAATATCATTCCCAAGTTCTACTTCATCGTTGACCGGCTCGATTTGCTGCAACAGGCGCAGCGGGAGTTTACCGCACGTAACCTGGTGGTACATACGGTCAACTCGCGTGAAGAGTTTAGCCGTGCTATCAAAGCAACACAGGCGCTTCATAACCACTCGGGTACACCTGAAATTACCGTCGTCAATATTCAAAAATTTAAAGACGACCCGGATGTGGTGAGCACCAAAGATTATGACGTCGCCATTCAGCGCGTCTACTTTCTCGATGAAGTACACCGTAGCTACAACCCGCATGGCAGCTTTTTAGCCAACTTAAACGAGTCCGATCGAACAGCCATTAAAATCGGCTTAACCGGCACCCCGTTGCTGGGAAGAGACTATTATTCCGGCCCCCATAAAGCGGCAGACTACAGCTCACGCGACCTATTCGGCGACTATATTCACAAATACTACTACAATGCCTCCATTGCCGATGGCTATACCCTGCGCTTGATTCGCGAAGAGATCTCGACTCAATACAAGCTGCAACTGCAGCAGGCGCTAGAAGAGGCTGAGGTCAAAATGGGTGATGTGGAGCGGAAGCACATCTATGCCCATCCCAGCTTTGTGGCGCCCATGCTCGACTACATTGTCAGCGACTTTGAAGCCAGCCGGGGCGCGTTTAATGACGCCAGCATCGGCGCCATGGTGATTTGCGACAGTTCAGAGCAGGCCAAACAGTTGTTTGCGATTTTTAATGCCTTCTTTGCCAAGCCATCTCTTTTGTTCAGTAAAACAAGAAGCGAAGAACCTCTTCTATTAAAAGCGGCGGAAGAGATTTCCATGAGTTATATGGCATCAAAAAAACAGGCGCAAAAGATCCGCAGTGCCGCCTTGATCCTGCACGATGTCGGCACCAAAGAGGAGCGCAAAGCGTGGATCGAAGATTTCAAGGCAGGCAAGATCGACCTTCTCTTTGTCTATAACATGCTCCTTACCGGCTTTGATGCACCGAGACTCAAGAAGATTTACCTGGGGCGTGTGATTCGCAAACAAAATCTGCTGCAAGCCTTAACCCGTGTCAACCGCACCTACAAAGCCTTCCGCTACGGTTATGTGGTCGATTTTGCCGACATTCGCCAGGAGTTTGATGCCACCAATAAGGCCTATTTTGACGAGTTGCAAAGCGAGCTGGGTGATGAAATGGAGCACTACTCGCAACTCTTTAAGTCGCCGGAGGAGATTCAGCAGGAGATTGAGCACATCAAGGATCTCTTATTCCACTTTGACACCGAAAATCTTGAAGAGTTTTCCATTCAAATTAGCCAGATGCAAAATAGAGAAAGTGTACTGGCACTCAAAAAAGCACTGGCCGATGCCCGCAGTCTGTATAACGTCATTCGTCTGCAAGGCAACTATGAAGAGCTCGATAAACTCGATTTTACTGCACTCAACATCTTGTATCGTGAAGTCAGCAACCATCTTGACCTGCTCAACCTCAAGCAGAGCCTGGAGAGCGGAGAGGAGACCACCAACCTGCTTAACCGCGCCCTCGAAGAGGTGGTATTCAAGTTTGTAAAAATCGGCGAAGAGGAGTTGAAGCTGGCCGATGAGCTGAAAGATACCCTGCGGAGGACACGCGAAGCCCTGGGGAGCAATTTTGACCAGCAAGACCCGCAGTTTATCACCCTGAAAGAGGAGCTTGAACGACTCTTTAAGAAGAAAAAACTCAGTGAAGTGACCCAGACAGAGATGAGTGCCAACATTGTGGTGCTGAATAAAATTCATGAACGTATCAAGGAGCTTAATCGACAGAACAGCCTCTTGCGGCAAAAATATAGTGGCGACACCAAATATGCGCGACTGCACAAGCGTCTACTGGAGCGTCAGCAACAGGCTAATGATCTGTGTGATTCTGAACGCAAAATATTCGGGGCCTTGCAGGGCATCAAGCAGGATGCCGACGAGCAAGTACTTAACAACAGCCAGATACTCGATAACGAAAGCTATTTTGAACTCCAGATGATGCCATTTGTCATCCGGCGTTTCAAAGGTGAGCAAGATATCCCGCTCAACGCCGAAGTCTCACACTATATCAACCAGTTGGTGGTGCGGGAGTATATGCGAGAGTACAATACCGGCGGACAAGCCTGTTAGTGGCAACGATTTTTTAGAGGGCAAGAGAGAATGAGAGAACTTGAGTTTCAGCAAAAGACCAAAGCGCTTATCGATAGCCTGAAAAGTATTTGCGCCAACTATGGCCTGGGCAACGATGGCAACGAGTTTAAAATTATCACCCAAACTTTTTTGTATAAGTTTCTCAACGATAAATTCGCCTTTGAGGCCAAAAAAATAGACCCTGCGATCGCCCGGGCAGAAAACTGGGAAGAGGCGCTGAGTGCCATGAGTGCCGATGATTTGGAAATGCTGCAACTACAGATGGGTGGCGACACCGCACGTCTGAAACCGCAGCATTTTATCAGCCACCTCTTCAGTCAGCAAAACGCGCCCGATTTTGCCAAGCTCTTTGACGATACCCTGATCGATATCGCCATCACCAACAACGACGTCTTTGCGGTCAAAACCGATGGCGGTGCCAAGGTGGTGCTCTTCGACCGCCTCAGCGAATATATCGCCGATCCCTCCAGGCGCGACGATTTCTGCCGCGCCATTATCAACAAACTGGTGGAGTTCAGCTTTGAGCGTATCTTCACCCAGAAATTCGATTTCTACGCCGTCATCTTTGAGTACCTGATCAAAGACTACAACAGCAACTCAGGCGGCAAATACGCCGAATACTTCACGCCGCACGCCGTAGCGCGCATCATGGCTGATATTCTGGTACCTGAGTCAAAGCGCGGCACTATCAGAAACGTCACCTGCTACGATCCCTCCGCCGGCTCCGGCACGCTACTGATGAACATCTCCCACGCCATCGGTAGTGACCGTTGCAGCATCTACACGCAGGATATTTCGCAAAAATCGACCAATCTGCTGCGCCTCAACCTGATTTTGAACAATCTGGTACACTCCATCCCCAATGTGATTCAGGGCAACACCATCCTGTACCCTTACCACAAAGAGAGGCGGGCGCTCAGACGCTTCGACTATGTGGTCTCCAATCCACCCTTCAAACTCGATTTCAGCGATTTTCGTGATGCGCTTGAGAGCAAAGAGAATAAAGAGCGTTTCTTTGCCGGTATCCCCGCTGTCCCCAATAAAGCCAAAGACAAGATGGCGATTTACCAGCTCTTCTTGCAGCACATCATCGCCTCGCTCAAACCCGGTGGCAAAGCGGCGGTAGTCGTCCCCACCGGCTTTATTACGGCGCAGTCGGGTATCGACAAAAAAATTCGCCAAAAGCTGGTTGACGACCAGATGCTGGCTGGTGTCGTCTCCATGCCCTCCAACATCTTTGCCACCACCGGCACCAATGTCTCGGTACTCTTTATTGATGCCGGCAATAAGGGCGAGGTGATTCTGGTGGATGCCTCCAACCTTGGTGAAAAGGTCAAAGACGGTAAGAACCAGAAGACCGTCCTCACCAGTGCCGAAGAACAGCAGATTATTGACACCTTCAACAGCAAACAAAGCCTTGATGACTTTTCTGTCGCCGTCAGCTATGATGACATCAAAGCCAAAAACTACAGCCTGAGTGCCGGTCAATACTTTGAAGTTAAAATCGAGTATGTTGACATTACCCCCGAAGAGTTCGCCCAGAAGATGCAAGGCTTTACCCGAAATCTTGATAAGCTGTTTGCTGAGTCCCACCAGTTAGAAGCCGAGATCAAACGGCAGTTAGCGGGAGTGAAGTATGAATAGGCTATGGGCAGAGTCGGTGACAAAGTCGCTGCACAAGTCGGTGGCAGAGTCAAGGGCAGAGTCAAGGGCAGAGTCGGTGGCAGAGAATGGCTCTGAAAACTGCGGAGGATTTTACGCTACCACTTCACATGCTCTTGCTTTTGCGCAGGTAGGGACGGCTCTCCGTAGCCGTCCGCGGCGGTCTCGGAGAGACGCGCCCTACCTTTTGACAACAGGCCTGTCGCCATCCTCATTACATCAATCATTGAGTGCCATTGTCCAATGGAGAGCGAATCTACGTCCGGGCCGTAAGTGCAAGAGGTTGAGTATAAAAAGTGGCAAAGAAAGTCAGCATCTGTCGCAGAATCGGGATAGCTCTGAAAGGGCCACCCTCCAAGTAACCCTCCAAGTAACCAATCAAGTAATCGCACAAGTGGCGCGCATGTTGCACGTGCTGACTGGAGAACAAAGCCGTTTACAAAAATATCGGCTGCCGCAGAATGGAAAGGCATGGTTAACAGCAGTTGGCGGGGGTGAAGTATGAGAAAAGTTGTTCCAAGGAAAATGGGTGATGTTATAAACTGGAAGCGTGGCTATGATCTAACAGAAAAAGACAGAAAACATGGTCCATTCCCAGTCGTTAGTTCATCAGGTGTATCTGGCTGCCATAATGAATACAAAGTAATAGCACCCGGCGTTGTAACAGGACGAACTGGCAGTTTAGGAACAGCATATTTCATAAAAGAAAACTTTTGGCCTCATAACACTTCTTTGTATATAACAGACTTTAAAGGTAACGATCCAAAGTACATTTATTATCTGATGAATTGCCTTGGGCGTATCAAAACTTCCGATAAAAGCACAGTTCCTGGCGTTAATAGAAATGAATTACATTCAATGGTCATTCCTGTTGTCGAAGATGTTCTAGAACAAAAGAAAATTGCTAATGTCCTCTCCGCTCTCGATGACAAAATCGAACTCAACAACCGCATCAACGCCGAGCTGGAGGCGATGGCAAAAACGCTCTACGACTACTGGTTTGTGCAGTTCGACTTTCTCGATGCCAACGGTAAGCCCTACAAAACCTCCGGCGGCAAAATGACCTACAACTCCACCCTGAAACGAAAGATTCCTGAAGGATGGGAGGTAGGTTCTCTTGTAGATATTGCTACTTTTACCAACGGTATTGCTTGCCAAAAGTACTTCCCACAAGCCAATGAAAAGGGCGTCTATAAAGTTATTAAAATTCGCGAATTCTCCTCTGGACTTGATGAAAGCTCTGATGTTGTAACAGCCAACGTGCCATCTGATCTAATCATACATGACGCAGATGTTCTCTTCTCATGGTCTGCAACTCTTGATGTAAAACTTTGGACAGGCGGAACTGGCGTTTTGAACCAACACATTTATAAAGTCACCTCTGAGTCGTACCCAAAATCATTCTTTTATTTTGTCCTACTCGGTTACTTAGATTATTTCAAAATGGTAGCTGAACTACGAAAAACAACTATGGGACATATTACAAAAGACCACTTAGAGATGAGCAGATTACCTCTGCCTCCTCAAAGTCTAATCAATCAACTGGACACAATACTGAATCCAATACTCCATAAAATCGTCAAAAACCGCCAAGAATCAACCAAGCTCGAACAACTCCGCGACTGGCTGCTTCCGATGCTGATGAATGGTCAAGTTAACGTGACAACAGATTAGCTCCTAGATCCCATGATTCCAGAAAGCACCAGATTTGAGATTCTGCGACGCCTTAAAAATGTTGGGGCAGAGCACGGTGTGCGTATTCTCTTTGCAATTGAGTCGGGCAGTAGAGCTTGGGGCTAGCCCCCACAGTTCCGCTGCTTAACGCATTCATTGATAGAGAATTGGAGAGCGACCCTGTGGAGTTTACAAAGCAGCCCGGGGATGCTGGCGTAGTAAACGAGCTTAACAAGCTGTTTCATCGTCTTATTCAAGAGTATCGGGGGAATTAGGGGTTGTTGGAGTTTCTTGAAAAGGGTGCAGTGCAAATTTGTAGTTCAGCATGATTCCGCTCAAGCTATACTGAATAGGAGTTATGGAATGCCTGATCTTTAGTATATGCCCTTACCTGACAAACAGAACAAACCCCAACGCCGACGTCCGGCCCGTATGCCTCTTTTTGAGAGTGGCAACCAATCGATTATCATCTGGCTCACCCTCTGTTCCCATAAGCGCAAAACTCTCTTTGCCGATAAGCAGGCTCACGACTGTCTGGTAGAGGTATGGTCGCAGGCGACCTATTGGCTGGTTGGTCGCTATCTGCTGATGCCAGATCATATACATCTCTTTTGCGCTCCGGCGACTTTCCCGCCAACGCCGGTACGTGACTGGTGCAAGTATTGGAAATCGCTGGCATCTAGGCGATGGCCGCGACAAGAGGAGCGCCCCCTGTGGCAGGTTGATATCTGGGACAGACAGTTGCGTAGAGGCGAAAGTTATCGCGAGAAGTGGGAGTATGTTTCGGCAAATCCGCTGGAAAAGAAGCTGGTTAAGAAGATAGAAGATTGGCCATACCAAGGGGAGATGCATAAATTGGCGTGGCATGACTGCTAGGTCGTGGATAGTCAGGGTATGGTATTTGCACGAGCTGAGGTAATGGAGGGCAGTGCTTCTGCACTGCCGTGGTTGTGCGGAAGCACAACCCTCCAGGGGGATTTGCACGAGCGGAGACTTTCTCCGCCAGCACAACCCTCATCAAACCTCAGTAGACAAAGCCGATATCCTGAATGCGGATCACGGCGGCAGCCGGGCGCATCTCTGTCAGGCCGAGCGCCTGGCGGTTGAGCGCCAGGTAGAGACCCCGCAGTTTGAGCGGCATGGCCGGCTTGGCATCGTAGGCACCACCCCAGCGCCCGGTAGGTGAGGGGTTGATCTCGCTACTGTAGCCGTCGATTGGATAACGCATAAAGCGCCAGCCGTCGAAACCGATGTAGAGCTCGCCCGGCCAATCGTGGTAGGGCCCTTCAGTACGCCACCGTTTGCCTTTGGCATCCTCAATTTCGAAGATCACCTTGCCCCAGCCGGAGTCGCCCTTGAGCCAGAGTCCGATATCGCTAGGCTGATCCGGTACGGCCAGCGGCTCCTTCAGTTCGACAAAGGTATATTCGCTCACCAGCGCCTCGGCAGCCTCACTGCGCAACAGCTCCACCTCAAGGCAAGCGCCGCGTTCAGCGTCTTTTACTTCGCTCAGTTTGAAGCTGCCCGGCTTGCGATAGGGCAGATTGTAGCTCTTGCTCTCCACTTTGGGGTCGCCAACACTCAACTGCCAGGTGTTGGTCGAGCTGAGCGACTCCAGAGGTTTGAAGGTGGCCGGTGGTGGATCGTAGCGGCGCTCCAGCAGGTTTACAGCCGTAGCCGGCTGACTGCTCACCACATAGCAGGGCGCAGTCGTGGCGACGACCTGCTGCCGGCGTGCCTCGCGGCTCTGGTTGCCGGCTCCGAGGAGTCCGATAGTCTCAATGGCCGTGCGCTGCTCAAACTCCAGCTCCAGCGTCGCGGCACCAACGGGGGTCCAGAGCGCCAGCACCTGATTGCCATCGGCCCGTTTGAAGCGCAGGGCATAGACGGTGTGGGAGCCGGTCGGCACCTGCTCCACCAGCGCGGCGCGGTCAAGAACTCGTGTCAGGGTGGCCAGTGCCACGTAAGACTGTTTGGGGTAGATCAGCGGATAGCGCTGGCAGAGGCCGCTGCCACCCCAGAGGGTGTTGTAGTAGGAGTTGCCGACGTCCATCAGGAGGGAGGGGGTGACGCGGTCGAAGCCGTAGGCGAGCGAGATCAGGACGTCACGGGCATAGAATTCGGCCTGACGGCGTTGCCCCAGAGTCCGGTCGAGCCGATAGATAAACTCGGGACAGGCCGTTAACGGTATCTCATGTCCCAGACGTCGTGCCGTCTCGCGCGCCAGCCAGGCCCCCTGAATGCCGCCGCCGGTCAGACGCTCGGGCAGAAAACTCTGCCCGACCACCTCGATACCGATGGCATCGATATATTCAGGCTTCAAACCGTGGCGCAAGAGCGCCGAGATAATCGTTGAGGAGTGGGTCGTGTTGCCCACCACCAGTCTGACCTGTGGAAACCTCTCCCGGTAGAATTCGCCCATGAAGTTGCCCAGCTCCACCATCTTTTGAATCTTGGCAAGCTGTGCCTCATCTTCAACGCTGCTCGCGCCGAAGAGCTCTGCCGGCAGCTTGCTGCTGTAGCTCTCATGGAAAATGGTGGCGCTGTTGCAGTGGGGGAAGCGCTGCAGCAGCTCCCGCACCTGCGGCTCGAGCTCGTCTTTGGCCGCCTCTCTATCGGCGAACGATTTGGGCCGGATGCGCCAGGGGATGGCATTTTGCGTCACCTTCCAGGGGGCAAAATCGGCCTCATCAAACTTGGCCCGCAGCAGTTGCCCCTGACGCAGCCCCGCCTTGAGGAAGAGCTTGCCGGCGATCTCCATCTCGCCGCCACTGTGGTGCGTGCCGGCAAACCATGAAGAGCCGAAGGGCGACTCATAACCGGCCTGGCGGGTGTCGGTCCCCAACTGGGCAAAGGCCGCCTCATGGCGTAGCCAGACTCTGCCATCGGGGGCTATCAGCTCCAGCCTGAGTCCGTACCAACCGGGCCGGGAAACGAGTAGCGGCAGTTTCAGACTCTGCTGGTCACCAACCCGTCCGAAGCTCACCTTGATGCTCTGCTGCTGCAACTCCCGGCCGCCATCATCACAAATAGTCCAGCGCAGGTTACCGTTGGCGTCGGGGGCGGTGGCCTGTAACTCGACGCCGACTACCGGCTCTTCACTGTTGTGGAAGATGTTGCCCGGTTCCGACTGGATCAGCTTCATTTTGAGCGGCATCTTTTCAAGTGTGATCCCGAAGAGGTGTACTCCGCTCTGCGACTTGTTGTCGGGCTTCTTGCTGCCATCCCACTGGGCTCCCACCCGTCCCGGTTTACCCATGAAGTCGATATCGAGATAGGGCTGACTCATCATGCGTGCTGTCTTGTCCTCCTCCATCGCCAGCAGGTCGAGTATCTCGCCCGGCTTGAGGTCAAACTCCACCAGATAGAGCGGCAGGTTGGTGCCCTCCAGTCTGATCTCACCTACCTCCCGCACGTTGGCGGGCAGTTTGTCGCCGCGTTGGCGTGGCAGCTCAACCGTCGTGCTGCTGATGGCGCCACCGCGCCCCGACCGGGCGTGGCGTGTCATCTTGGCCGTTACAATCGGATCGACTCCTTTGGCAGGATTGAAACCGCACAAGACCCAGGCGCGGCTGTAGTAGGCTGCCGGCACGGTGGTGATAATGCTCTCCGGCATGCCGTCGAACGGTGTGCGTGAGAGGTGTTCATCCACCTCCAACATCCACGAGCCCTTCATCTGGCGCACGACACCGACGTCGGCGCTGGCGCTGCCGTGGGCAACCTGTAGCGGCACCCCGTCGATCTGCTGCAGGCCGCTGTCGAGCGAGAGCACCGCATTGGAGAAGGCTCCCGGACGTGCCAGCCATGCCATCTCCAGCGGCAGAAACCGGTCGTCGCGCCAGGCGTTGCCGGCTACGGCGTCAAAAACCCGCCCGCCGTCAGGCAGCTTAAGCCAGACAGAGTCGAAACTGCCTTTGTCGTAACCGATGTAGTGTCCATTGAGATAGCGCTCGAAGAAGCCCTCCTGCTGGCGCAACTCCAGGGTAAAGGTCTGTTGCGAGGCCGGCGGCAGAGTCTGCCAACGCGCTTGCAACTCCTCCTGCTGCTTCTCGGTATAGCGACGCAACAACGGACGCACATGAGCTGCCAGCCACGGTCTGAAGAGCAGGGCAGCGTCGTCGAGCGCAGGCGCGGGCGCTGCCTCAGGGTCAACCTTTGGCTGTTTGCCGAAGTATGAGCGTTTGTCGTCCTGATTGAACAGTGGCACCCTGACCTGACTGCCGTCGCTGCGTATGATACGCAAGAGACTCTGGTTGGTAGAGCCGACTATAAAGCTGAAACGGAGGCTGTCACACTCTTCAGGACGCTGCACTACCTGCTCGTGGCCCTCCGCCACTATCTCTACCGCTTGCCACTTCGTGGTGGTGGTGTTGGCAGTGATCCCGGGAGCGGCCCCGACTCCGGCGGCGAGCAGCAGCAGTGTAATCGTAAAGGCAGAGAGAGAAGAGTTCATGATGTTCTCCTGTGAAGAGTTAGTTCCATTGAGCCACAACCATTGAGCCACAACCATAGCATAAAAGAGCCGGGGATGTAAGCATCTCTTGGCACACTACCTGCTTGAATAGTGGCGGAACGTGAGAGCGTGCACCACAAACGGGTCCACCTCCTTCCCGGTGGTGCAAGAACAGGCTCTGACCACACACAGACGGCCTGTTCCGCGTTCCTCTTGCCAGCCACGACGCAAGTCTTGGCTGGCTTTTTTGTTTTTACTCCGCCGGAGAGAGTAGCAGGCGCAGTGCTTCACCGGCGGCAACCAGCCCAAAGGTGCCGGTTACGGAGACCAGACTGCCCATGACACGCGGCTTCGCTAGCTGTAGAGTTCCACTCAGATGCGGAGTGGGCTCCACCTTTTCGGTTGAATAGACGCAACGCAAAGGCTCTATCATAGCTTCACTGCAGCCCGGCGCATGTCGCAATTCACGACGCAGCCTTTTGGCCAACGGACACCCTGTAACCTCAGCCAGCGCTCCAACCCTCACTTTGGTGGCATCGTAACGTCTGGCCGCTCCCATGCTGCTCACCACCGGAATCCCCTGCGACAAAGCGGCACAGATGAGCGACACCTTGTCGCGCATAATGTCGATCGCATCGACGACCAGATCGGGTTTGAGCGCCATAAAGCGGGGCAATTTTTCTGCCGTGACAAATTCGGCAAACGGTTTGACGCGGCAGGCGGGAGCGATCTCCGCCACACGGGCCGCAGCCAATGTAGCCTTCGCAGCGCCGATGGTAGTTGCAAGGGCGTAGAGCTGGCGGTTGATATTGGAAGGCTCCACCACATCGGCATCGGCCAGATAGAGGGTGCCGACGCCGGAGCGCGCCAGCGCCTCAACCGCGAACGACCCGACAGCGCCAAGCCCCACTACCAGTATGGCGGAATCGGCAAGTCGCGGCAGGGCCGCCGGGCCAAAGAGCAGACCGACCCGTGAAAACGGCTCCTCTACATGTGGCACGCTCTTGCTCCCCATTTTGCCGGAATTGTCACACATCTCTACCTCTTTTCATGCGCCAACCCTTGCAATTTTGGGTTGCTACTCTTCACTCTCGCGCTCGGAGACCGTGACAACGATCGGAAAGTGATCCGAATAGCCGGAGAAGATTTTAACCCCCTCACGGGTACGCAGGCGGCGGAAGGGGTAGGGGGAGCCATCCTCCTGTCGCAGCTTTTCGGGGGCATGGATGCTAAAGGTGGCAGGATTGATCTGCCAGGCAGAGGCCGGCACGCCGTTGGTCAGCAGACCGCGCGAGATGGCAAACATATCGAAACTGTTCCAGCGTTTGTCGCGATGGTAGTAGTAGGTGCCACGCTGGTTGTGCGGTAGCTCGGCGGAGAGATTGTAGAGGAGGCGGCCATCCTGCAGTACGGCGTCGTAGTCGAGTGAAAAGCCGCCATGTATCAGCGGTATCACGCTCTCGACGTTGTCGTTGAAATCGCCGGTCACGATGATGGCGGCCGCTTTGTCCTCCTGCAGGCGCCGCTCCACCTCGGCACGCACGGTACGCGCCTCCAACTCGCGGATGGCGTCGGACTCAGCCTTCTTGCCAAAGTGCGACTTCCAGTGATTCAGGATAATGGCCAGCGGCTTGCCGTTGACACTGAAATCGGCCACGATGATATCACGCTGCACGGCCAACGGCTTGAGCCAGACAACATTCGTCGGTTCAAATTTGCTCATGATGGCGGTATCGATGCCGCGGAGGTCGCCGCAGTCGCGATGGGTGATAAAGGGCAGGTCGAAGCTGTGTTTGACCCGCAACAGGTTGGCGAGATCCTCCAGCACCCGCCGGTTTTCCACCTCGACCAGACAGAAGATATCGGGCACCAACTCCGAAACCACCTCGGCCAGGTTGGTCAGTTTGTGGCGGTAACGCGCCTCGGTCCAGCGTGTCCAGCCCTGCGGCGTATAGGCATCATCACCAGGATTGTCGGGATCATCCTCGGCATCAAAGAGGTTCTCCACATTCCAGGTAAGCACGACCAGCTCTTGCCCGGCACTCTCCGTAGCTGCCGCAAGGCGAGGCTGTGTGGCGGATAACAGTAGCAGCGTTGAGAGGGCCATCAAGGTAGTGATAGAGGTTTTCATCTATTCATAGTACCAATTTCTACCCCTGCTGCCAAGTGCTGGCGGTTAAAAAAAGATCGTGCTGATCTATTGCAAGATCGCCTCGCGTCGTATCACGAGCCTGTTTTAGCTAAGCGTCTTTAACGGCTTTGAGGTCGGGGATGATCTGCTCGATCCAGAGCCGATAACCTGCGCTGGACATATAGCCGGGCGGGGTGCGGAAGAGTTCGTCGCGGACCCGGCCAGCTTCGTCAATAAAAACGGGGAAGAGGTCGCGGTAGGTAATCTTGTTGGCCGCAGCCCACTCCATCAGCTTCTGGTTGAGCTTGGTAAGGCGTGGCAGTTGGCGGTCGCGGGGCACAATGCCGAGCATGACGATTTTGACCTCGGGCAGGCGAGAGCGGATCAGCGCGAGCGACTCATCGTAGGCGGCACAGACCTGCTCCGCTGTAAAGAAGCTGGCCGGATAGGCGGTATCGGCGCTGATGATGATCAACTCCGGCTTCAGGTAGTCGAGCGGGGTGTTGGCGATCTTGAAGTTGGTTATCAGCATATGCTCCATAATGTTGCCCGACTGGGCGAGGCGATACTTCTGGTAGAGCTCATTGCGGAGCTCGCGCTCGTGGAGCACGAAACCGATTTCAAACCAGCCGCCATATTGAATAACGCGTGGCTTTTCGAGCAGTAGTGTCGATTGCTCGCCGGCAAAGATGTTGATGTGATGCATGTCGTACTCATGGTCGCGCTTGACCGGAAGAAACTTGTCGGTCGGCAGGGGGGCGTTATGGTTGATGGCCTGGCGCGGCTCCAGTCCGAAGCGGAGAGCCTCGAGGCGGCCGAAGAGGGAGAAGGTGACTGCCCGGCCGGCTGCTTCACGCAGTGTGAGCACCAGCTTGTCGCCCTGCTTGATGGCCGGCAGGGGGAGGTTGGTAGGGGCTACTGCCGGGTCGTGTTCTGTGAGCAGTTTGGCATCGTTGAGGGCAACTGTGAGCAACAGCTTGCGCTCGTCCGCAGTGCGTAGCGTGGCACAGAGATCAGTTAGCCAGATGGCATCAGCGTGATCGTTGGTGAAGGTATAAGTGAGGCGCAGGTACCGCGTCGCACCGGCGTCGTTGGCGGGGAGCGAGTTGTCGCGGCAGACGCCGGGTGCCGGTTTGTTGCTGCTGCTGAGGTGGAGATAGCCGCTTTTCGCTACGAAGGGGAGGGGAGTAGCGCTCTCCGCGCCGTCGGCCTTGCGCTCCACCGACTCAAGCGTCCACCCTGCCCACTCCATGCGGGTGCCGGTGTGGATGGTGGCAATGACTTCGCGCCAGTTGTGGAGCTCTGCGCTCCCGGCGGCGAGGGCTGCCATGGCAGCAGGCTGCAGCGTGGTATCAGCGGCTGGCAGGCGTTGCTCAATCAGGGCGCGTGCGCGCTCAACCTTTGCCAGAGCGGCAGGCAGGGAGTCGCTGGCGAAGAGGGTCGGATCGAAGCGCGGCTTTTTGCCGCTCCGGC
The DNA here is from genome assembly GCA_964599645.1 of uncultured Lentisphaerales bacterium. Lineage (GTDB taxonomy): Bacteria > Verrucomicrobiota > Kiritimatiellia > RFP12 > JAAYLN01 > JAAYLN01. The sequence continues at coordinate 54,765 of CAZRGQ010000001.1, read as the reverse complement.
TGTTCTGTGTGGCAATGGTACGGTAGAGTTGGGCCAACTCTGACTCGGTAATGTCGGCAAAGCGCAGTCGTCCCCAGGTGGCCGGTTTTTTCAAAGCTCCCTGCCAGGCCGAGCGCACACCGTCGGCGTTGCGGAAGGCCGAGAAGCGCCACTCCTGACCCTTGCCATCCGGCGTATAGGGGAGAATGTGATAGAGCGCATTCCAGGGGATGAAGACCTCTACCTTGGCACTGCTGCCAGCGGCTGTGAGGCTCGTCTTGAACTCCCGCAAGACCTGAAAGCGCTTGGTCGGTTGGGTAAAATAGGAGTAGTGGGGGCGCAGGGCGGGATGGAAGTCGCCAGAAATCCCGCGTGCCGCCAACAGCTCCTGCTCGGCTGCGGTTAAATGGGCCTCAAGCCGCTTGAAGTTGGTATAGAACTGGTAGTGGTTGCCCTCGACCGGCTCGCCGGCGGCCTGGAAGTAGAACTCAAAATCGCCTTGCAGCTCCACTGCCCCTTCTGCCAGGAAGTCGAAACGGAGCCCCTCGGGCACCATTTCGATTTTGAAGGTGGTGGCAGGGGTTGCGTCGCTGCCATCGTTCAGGTAGAGATGACCGCTGGCCGGCTTGTCGAATGCGACGGTAACAACTCTATTGGACGCTGTCTCGCCGGTTTGGGCAAAGGTTGGTGCCGTGGCAACCGCAGCCGCTACCAGGCAGCGGGCAATAGAGTGGATGGTGGTGTTACTTCTCACAGGCAGAACTCCCGTTGTTGCGCGGCACGTATGCAGCCGGGGGGGTAAAGTGCGACCAGCTTATGCTAGTCGGGGTTGATGATAAACTTTGCGGGCAGATGCAGGTGGGTCACATGTTGCTCTTCACCATCAAACTCAAGGCGATAGAGGAGAGCCTTGTGGCGTTGGCGATCATACCGGTATAGATAGTATGACCGGTCGGGGTATTCTGCCGCCAGCAGGTGGTTGTCTTGACGCAGGTTGCGGGCGTAGATGATGTCGCCATTGAAGTCGAGATTGTTACGTATGAAGCCGGTGGCAAAGAAGTCGTTCTCGTCATCAGATCGTCCATCAAGGCAACGGAAAGCATCGATATAGACAATGGCATTGCTGATGCCTGAAATTTTAATTGTGCGGTGCAACAGGTTTTCGACGTCCCAATGGCTGCCTTTGAAGGAGGAGAGGTGGGCTGGCAAAAAGAGCAGGAGATTGCAGAGCATGAGCGGGGCCAGCAGTTTTCGGGGGTGCAGGTGCAGGCGCTCTGCCAGCAGGAGGAGACCACGTGCCGACAGTATCAGCAACATTGGCATACTACTGAAGATATAACGAGCCGGAAACTCCTCTTCATAGTACCAGAAGAATAGGTAGGTGGCCAACAGGCCCAGAGGCATTAAGAGCAGCCAGAGATCGCGGCGGTCAGCCCGACGCAAAAAAACTGCTGTCAGAGGTGCAAAGAGGGCTGGCAGTGGCCATCCAAGCAGTTTTGCATTAATGGCACCAAGCCGCAACAGGGTTATGTGCCAACCACCAGCCAAGGTGTGAGCCCGTAGTTCATTGAATCTGATAAACCCCATTTTTCCCCGAAGTCCCAAGCCGAGGGTATGGCCGGGCAGACGCCAGTCGCCGGTAATGTGCTGGGTATAGGCAAAGTAGAGCACCATCGCCAACAATACCGGCAATACCGCCGGAATCAGCAGTTTCCAAAAACGGAGCATGCGTCGCCAATACCACAATGGCCCCAGGGCGATGATCGCGCCCATCACAGCCGCTGTGGCCGGGCGGGTTAACAGCGCCAGCCCTAAAGCGGCACCTGCCAGCCAACTGTGCCGCACCTTGCCGCGCCGGATCAGGAGCACTACCTGCCAGAGAGTGAACAGCAGCAGGGTCGCCGTCGGTACGTTATTGAGGTGGGTCGCCGAAAGCTCTGCCACAAAGGGGCTGCAGAGAGCCAGCAGGCCGGCCAGCCGGCCTACACGCTCTCCAAAGAGCGCCTGGCCGGTAACGGCCGTCAACACTACCAGCAGGCCGCCAAACAGCGGTATGGTCAGCCACGGTACATGCAGGAGCACCCCCGGCAACAGCAGCAAGGGATGGCCCACCGGATACATGCTGCACATGTAGTTGAGCCCTTGATAGGCGCTCAGGAAACAGTGAATCCAGAAAAATTGCGGTTGTGGCGGGAGTGGCAGCAGGATGCGGCCGCTGGCGAAGATGCGTGCCTGTATCAAGGCCGAGGCGTCATCATCGAGCACCGGTAAACCGTCGAAGATCAGCCAGGCAAGCAAGACGTAGAAGAGTGTACCGCAGATGAACAATATAAGCAGATATCTGCGGAATGCTGTTTTGTAGAGCTGTTCGAATCGCTGTCTGAGCGGCAGCACTGTTTTAGGCCGCAAGAGCGCGACAGCCAACAGCACGAGAAGCACTATGCGCCATGGCGTCAGTGGCAGCAGCTTCGGTATCGGCAGATGGAGCAGCGAAGCTATTAAAAAAGAGGCTGCCAGCAGAGACCAGATATGCCACTGGTACTCTCCGACACCTCCGCCAGCCTTGTGGGGTAATTCACCGTATGTCATCTTCAGGGCAGCGTCGTTTACGGATTTGTTGTTATCCCTTTTGTGCGCGCCAGACGTTGCCGATGGTGCGCAGATCTTCAAGCGGGATCAATTTGGTGGCAGGTTCGGCCCGCCAGTTGAGCATAAAGCGCTCAGCGTAAAAGATACAGGGCACACCGATACGGCGGCTGTTGGCGGTGTAATCCTGCCAGAGGGCGTAGTTGGTGTGAATCCAGTCGTCGGTGTCGATCAGCTTGCCGGGCAGGGCTGCAAGAGCCATGTCGGCTCGCGCCCCCATGGCGGCGAAGATATCGGCGGCCACCGAACCCATGTCGTGGAGGCGCACCATATCGAAGGTGTCGTGAAAATAGGGGTGGACGGTGCTGCTGGTGATGAGGCTGTCGGGCTTGACCTCCTTGGCCGCGCTGTAGATATCGTGCTGCAGTTGGTGCAGCAGTTCGACACCCCAGCCGGGGCCGGCCGTTTTGATCGGCTCTGCCGGCGGGTCGACATCGATAAACTTGTCGAGGTAGATACGGCCGCGCGGTTGACGGCGTGAGGGGGAGAAGGCGAGTTGGTCGATCTTGAAGCCGTCGGCATCGAGGCCGTCGGGCGAGATCAGGTCGCGGACGCGTTGTTGCAGGAATTTGCGGTAGTCGGGATGGCTGGCATCGGCAATCAGGCGGGTGCCATTGACGTGGACGCACCACTCTGCGGGCAAGCCGTCGCTAAGCCAGGTGGCGATCCAGAGCAGTACTTTGCGTCCGGCGGCATGTTGGCGGGCGATAAAGCCCTTGAGGTCGGGCCACTGGGCCGTGAGCGGCACCATGGTGCCGGGGGGCGACCAGCCGGCGTCGATGATGATGGTGCCAAAGGGGACCTCAGCCTCCTCCAGACGCTTGATCCAACGCTCGTAGAGCCCCTGGATGCAGTAGGCGTTGGCACGCATCTCGTTGCCGATACCCTCAAGCCACATCGAGGTGGAGACCTGGTCACCCCAGCCGCAGTAGATGGGGCGACTCCACCACTCGGGAGTGGTGGCGCCGGCCGGCGGTGTTGCCTCCGGGTAGTCGGCCGCCAGACCGCGTGTCAGTAGTGCGAGGTTGCTTTCGCCGGGGGTGGCGGAGGTGATGGTAGCCTTGACGCGGGCTGCCACCTCGTCGGCCGGGTTCTGGCCCTCGAGATCGATCGTGATCGTGACGCCGGAGCTGTCGGCGGCAAAATCGACGCCGTTGAAGAGGTGCCAGCCGCGTTCGGCCACCACGCTCACCAGTGCGCTGCGGCCCTGGCCAGCCACTACAACGGCAAAGGGTGGTGGCGAGAACTTGGCGCTCGTATCTTCATTGCCGAAGATACTGATGGTAAGCTCTTTGGGCAGCTCCCAGGGGGCGGTGCGGTGGGTGCGGGTCGGGCTGGGGTTCCACATCGTCTCCGGCACAAACCCGAGTTGCTCCGGCGCAAGCTGTAGCGCGATATATTCGCTGTCACGTGTGGCAAAGGGGAAGCTCTCTCTCTTCATCTCACTTGGTCCAGTTGATGGCGTCTGCCAGGTCGTCGAGAAATACCGGCTGGGTCCAGGCCCAGAGACCGGCGGTTGATGCAATGCGGATGCGGACGTAGTTTTCGTCACCGTTAAAGGTGTAGTCGGCCTCCTGGCCGACTACCTTTTTCAATTCGCGGCCACCGTGGCCGAAGAATTGGAAGACGGTGCGCTCCTTCTGTTGCTGCTGCAGCTTGATCGTGATGCCATTGCCGGTGACGCGATATTCAGCCAGATGGATGCCGCTGGAGGCGTAGAAGCGTCCATGTCGGATCGCTTCGATGACGTGTTCCACGGTCAATTCGGGAATGCGGACCACGTTGTAGCCGATGCCACCCATGTCGGCGCGGAGGATCGGCGGATAGAAGTATTCGTGGGCGTCGTCGTTGGCCAGCCCGTAGTAGCGATGCCCGGCGCTCAGGAGGCGGTCCCAGAGCTCATCGATCGGCTCATAACCTGGAATGGGAAAGGCGTTGCAGCTGGGGCCGGCGTTGCAGACCTCAAAGTGGTGGCAGTTTTTAAGCTGCAACATGTCGTCGGCGTCGACAGCCCAGTTCCAGAGGGGATGGCAGACGACGGGGAGGCCACCGGCGGCGAGTGTCTTGTCGATCCCCTCTTGCAGCAGTTCGTGCGGAATATACTTCGTTGCGCCATCACGCGGCCCGGGGCGGAGATCCTCTGTAACACCGATGGAGAGGACGTGACAACTCATATAGTCGCTATACTCGCAACAGGGGACACCCAGCAGCCCGGATGAAGCGGCATAGAGCTCGGTGGGAGTGTAGCGGTTGTGGTCGGAGACACCGAGGAAGTCGTGTCCCTGTATACGGTAGAAGTGGCCTACTTGAAACGGTTTGGCGAGTCCGTCACTGTGGTTGGTGTGGCAGTGTAGTGTACCTTTGTACCATTGCATGGTTATGCTCCTGCTCTGAAGCGGTAGTAGTGGTTAAGCACGATGTCGTCGAAGCTGTCACTGCCGTGCTTGCCCTTGCCGGTCTCGGGCACGTCGTGACAACCGTGGTCGGGGGTAAAGGTTACCAGACGGTGGTAGGGTTGCCAATATTTGTCGGTCAAGGCTACCAGGTCGGCGTAGCGCTGCAGAGCCAGACGCAACATTTCGAGCGATTCCGGGGCACGGCAGCCATGTTTGTGGATGCTGCTGTCGTAGCCACCATCGTAGCTGATAATCACGTCATAGGCGTCACGCTCGATCAGGGCGGTGGTAAAGTCGAAGGCCTCGGCATTGCTGCGGGCCGAGATGTAGGTGATTTTGCGGTCGCGGAAGATTTTGTCGATGCTGCAGTTGTTGACGGCGATCGAGGCGACGCGCAGTCCGGCATTATGGAAGACGTCGTGCAATGTCTCGATCTTGATCACCGGCTTGGCATACTCCTGAATGCCATGCACAGCCGGCATGGCGCCGGTAAAGATCGAACCGAAGCAGACGGGTGTGACACTCGGCATTACCGAGGTGCAGCTCGTCTTGATATCAGCCACTGTTTGTATGTTGGCAAAGTAGTCCGGGTAGGCCTGATGGATGATGTCGCCAACGGCATCGGGACAGAAGATCAGGGTGCGTTGCAGCGGTGTGTCGGCCGGCAGCCGCTCGCCGGCCGCCTGCAAGACGCGTGGCAGTGGCGTTCCCTGAGCCTCGGCCGGCGGCGGCAAGCCCCAGAGGGCCGCCAGTGTGGGGGCTACATCACAGAGCGTGCCTTCAGTTTGGAAGCGCTCTTGCAGATCGCGGAGCTGGGGAGGGGGGGCTGATTGATTCACGTTATGCTACCTCATGTTTAAGTGCCAGCAGACGCGCGGCGTTATCGCCCATAATGGCTTGCATGAGCGCTGGTGGCAAGTTGAAGGAGTGGAGCAGCTCAAGGTCTGCGTCCTGGCCGTTCCAGGGCCAGTCGCTGCCGTAAAGCAACAGGTCGGGGGAGTGGCGCAACAGCATCTCGTGCATACGTTCCGGGTCTAGAAAACCGCGTGCCATTGAGATATCAAGGGCGATGGGCGCACCGATGAGGTGGTGTGCGACAGCCTCCCAGTCGTCCCAGCCGCCGAAGTGGGCGGCGATCAGCTTGAGATCGGGTAATTTTTCAGTCAGCCGCAGCAGCTTGGCCGGATCGGCCACGGGCTCACGCGCAAAGGCGATATCGTAGCCGGTGTGCAGCAGCACCACGAGGTTGTTGTCGGCGGCACACTGCAGCATCTCGCTGATGACACCATCGGCCAGTGAAAACGACTGGTAGTAGGGGTGCAGCTTCAGGCCCTTGAAGCCGCCTCTGGCCGTCTCTTCGATATGCTTGAAACGTGCGGGATCGGACGGATGCACCGAGAGGAAGGGGATCAGCTTCTCTGCTGCCCCCGCTCCCAGCGCGCCGTTACGAATGCTGCTGCTCCACTGCCGGATCACCTCAAACTGGCTCGGTTTGGTGGCGATGGAGGCCACGATGGCGTGGTCAAACTCAAGCCGGTCGAGATGGGCCACCAGTGTATCGAGGCGTCCATCATCAGAGACATGGTCGGACGGCAATTCGGCGCGCAAGGCCGTCATGGCGCGCTCGACGATAGCCTCGGCAAAGGCGTGTACGTGACAATCGATGCGCATTATCGGGCAGTGCCGCTACGCATCATCTCGAGTGCGCGCGGCAGCTCGACAGCCGGGTCGGCCAGGCGACCCTCGTAAGAGAGACGCCCCGTATAGCCGATGCTGCCCACCATCTTTAGAAAGCGGGGCAGAGCCTCACAAGGCTCACTGCCGGGCGGCATGCGGTTGGCTTTGGTGGCCACATGCATGTGGCGGAAGAGCGGCGCAGCCGCGCTGAGATCCTCTTCGCTCTCCCCATTGCAGGCCCAGTGGTAACCATCGACCAACAGCTTGATAGAGGGGCGGTCGACAAGGCGGGCGACGGCTGCGCTCTCGGCCACAGTATTGAGGATGTTGCACTCCTGATAGCGGAGCGGTTCGATTACGATGACTACCCCATGTGCGGCCGCCAGGGGGGCGACACGTTGCAGGAATTCAACGATCTGACTCGTGGCACGGCTGTGGGCAAACCCCTCGGGCACCGCCCGAGCGCCGCCGGAACCGAAGACAATTGTATCGACACCGGCGCGGCCGGCGCGTTCACAGGCGATTGCCACATAGGCCTCAAGCGCCGCCAGATCGACCTCAGGGCCGGTGACCTTCAAGCTGGCCGGCAGAAACATGTTGCAGACCGGTATCGGCAGTGGCGCGGCCTTGACCAGCTCCCACGCTGCTGCAAAGGCCGCCTCATCAGCCTGCGGCTGCAGGAATGTCTGCACCGACCACTCCAGATAGTCATAACCGGCAGCGGCCGCCGCCGGTGCCAGCTCGGGAGAGCCACAAACACCAAACTTCATAATACCCCTCAATGCGTCGCACGGCTGCCGTCAACCGACAACCCAATGCGCCGTTAGTGGTGTCAGAATAACCGCTAACTCTGACGATTGCAAGTATCCGCTGCCCTACCTTAGCAGTAGCACCGTCGCTGCCGGTGGCAGATATTCGTATGCGCCGAGATCAACGCCTCGCTGCCGCACACGCGGCTTGCCTGCCAAGTCGCATTGCAGGTACATCGCTTCGAGCGTCAGCCCCGCATCGACGCACGGCGAGACCGCCTGCAGGCGGTAGTTGCCTGCATCGACAAAGAGGGGATCGGCGCTGAAGCAACCTGTGCCGCCCAGGTCGGGCTCGCTGCAGGTGTAACTGAAGGAGGCGCTCGTCCCGCCCCAGTTGTTCAGGGCGGCCTTGGCGCTGTTGAGATTATCGACCACAATGCAGTTCTCGATGGTCGCCGCCGCCTCGGCATGAATCCCGGCACCATAGCTGCCGTTAGCCGTTGTGTTGCCCACCACCGTGCAGTTGCGCACCACCCCCTGTCTGGCGTAAATACCGGCCGTTTCGCCGCTCGCATGTGAACTGCCGTTGTGAGCCACAAGGCAGTTTTCGATCAATACCGGCGGGTCTTCGGGTGCCACCTGCGCCTCAATCCGAATTCCGGCCGTGTAAGATTGGCCGCGCAACTGGTTGTCGACTACCATGCAGCGCTCTACCGTACCGGCATAGATCCAGATACCTTGACCGTAGAGTCCACCGGCACTATAGCTGTTGTTGGTGATCACCAGCTCTGACAGCCGTCCGCCGGCACGATCGAGTTTGACGCCGCTCTGGCTGCCGGTCAATGTCAGACGTTGTACCACTGCCGCAGGATGCGAGACATAGAGGATACGGGTTGCGGACGTTGGCGTAATCAACGTAGTAGCCGTGTTGGTTCCCTGCAGCACCACCCCCTTGGCGAGGTTAACCGTCGCCGTCGGCCTGTGCAGACCACTGCCGAGCCAGACTGTTGAGCCATCGAAGGCGGTGTCGATCGCCTCCTGGATATCATCGGCTGCCGTCTCCCAACTGCTGTAGGGGTGACTGGCATTGGGGTTCTCGGGCACCACGTAGAGATTTAACGGACTCACCAGCAGCAGGTTCTCCTCTGCAACGGTGGCAGTCGCAATGCCATCGCTGACGCTCAGCCCCACCGTGACGTAGCCGGGCGGGAAGCTGTTGGTTACCACTCTGCCAAAGGCGTCGGCCACCCCATCGCCGTCAAAGTCCCACTCGTAGGTCAACGTAGCGCCCTCGTCAAAGCCGTAGGCTGTTCCCGTCAACACCACCTCCGTCCCCTCCAGCACCTGCTCAACATCGGTAATGATGCCACATCCGGCAGCGGTAATCTCCACCTCATGGGCACCGATATCGATGCCACTGCCCAGCAGTCGCGGGTTGCCATAGAAGTCGGTCGCTGCCACAAAATGGGGCACTTCGACTCCGGCGTCAACGCAGGGTGAAGCGGGGCTGAGGCGATAGTCGTTACCGGCAAAGTCGATAAAGCCCGGCACGGCGGTAATGCAGTCGCTGCCGACAGCTATCGGTGTACAGTTGTTACGGAAGGTGGCGGCGCTGCCATACCAGTCGGGGTCGCCCTCGCCGTGCAGGGCGGTGGCATCGTTGCCGTAGATAATGCAGTTTTCGATGGTCGCGCCAGCCACGGCATAGACGCCACCGCCGTGGGGCGCCTGATTCTTGGCGATGGTGCAGTTGCGAATCGTGGCGCCTTTTTCCAGGTAGACGCCGCCATTGAGATTGGCATGGGTACCCCGGTTGGCGTAGATCAGGCAGTTCTCAACTGTGGCCGGTCCCTCCAGATAGACACCGACGCCTTTGCCTTCACGATCCGAACTGTTATTGTTAATGCGGCAGTGGGTCACCAGACCAGCCCGGGCGCGTACCCCGACGCCGCTGCCGGCGGTGTAGAAGCCGTTCTGGATATAGCAGTTGCTGACGGTGCCACCGTTATCCCAAAGGTAGACGACGTTGGGACGTCCGCCATCGAAATTAAAGCTGTGGAAGAGAGCTTCCCGATGCCCCAGGCGCAACATCACGACGTCTGTTTTGGTCTTGTAGAGTCGGGTGGCATCGGGGCCGGCGGTGGTGTAGACCTCGATCGCCTTGGCGATCTCCAGCGACTCATCCAGCAGGTAGTCACCGGGCAGCACCGCAACTGCGGCACCATCACGAGCCGCCTCAATGGCCGCTGCAATCGTGGCCGCTGCCGTGGTTGGTGTGGCGTAGGGAAACTCTGCGGTGCTATTGCCGTCAGAGACGTAGAGCTGTGCTGGCACGACGTAGAGCAGGTTGTTTGCTGTCGTGACAGCCGTTGCGCTGCCATCGCTCACCGTCAGCCCCACCGTGCAGTAGCCGGGGGCTGTGAGCAGGTTGCCTTATCGACAACAGCCACTCCCCTGTACGTGCCGGTTTTGCCACCCGTACCACCAGCCGGTAGAGCGAGGCTCCCCAGACGGCGCTCAGGCGTTCATCGTCTTCCGTCACCACCTCTTCGACCGCAAGCGTGACTCCCGGTATCTCAAACTCCAGCCGACCGCTGCCGCTCTCTGCGCCTTGCGGCAATGGGCGCCCGCTTAGAATCGCGCACCCTGCTCCCACCAACTCAATCCTGGAGGGTGTCAGCAGTGAAAAGGTGATCTCACCCACCTCTCCGTTCAGTCGATAGGAGTCGCTTACGACGACGCCACGGCTGCGGTTTAACGAGATTTTGCGCTGCCACTCCGCCACTTGTGCCTCGGGCGGATAGGCTGCCGCAAGCTCCAGCGAGAGCGTTGCGCGCTCTTCGTTGGCTGTATAAGCCACCTTGCGGGCGGCGAACTCTACACCGGGCGACTGCACAACTCCAGCAAAGGCTGGCAGATAGTTGTGGTAATCAGACCGCATCGTCCAGATCGAGTAGCGTTCAGGGCTGAAAGTCTGGCGCGTATAGACTCCCACCCCTGCGTCAACCAGCAGCGGTTGGCCGTCGCGATAGACGATGAAAGAGCCGATGTCGTTGTGATTATGGCGCTCATTGTTGTGTCCGCCCTTGGCCGCCACAAACCACCCTTTGTCCTCACCTTGGGACTCTCTGGCCGTCATCACCTCAGTCTCGGGAAACCATGCATCTCTGATGGCCGGCGCTGACGCCGTCGCCGTGGGTGCAATCCTGAAGGTGAAGAGACTCTGCAGTGTACGGAAGAGGTCGTGATACTTTGCCCACGGCAGAGGAGGGTAGTGACGCTGCTGCAAGGCGACTCCGAGTCGCATCAGAGCCTCATCTCCGGTACGCACACCGTAGCCATAGACCCCCGGCGCCCAGACATCAACACGTGCCGGGCCGTCGGCAAAATTGACAAACCAGGGGCCGGCGATATGCACCTTGGCCAGGTAGCTCCCCAATGCCTTGATTTGCGGTTTGTCGTAGAAGTTCAATCTGCCTTCCGATGCGCTCAGCAGAATCTCCAGCGCATCAAAGAGCGAGGCGCCCGCCCGCCCCCAATAGCTCGGCCCCTCGTCACAACCACCATCCAGCGGCATCTGCAGCATGTAGCGATCGAGGCAGGCCACCGCCTTGTAGAGTCCGGCGATACGCCTGGCCTCGTGACGGTCGCTCAAGAGGAGCGCCCCCAGCCAGTTGGAGACAATCCAGGGGGTCCAGTTGTTCAATTTCCTGGGTGGCGTGGCTAACCCCATCCACCAATAGTCATCGCGCTCAACGGCCGGATCAAAAAGCCGTTGCGCCAACTCCGCATAAATGCGTTCAGGTACAACCGTCGAGAGGCTGCGTAACTGATCTTCCAGCAGGTAGTTGCTCCACGCCAGCAGACTCGCGGTATCGGCGGCGAAGAGATCGACCACCGGTTTATCACGCTCAGGCAAGCCGCCATGCCCCGGCACATCAGGCAGATGCGCCGGAACGGCCCAGGAACTCTCTTCGCAGATCAGCCAGAGTCCATTGATAAGCTCATCGAGAAACTCGCCCTGGTTGCGGCAACACTCGGCCACAACCAGTGTTGCCACACGTCGACGCCGCTCAAAATAGGCCTTTTCGTAACGCCTGCGATTACCATCCCGCCTGAAAGCCATCATATCGCCGGCTGGCAGCGTCGCCCAGGGAGTCCCCACAATTTCATGTGCGGCACACACCACCTTATCGACCACCTCCTGTGGCAACGACTCCCAAGCTCTCCGGTCGCTGGCCGTCGCAAAAGGACGCCAGCGCCCCGTACCGCTAAAGAGCGCGTCGGGCAAATCGGCCAAACTACGGACAAACATCATGTTAAACTCCATTCAATTTGCCTGCATCGGTTTCTTCTGACAGGCTTGCCTGATACAGGGGCATGTTTGCCACGGTTAAATTAAAATTGGCCGGTGCGCAACATGACGAGGGTACATGCCGCGACAACCTCGACGTCATGGCGGCGTAAATGTGCCATTAGCTCTTCGTTTTCGGTGCCCGGATTGAAGATTACCCGCCGCACCCCTTGTTTGACAAGCTCGTCACCCAATCCTGTCTGCCTGGCTGCATTGAGATAGAGTGTGACGGTATCGATCCCTGAGGTTTCAGCGAGCGAGCCGACAACATCTACCCCCTCGATGCTCTTGAGTGTGGGGTGTACCGGCACCACCGTGTATCCCTCATCCAGCAGCATCTTGATCGCCTTGTTGCTGTAGCGTTCCGGCTTGGCGCTCGCCCCGACGACCGCCACCGGGCGATACTCGAAGAGTTGATTCATGGTTTTATCCTTCATGGCACTTGAAAATACCATAGCACAGATGAGTGAGTGCGCAAAGCATAACACCGTAATCGCTCAGTGACAGGGGGGGGAGGCATAGGAGGCGCGATAAGAGAACCGCAAGATAGCAAGGGACAGAGAAGCCGCTGGGGGGACAGAGAATGACGATGTCGGTTGTTCTCTGTCCCTACGCCGCAAACCGGGGACAGAGATGCGCTGATGGGTATTAAGGTCATGCTCTGAACAGTAGTGAGAAGCGTATTGCATCCGCCTCTGCAAGTCAATGTGCGGCGAACAGCAATTTGCAAAAGGGAGGCTGTTAAGGAGTGAGTAACGGTGAGGGACAGAAAAACGGTCACCAGGAAAACGGTCGCTATGGCGAGGCTCCTGCAAAATCCTCTGTACGCAAGCCGTCAGGCACAGCGTACAGGGGGTTTTGCAAGAGCCTCAAAATGCTGGTGTAAAATTTTCTGTCGGTTGTAAGTTGAAAGGATCAAAATGAGGATCAGGATAGCTGGGGTGGCGCTGTGGTTTGGTGTCGTTTGCAGTTTGCGAGGAGTGGCTCAGGTGGAGCTGTTAAGCGAATACCAAGAGCAGTGCTATCTGAAGCAGTTGCCAGAGTTGATGGCAACGGTCAAGAGTGCTGCACTACGGAGCCATCTGGAGCGGTTTGCGGGCAAGAGCGCGCCGGAACAGCGTAAACTCGCCATCAATGCCGTGAGGGTGGCAGCGGAGCTGGTTGGTGAGGAGGGAGTCGACTCCCATGTACACTATGCGGTGCCACCATTGAGTGAGATGCAGCGCCTTCACGAGGCCTATCCGGTGGATGGCGAGGTGGCAGCGCCAGTGCGTATTGTGATGGCTCAGGGTGAGTATGAGCCGGGAGCCTTTACGATCTACCCCCTGCGCGATCTGGGCAAGGTGGAGTTCAGGCTGACTCCCTTCAAGGCGGCGTCGGGGGCTCGCTTGCAGCCGCACCAACTGGATCTGAAGCTGGTAAAAATATGGTATCAGAACAGGAATGCCTGGTACAGCTACTTCGGCGATACCGGTTTCAAGCTGGTGCCTGAGCTGCTTGTGAATGATGAAGAGCTGATCAGAGTGGATGAAGCAAGCACGGCCAACTATGCTCGCATCTACGGAGATGATGGCAACGTCAGTTACGAGTGGATCAACCCACCACGCGATATGGACGTCCCTTATGCCGACTACCGTCGTGTCCCAACCGTCTTTAAAGCTATGCACCCCTCCTTCCGCGATGCTGACAGCTTACAGCCGGTGACCTTGAACAGCGGATGCTTCACTACTTTTATGCTGACCGTCCAGAGCTCGGCTGAGAGTGAACCCGGTATCTATCACGGAGCAGTCAAGCTATTGCACGCGGAGCAGGAGCTGGGGGAGGTGCCGGTTGTAATACGGATTCTTCCCTTTGAATTGCCGACACCCAAGACCAACTTCGACCTGGAGCGCGATTTTCTGGTAACAATGGGCAGCTATATATCGTTGGAGATGCTGATGGAGGCAAATGGCGGTGATCTGCAGTTGGCGCGGGATCAGTTGCGTGCCATGCTGCGCAACATGGCACAGCATAACCAAACGATCTATCTGATCAGGGTTGAGAATGAGAATCGCAATGTCAATACGAAATTCGCTATTGACGCAATGCGTGAAGCCGGCATGGATAGCGATATCATCTTCGGTGGCTCACGTGTAGAGGGGGTGGGGGGAACCCATCTGCAACTGAGAAGCGGGGCGCAGTTGATATCACGTTGGTTTGATAAAGTGGCCGGGAAACATACTCTGGTACTGCAATACGGTGATGAGCCGGGTCCGGGCTGGATAATGGATGCGCGTCCCATCTTTCGTGCCTATCAGCAGGAGGGGATCAAGTTTAATATCTACGGTGGTGGCAATATCTTTCACAAAGCAGGCTATCTCTACGATTGGCATAGTGTTGCCAAAGCGCCGGAGAATGATGTCTTCACCACCAAGTGGAACATGATCGGCAAGGTGGCGCTCGGCTCTTATGCGCAGATGCATACAGGTGTCGAGAATCCGGCCTTCAACCGACGTCAGAACGGAATGGCTCTCTACCTGGCAAACTACAGCAGAATTTTCAACTACGCTCATGCGATCAACCTGTATAACGACGACAGGCTGACTTACCGTCCCATGTCACTCTTCTATGGTATCAGCCATGGTGTGCTCGACACGCTGCAGTGGGAGGGGTTCCGTGAGGGGATTGACGACATCCGTTATGCAACGCTGCTTAAGCGTCTGGCACATAAGGCACTTGAATCGACCATAATTGAGATCTCATACAGCGGTGGCAAGCTATGAGAAGTTGGCAGCGGCGGAGCGCTATGAGATGGAGTTGCTGGCCGTGATGTTCCGTCAATGGCAAGAGGGAGAGAGCGGTGAGGGGGCGGCCGGGCGCCTGCTGGCGCAAGAGGAGTTGCTGGCCAAAAAACATGAGATAGGTGAAAAGATACGAGTTGAGCGTTTGAACTCGGTTGGTGCGGCAGCGCTGATGGCACGGCAGGATGCAGCAGTACATCAGCTGGCCGCACTGCGCGACAGCCTCTACGTGGCGGAGGAGAGAAAACTCTATCACGTCACATACGTTAATGAGGAGATCAGCGGATTACACAGTTGGGGCAGCTTGGCAAATCCACCGCAACGTCAACTTTTTGACCGTAAATTCGGTGGCAATATGGACTTTCTGGTGACAGACGTCGGCACAGGCGACCGTGGCACCGGCATCATGACAGATGGGGCAGAGAGTCGTGACTACAAACCGACTGAGATTTCACTGCTCTGCGATCCCAACGGCATTCACCTGCGTTTGGATGCCTACGACGAACGGGCCGCTGAGGTGGAGGCCCGGCTCCTGGGGGCTGGCAGCTATGAAGGCTATATCGCTGCCGGAGCAAACCAGCCTTACACCTGTATTCTATCGTGAGATGCTGCAGCCGGTTATTGATCAACTCGACTCATTTGTCCCGCTGGTAACGCCTGAGATGGAGGCTGCAACTGTTGAAAAGGTTTATGAAGAGGCGGTTGATGGTTGGAATAACATCCGCTTTATCATAGAGGAACTTAGACGGCGCTATCTGAGTGCGGCACTTGCAACAGGGCCCTGAGCTTAGCGGATGAGGAGGGAGAGAGCAGAGGAGGCATGCCGTGCGGGCAGCGTCCTTTTTGTTCATGTCGAATATTGGGGTCTGGCTTCTGAATTTCTGGTGCGTATCCACTATTGTGGATCGCACTCGGAACTCTCTGCACAACAATCTTGCTCTTGCAAAAACCTGCCGCTGGCAGCATACTCTAAGGCGACAACCAGAGGTTAGAGACGATGCATCTTTCAGTTCCAGTTTATGCACAGGCAGATTTAATTGTCGTAGGCGGCGCCAGCGGCGGTGTGGCGGCTGCCACGGCTGCCGCCCGCGCCGGCCGCAAGGTCTTCCTGGGGGCGGCCGAACCCTATGCCGGTGAAGATATCTGCGCTACGGGACGCCTCTGGCCCGACGCTTCGCTGCCGCTGGAGACAGCGCTGGCGCGCACCATCCTGGCCCGCAAGGATGGCAGCCGCCGCACCTTTCTGCGGCCGGCCCGGGTCAAGGCGCAGCTCGACAATGCCCTGATCGAGGCCAACGTCAACTTCCGCTTCGGCTGCACGCCGGCCAGCCTCCTCTGCGATGCCAACGGCGAGCTGGCCGGACTCCTCTTTACCAGCCGCAGCGGCCCCTTTGTGGTGACGGCGCGCCAGGTGATCGATGTCACCCCGGCGGCCCTCTGCGCCCGTCTGGCCGGTGTCGCCTTCACCCCCTGGATAACCGATGAGGAGATCGTCTTTTCGCGTGTGGTGATCGGTCCGGAGCACGACCTGACACAGCTCCGGCAGGATGATGCCATGCTGCTGGCCCAACCGCTGGGCGAGGTGGCTGTAACCGAGCATGGACAGCAGGCCGTACGCAAGGCGTGGCGTTATATGCTGCCACAACCGCTGACCGGTCTGACGCCGGCGGCCGTGGCAGCGGCTGAAGCGCAGTTGCGTAGCCGTACCTGGCACAGGGAGGCTGTCTGGTACAGTGAACGGGCCGACTGGTTGCCGCCCGACTATCTGGACGATACCCCGTTACATCACTGGTGCAGTGCGGCCACCCTGCCGCTGGAGGCCTTCCATACCTCACTCAAAGGACTCTCTGTTTTGGGTTCTGCAGCGGCCATCGTGCGCAAAGATGTGGCACACCTCACCCAACCGGCCAATATGCTGCTGTTGGGCGAACGCCTTGGTGCCGCCATCAAGACCGGCCAGCCGGTCGAGATTGCCGAGTGCCACCCCGTCTGGGCCGGTCTGCGCGACCCGCTCCTCTGCGAGCCGCCACTCCATCCGCGCCCGACAGAGAACCATCTGCTTCTCGAATCGGGCGGACTGCCGCAACTAGGCGACTTCGATGTCGTGGTGGCCGGCGGTGGTACTGCCGGCGCTGCGGCGGCCATTGCCGCCGCCCGCAATGGCGCCAAAGTGCTATTGCTCGAAGCACAACATGACCTCGGCGGCGTCGGCACCATCGGCGCCATCACCTGCTACTACTACGGCAACCGCGAAGGCTTTACCGCCGAAGTTACCGCCGGACTGCGTGAGATGTGGGGCGATAACGAGAGCTTCAACCCTCGGGTCTGGCCCGCCAACCACAAGAGCGAGTGGCTGCGCCGCGAGCTGCTGGCGGCAGGGGGCACGGTCTGGTACCAGGCGCTGGTATCGGGCGTGACCAAGGCCAATGATCGCGTTGGGGGCGTTATCGTCAACACTCCCTGGGGACGCGGTGTGGTACGCGCCGGCTTTGTTATCGACGCCACCGGCAACGCCGATGTCGCTGCGGCAGCAGGCGCCGAGTGCCGCGTCGTCAGCGACTACGATCTCGCCATTCAAGGTAGCGGGCTGCCTTCACGCCCATTCATACCCGCCACCCACAATACCGACTACACCTTCATCGACGACTCTGATCTCGACGATGTCACCCGTGCCTTCGTTGTCGCCCGCCGCCGTTTCAGCGACCACTTCGAGATCGCGCCGCTCGTCGATACCCGCGAACGCCGCCAGATCGTCGGCGACGTCACCGTCACCACCCTGGCTGTCTACGGCGGCCATACCTGGTCGGACGCCATCTGCCTCAGCCGCAGCAATTTTGATAGTCATGGATTCACTGTGACACCCATCTTCCATGCACTCCCGCCCGACCGTACGCCGCTCGACGCCTGGCTGCCGCTACGGGCTCTGCAGCCCAAGGGGCTGGCGGGTCTGCTGGTGACCGGCCTCGGCATCAGCGCAGAACGCGACGTCATGCCGGTGCTGCGCATGCAGGCCGATGTGCAAAACCAGGCCTACGCCGCCGGTCTGGCCGCCACGCTGGCGCTCAGCCACCGTTCCGAGGTGCGGCGCATCAACATCCGTGAACTGCAACGCCGCCTCGTCGCCTGCGGCATCCTGCCCCAGACGACGCTGCTGCACAGCGACACCACCACCGTGCCACATGCCATCCTGCGTTCGGCGGCCAACGGCTCGCTTGCCATCCATGCCGAACTGGCCGCCCTGCTGAGCGATCCCGAACCTTCACGGCTGCTGCTGCGTCAACGCTTTGCGATTGAGAACGATCCCGAACTCAAGCTGCGTGCCGCCCAGATGCTCGCCATCATCGGCGATACCACAGCCGCTGCGCTCCTGATCGACAAGCTCAACAGCAGCGACTGGGACGAGGGCTGGAACTACTGCGGCATGCATCAGTTCGGGCGCAGCGCCAGCCGGCTCGACGACATCATCATCCTGCTGGCTCTCTCGCGCGTTGGTCAGGCAAAGGCAGCCGTCCTGCGGAAGATCGGAGAGCTGGGGTGCGATCCGGCCCTCTCCCATATCCGTGCCGTGGCCATCTACTGCGAAACCTTTCCCGATAACGACTTTGCCGTCGCCTTGGCAGCGCAGTTGCAACAGCCCGAACTCTCCAACCACGCCTGGACCTCGCTGCGTGCCGAACTGGCCAACATCCCCGCCAGCACCATCGACAATACCACGCGCAATGAGGCGCTGCGCGAACTCTACCTCGCCCGCGCCCTCTACCGCTGCGGCGATCACGAGGGGCTTGCGGCGCAGCGCCTCAGCCTCTACAGCCACGATATCCGTGGCCACTTTGCGCGCCACGCCCGCATGGTACTGCACAACCCGCCACCCCATAAACAGCATCAAGGATGACTACTCCCGCCAAATCGTGCTATCTGATCTGTGGCGACGACGACTTCCAGGTGTTGTTGGAGGCGCGCCGCTTGATCGATGCCTTCGTGCCGCCCGCCGAGCGTGATTTCGGGCTGGAAACGGTCGATGCACGAGTTGAAACAGTCGATGAGAGCAGCCGTGCCATCCGCGCCTGCTGTGAGGCCCTGACGACCGACGGCCTCTTCGGCGGCGGCAACAAGCTGGTCTGGCTCCGTGAGCCCTCCTTCCTCTCGATCGACCGCATCAGCCGCAGCGCCACCACTACCAGCCTCGTGGCCGACCTGACCAACCTGATCAAGCAGGGACTCCCCGAGGGACAGCGCCTGATTCTGACCACCTTCAAAATCAACCGCGCCACCGCCCTCTTTAAGGCCTTCAATGCGCCTCACTGCGAGATCAAAGATTTCGGCAACAATCTGAAACCGCGACAGCATGAGGCTCGTGCCAAGACCTTTATCGAAGGCTGGCTGCCGCAGACCGGCCTCCAGCTCGACTCCAGCGTACTCCAGGCCCTCCTCGACCGCACCGGCTACGACACCCGCACCATCGTCAGCGAGCTGGAGAAACTGCGTTGCTACTGCGGTGAACGCACCAAGGTAACGGTTAAGGATATTACCGATATCGTCGCCAGCGGCGCCACCGCCGAGGTGTGGGACCTGCTCGACTCCTTTGCGCTGCGGCGCAGCGCCGACTTCATCAAAGAGCTGCGAGTGCAGTTGTCGCAAGCAGAAAGCCCCATCCGCCTCGCCACCTCGCTCGATACACGCGTCAGCGAACTCCTGACGGTGCGTGAACTGCTCGACCGCAAATGGGCCACCTCTGAAGGCTATGGCGGCCTGCGTTGGGGCACCATGCCGCCGGAGATTACAGCGTGGTTCGATGGCCAGGAGAAGGATATGCGGCGCTGGCCCGCCTTCCGTCTCGGCAAACTGGTGACCCAGGCGGCCACCTGGCGGCTGCGTGAACTGCGTGTGGCGCGCCACCTGATTATCGAGTTGCGCGAGAAGCTCGTCTCCTCCTCGCTGCCGCAGGAGTGGCTTACCGAAACCTACCTCCTGCGGGCTATCGGACGTCAACCGCCACGCCAGGGTGCCGCAACCAGATGAGTAGTGCACAGCAGAGACAGCAGCTTGACGGATGGCAACGGCTGCTCTTCTGGCTGCCGGTGGCCCTCTTTCTGCTGCTCTACGCCGCCACCGCCCAGCGTGGGGTGGCCTGGCAGGATAGCGGCGAATTCCAATATCGGGTGTTGATCGGTGACTACATCTGGCATGGCGGACTGGCTCGTGCCCACCCGCTCTACATTGCAGCGGCCCGCAACTTCGCCGCCCTCTGGCCCTTCGGCTTGCGCCTCTATGCCATCAACCTCTTCAGTGGCCTCGGCATGGTGGTGGCGTTGGCCTTGCTGGGACGGCTGCTGCTGGCTGTCACGGGTCACCTTGGCAGCGCCCTGCTGGCGATGGTGCTGCTGGGCGGTACCCAGATGTGCTGGTGGCTCGCAACTATGGCCGAGGTCTATACCTGGTCGTTGGCGGCCATGCTGGGTGAGCTCTATCTCCTCTGGCGCTACTACCAGAGCCGCACTGCGGCCAGAGCGGTGGCAGCCGCGACAACCACGACAGTGACGCCACGGGAGAGCAGCCGGCGCTGGCTGGTGGCGCTGGCGGCGCTCAACGGACTCCACTTCGCCATCCACAATCTGGCGCTGCTCAACCTGGCGCTCTATCTGGCGCTCGCTGTAATAGATCAGGTCAGGCGCCGGCGTGATGCCGTACCCGCCACGGCCGCCCTGAGCAGACACCGCTCTCTGCCCTGGCTGCTGGCAGGTGTCTGGCTGGTGGCAGCGGCTCCGCTGCTGCTGCTGGCGCTGCAGGAGTGGCACGCCTCCGGCGCGCTGCTCAAGACGCTGCAAGGGCTCCTCTTCGGTGATCGCTATCAGAGCTATGTGGTCGGCCTCTGGCCGCGAAACTGGCGTCAGGTCGGTTTCAACTGGGGCCTGGCCGCACTCAGTCTGCTGAACCCGCTGCCGTTCATGGCCGCGCTCGGGCTGCGTCGTTATCGCACTGACGCCGCCACCCGCCTGCTGCTGGCAGCCACCCTGCTGCATGCACTCTTCTGGCTACGCTACTTTGTGCCTGATCAGGCCACCTTTATCCTGCCGACGCTTGGCCTGCTGGCGCTCTGGGCCGGTCTGGGGCTCCCCGCCTGGCTCGGCAGCGGCCGCCGCGCCCTGCAGCGTGGCGCACTCCTCCTCAGCCTCGCGCTGCTGACACAGCTTGGCATACCGCTCCTGATGCCAGCGGCCATTGCCCGGACCGGTATCGACCTGACACGTGCCCGTGCCCTGCCGGGACGCAACGAAGTCGCCTACTGGGCGCAACCGTGGCAGCAGCATGAGCAGTCGGCAGCCCGCTTCATCACTGCGGTCGTCGACCAGATGGAGCACGGAGAGTGGCTGGTGGCTGATGCCACGGCGGCTGGCGCTCTGCTGGCGGCCGGCGCCGCCGGTCTCCTGCCCTATGACAGAGAGTGGCATCTTGTCACCCCTTGGAATGAGGCGGCAGAACGCAGCGCGCTGCAGCAGGCGTTGCAAGGCGGGGCGGCCATCTACGTCGTCTCGCCGGGGGAGAGTTACACCCCCGCCTGGCTGCTGGAGCAGGTCGACTCCTGGCAACGCGAAGGCGTACTCTACCGGAGGATCGTGCGGTGAAGCGCCTCTTCGATCTGCTGCTGGTAGTCGTGACCCTGCCGCTCTGGCTGCCGTTGTTGGCGCTACTGGCGCTGCTGGTTTGGGGCGTGGAGGGACGCCCGGTGCTCTTTCGCCAAGAGCGTATCGGCTGGCGCGACGCCACCTTTATGCTGCTCAAATTCCGTACCATGCGCCTTGGAGAAGGCAGCGACAGTGAACGCCTGACCCGCTTCGGAGGCTGGCTGCGCAGCAGCAGTCTGGATGAGCTGCCGCAGTTGCTCAACGTCTTGCGCGGCGAGATGTCGCTGGTCGGTCCGCGCCCCCTGCCGGTGCGTTATCTGCCACGCTACTCCAGCGAGCAGCGCCGCCGCCATGAGGTGCGCCCCGGCATTACCGGCTGGGCGCAGGTAAAGGGGCGCAACTTGCTGACATGGCCGGAACGGCTGGCGCTCGATGTCTGGTATGTGACGCACCGCTCGTTCCGGCTCGATCTGAAGATTTTATGGCTGACGGTCATCAAGGTAGTACGGCGTGAGGGGATTGCGGCGGCCACAGCGGCCACCATGGAAGAGTTTACGGGGTGAGACGATGCAGGTGATAATTATCGGTGCAGGTGGTTTGGGTGTCGAGGTGGCCTGGCTGGCCGGGCGGGCCGGCATGGAGGTCGTGGGCCTCTGTGACGACGCACCCGACAAGGCGAGCGGCACTCTGGCAGGCAGGCGACTCCTCGGCAAGCCTGAGGCTGCGGCCGCCACTCTGCCGCCGGCGGTTGCCTTTCACGTTGCGATCGGCGACAACCGCAGACGCCTCGCAGTGGCTGCGCGCGCCACTGCTCTCGGCTGGCGTGCGGTATCGATCATCGATCCCAGCGCCATCATCGCCCCCGATGTCGTGCTCGGCGCCGGCACACTGGTGGCAGCCGGCGTCGTGATCTCCTGCCGTACAGAGCTGGCTGAGCATGTTATCGTCAACCACCACACCAGCGTCGGCCACGACTGCAGGGTGGCCGATGGCGCCCAACTCTGCCCCGGCGTACGTCTCTCGGGCGGGTGCCGCGTCGGGAGCGGCGCGCTCCTCGGCTCCAATGCCGTCACCATACCGGGAGTCGTGATCGGTGCCTGGGCCACGCTGGGTGCCGGCGCTGTGGCGCTGCGCGACCTGGCCGACAGCGAGCGACTGGTGAGGTTACGCTGATGCAGACTCCCCCCCCCAGGATATTTCTCTCACCGCCGTGGCTGGGTGGTGATGAAGCCGGGCAGATCGCCGCCGCTCTGGCCTCCAACTACATCGCACCGACCGGGCCGATGGTCACCCTCTTTGAGCAGCGCTGCAGCGAGCTCTGCGGCATCCCGCACGTGGCCGCCCTCAGCAGCGGCACGGCGGCGCTCGACCTCCTCTTTCACGAGTTGAATCTCGGGCGCGGCGACCGTGTCTTCTGCTCCGACCTCACCTTTATCGCCTCGATTGCACCGGCTGTGCATCGCGGCGCCGAGCCGGTTTTTATCGACTCCGGCAGCAGCAACTGGAGCCTCGATCCCGCGCTGCTGGCCGAGGCGCTGCGCGATGCGGCACGTAGCAACAAATTGCCCAAGGCGGTGGTGGCCGTCGACCTCTATGGCGAGTGCTGCGATTACGACCGGCTGGAAGAGCTCTGCCAAGAGTACGGTGTACCCTTGATTATCGACGCCGCCGAGGCGGTCGGTTCACGCTACAAAGGGCGTATGGCCGGCGCTGCCGGCCTGGCGGCCGTCTACTCCTTCAACGGCAACAAGATCATCACCACCTCCGGCGGCGGCCTGCTCGCTTCACACGACAGCGAACTGGTAGCGCGTGCTGCCTGGCGTTCGCAACAGGCGCGTGAGGCCACCCCCTGGTATGAGCACCGCGAGCTCGGCTTCAACTACCGCCTCAGCAACATCTCGGCTGCCATCGGCGTGGGACAGCTCGCCCATCTGCCGGAGATTCTACGCCGCAAGCAGCGGATTGCCGACTACTACCGCAGCGCCTTTGCCGATAACGAGGCTATCTCCTGGATGCCGCAGGCCGACTACAGCCAGCCCAACCACTGGCTCTCCGTGATGGTGATCGACGCCACCAAGAGCCGCGTAACCCCGGAGCAGCTCCGTTTGGCGCTGGCGCAAGCGGCGATCGAGTCGCGCCCCGTCTGGCAACCGATGCACCTGCAGCCGGTCTTTGCCGGCGTCAAATGTTATGGCGGCAGTGTCGCAGAGCGGCTCTTCCGGCAGGGACTCTGCCTCCCCTCAGGGGCGGGACTGAGCGAGGCTGAGCTGGCCCGGATCGTCGCCATCTGCCACAACTGCATGGCAGGCTAATAAGCCTCGACGGTCCCATCCTTGAGAAACTCGGCCAGCTCCGCCAGCTCGACCTCACTCATGGCGAAGGGATCGTTGGTTCCCATGCGGGCGGCATACTCTCTGGCCGCCTTGACCTGCGACGCGTTCTGCTCTTGACGCGTCAGCCAACTATCGCTGGCGACCACCTCCCTGCGAGGCGCAACTTCGGTTGCGGCCGTCTCTGCTGCCATCCGGGCCGTCAGCCGTGGCATGGCGGGTGGTGGCGCCTCATCGAGTTTGGGAAAGGTGGCTCGTGCCCCGGGCTTACGCCCGGCATCGCTGCAGCCGGCCAGCAGCAAGAGGAGAGCTGTGAGAGGCACGAGACGTACCAGATGTGACTCAAACGACATACGCTTCAGCCCTCCCAACGGCTCCACTCCAGTTGATCCGGTATCTCGGGATAGAAGGGTGGCGGGGTATTGTTAAAGCGCTTGTCAAAGATATAGTCTTTGGCATACCCGTTGCGTGTTACTCTGCCACGGCTATCGGTGCTGACTTGACCAACTCCGTTACGCGTATCATTGACGATGCCGCCATAGACCGTCAAAGTTCCCTTGTCGGAGACGGTTTGATAGCTATCAACCCCGAAGCCGCCCTTCTGGCAGATGATATGGGCAAAGATATAGAGATTTTTCGGCGAGTCATTGGTAACTCTGACATGCTTTTTGGCGATCAGACCGAGAGCATCGGTAGAGTTGGCTGTGGCGGGTTTGCTTGGATCATTTTTATATTTTATATGGTCTGGAATCAGGATGTCGTTCTCAGCCACCAATGTAACCCGCTCGTTCAAGCCGTCGGGAGCGCTGACCGTCAAATCGCCATTAAAAGTGGTATAGTTGGAGTTGTAGCTTTGAATATAGATCAGCCCGTCACTCGGTATATCCAACTGTTTATTGGTATACCCTTTTTCGGTGTTGGTAACCGTCATTTTTTTGCCGTTAAGCACAATGGTGGTGGGTCCCTTGAAGATCATATCACTATTGGCCTGCGCCTTGAGTGTGGCGAAATCGACATCCCGCAACATATCCTCCTCTGTGGTGGAGTGGTAGCTATAAATCAGCCCACGGTCAAAAACAGGATCAGCACCCGACTCTTTATGGATCGTCGACTGCCCCGTCCAGGCACGGTCATAGAAGCGCACCTGGCCATTTTCAGCGAGCAGTTTGTTGCTGAAGCGCAGCAGCGGCTTGGAGTAGAAGAGACCATGGAATTTCTCGCCCGGTATCATGTAGAGTTTCGCTGACTGCTTGTTGTACCAGAGGGCATAACGGGCCCAACTGACGCGCTGCACACCCGACATCTTGACTACGCGGCTGACGCCGTTGACCGTGCCGGTTGAGATGATATCGACCTGATAACCGCCGCTGAGTGACTGACTCGATATCTTGGTAGTGTAGTGGCCACGCCCCAACGAGCCATTTATTGTCCGTGTCCCCACGTTGCCATAGCCGAGCACCGTGATGGTGGCGGCAGCGCGCTCAGCGCCGCCTTCGGCGACATGAAAAGCCTCCTCGAGATGGACCTGCCTGAAAGCCAGATTTACCCGACTGTTAACTCGCGCCATCACCGAAGCCGTGATGAGTGCGCCGATCAGCATAATGCCGATTACAACCACCAGTGTGGCGCCATTTCTGCCGTTGTTGTCTCTCTTCACGGCTAACATCTCCCCATTAAAAGTTGCGGAATAGAATCTCTGTCTCCAGTTCACGGCGCACGGTATAACGCCCCTCGCTACGCTCAAGGCGCAGAGTGATCAAGAAGAGATTCCGGTCGATACTGGCTGTCGCCTCAACAATATCCTGCCCTACCACAACAGCGCCCGGATTAAAGGTCAACGTCTTGTCGGCTCGTGACCACACAAGGCTCCGCTGCTCAAAGGTATCGTCGCTGGCCGGCGTGGAGTAATTAAGCGTCCAGCCGCTGTTGTTGGCCATCGTCGTAAGGCTGGCCGTATCACCGACGACATTACGCAACCCCGGTGCCTCCGGCATCCCATACACCAGCCGGCTCATGGTCATGTTGATATCACTGTCGGCCTGCACACGGTAGTTGACCCCTTTCCAGTAGGAGAACATCGCCGAAAAGAGGGAGAAGGCACCCGCTGCGATCAGCACCGAGAGCGCCACGGCTACCATCACTTCGGTCAGGGTATAACCCCGCTTCTGTAAAAAATCGCCTCTCATTCGTGAAAAGTCCTGCTCATCATCGTCGATAGTTCAACCTCGCGTTGCGCCTGCCAGGGGGTGACCCACTCGACCACCACCCTGATCGTCTTCACGCCGTTGGCCTTGTCTTCGGTCACGCTATAGTAACCACGATTCTCCTGATAGCCCGGCAACGGGCGCTTTCTGGTGCCGACGCTTAGTTCGGTATCGTCATAGCGATAGTTGCGCAGACGCTCCATGGCATGACGCGCAATATGCATCGAGGCCAGACGCTCCTCAGTCAGGACTACTGCGCGCCGCGCATAGCTGAAGGTGGCAAAGATTGTCAGGATGGCCAAAGCCAGAATAGCTGAAGAGACGACGACTTCAACCAACGACATACCGGCACAAGAGTGCCAACGGGACAGCCGTCTGTGGCAGCGCTTTAGCGCTCTCTGGTGGTGGATCGTCGTCATCACTCAAACTCTCTCCCTGATTAAAGCAGCAAACATACCCATGTTCAACAGTGAGATTATACCATTTAAATCGGCCTTTCAAGCCCATTTCAAGCAGCATTGTTTATCATATTTGCGAAAAGAGCGAAAGCGGGCTGCAACTGCGGGCCTTTTACCCTCCTCGCTGCTGCACTCCCGGTTGCAGAGCCGTGTGAATGAGAAGAGCGTGTAAATAGAACCACGAATGAACACCAATTGACACGAATAGGCGGGGCGCTGCAAGGGAGCCAAGGCGGGAGCTAATGCCAGATTCATCCGAAGCCGGGCAAAATTGAGCGATTAGCGACCCTGCGCAGCAGGGGCAATTTTGCCCGGCGATCTGTGTTGAAAGGTAAAAGGCCTTAACAGCCAAGGGTGTGTGGGCTGACGCACTGCGGCGGCAAGAGCCTGCCGCCCGGCGCATGCGCCGGGGGATGCAACTGCGGGGTGCGCAGCTCTCTGGAGGGCGGCGCGCCGTCGCCGCCGCAGCACGTTTTTAACCACTCGCTGCTGTCCCCCCCCCCCGGTTGCAGCAATAGACCAGTTTGGTGTTGAGCCGCGTGGAGGGGCGTGCTAAGATCAGCAGCGTTCCCAAGCGGGACAGCTTTATGAACATGGAGAGTACCCAATCTGATTTTGAGACGCGCCTGGCGGAGATTCGTCGGCGTATGGCGTCGGCCTGTCAGCGTGCCGGTCGTCGTGCTGATGAAGTGACGCTGATTGCAGTCACCAAGAACTTCGGCCCGGAGGCGGTGCAGGAGGCGTGGCAGGCCGGTATCGGCATCATGGGCGAGAATCGCGTTCAGGAGGCTGCGGCCAAGATTCCGGCGTCGGTGGCCGGTCCCGAGTGGCACCTGATCGGCCACCTGCAGCGCAATAAGGTGCGCCCGGCATTGGCGCTCTTCCCGGTGATCCACTCGGTTGACTCCCTCAAACTGGCACAGCAGATCGATCATGTTGCCGCTGAGTTGGGAGCGCGCCCCGAGATTCTGCTCGAGATCAATGCGGCAGGTGAGGCCAGCAAGTTCGGACTGAAGCCGGAGGAGGTGCCACCGTTGCTGGAAGAGTTGTTGGCGTTGCGGCAGATCACTCTTGGCGGTTTGATGACCATGGCGCCGATTGCACCCGATCCCGAAACCGTCCGCCCCATCTTTGCCGCGGTACGGCAACACCGTGATGCGTGGGAGCGGGAGTTCGGTATCGCCTTGCCGCAGCTTTCGATGGGGATGAGCAGTGATTTTGAGGTGGCAATCGAGGAGGGCGCGACATTGATCCGGCTCGGCACCGCCCTCTTCGGACGGCGTCCCAAGTGGCGTCCTGCAGGTGGAGACGATGGGGAGAGCGAGCAGGAGTGGGTGATCACATGAAGCGGGGACGCGGCAGCCGGCAGGAGGGGCGCAGTGACTGGCTCTATGGGCGGCGTCCGGTGCTTGAGACGTTGCGCGCCGGGCGCAGGCTGGTCTATGAAGCCTGGCTGGCGGTTAGCAACGAGCGTCAGGTTGAGCGTGATGACGAGTTGGTTGAACTGCAGGCGCTCTGTCACGAGCAAGGCATCAACTACCGGCCGGTGACGCGGGACGAGCTCGACCGCCAGTTGCGGGATGTCAACCACCAGGGGGTGGCGTTGCGCGTGGCGGGCTACCCGCACGTCGATATCAAGGAGATTCTCAAGCTGGTCGCAGACGATCCGGCGGCGCTGGTGCTGGTGCTGGACCATATCGAGGATCCGCAGAATGTCGGTTCGCTGCTGCGGACGGCTGATGCTGCCGGGGTGGTCGGAGTGGTGATCCCGCAGGATCGGGCCTCCGGCGTGACTGCGGCGGCGGTGCGGGCCTCAGCCGGTGCGGCCGAGCATCTGCGGGTGGCGCGAGTGGTCAATCTGGTACGGGCGCTGGAGCAGCTCAAGCAGGCCGGTTGCTGGGTGACCGGGCTGGAGGCCGGTGACGGAGCACGCGACTACACCGCACTCGATTTAAAGGGGCGCGTGGCCGTGGTGGTGGGGAACGAAGGAGCCGGGCTGGGGCGCCTGGTGCGTGAGAATTGTGATTTTGTGGCGGCCTTGCCGATGTTGGGCCGGGTTAGCTCGCTCAATGCCGGCGTGGCGGGGGCCTTGCTGATGTATGAGGTTTTGCGTCAGCGTGCCACAGCGGGAGCGCAGGCCGGGAGTTCTTTGTTGGAGAGAGGAGAGAGAGAACATGACTAGAGAGTTGTCACTGATGTTTGCCGGAGATATCTGCCCCACACGGGGGTTGGATGAGAAGCTGATGGCCGCTGGAGGTGAGAAGTACCTGGCGGCTGTGCGTCCTCTTTTCCAGCGCGCCGACCTGGTGATCGGCAATCTTGAGACGCCGCTGGGCACTAAAAAAGAGCCCAAGATCAAGACCGGACCGACCTTCATGTCGCCACCGGAGCTGGCCACTTGGTTCAAAGAGTTTGGTTTTGATGGCTTTGTGATGGCCAACAACCACCTGCTCGACCAGGGGGTGCAGGGGCTGGAGCAGACGCTGCAGGCGCTCGACAACGCCGGTATTCCCTACTGCGGTGCCGGCATGAGCCATGAAGAGGCGTGCCAGCCGATGGTCTTTGAGCTGGAGGGCAAGAGCTTTGCCATCTTCAACTTTGCCGAGGGGGAGTTTGCCCAGGCCGAGGGCGATGCGCCCGGCGCCGCCCGTATCGATCCCGGCTGGAATGAGGATCGGGTACGGCATGCCAAGGGACTCTATGACTATGTGATCCCCGTGATGCATATTGGTAATGAGCATCAGCCGATCCCCTCGGCAGTGACGGTTAACATGTGCCGCCGTATGGTAGAGGCGGGAGCCGATGTGGTAATTGCACACCACGCCCATATTCCACAGGGAATTGAGGTCTATAAAGGGGTGGAGATCGTCTACAGCATCGGCAATCTGATCTTCGGCTATGAACATGCCGGTCAGGACGAAGAGATGGAGAGCATGTTTGAGCGCTGGCCCGGCTGGTTTCTCTCGGTGATCGCCGAGGTCGTGGTGGGAAGCGACAGCAAGCTCTCTATCAAGCTGCATCCCTTCAAGCAGCTCGAGGACCTGACACTGGCCCCACTCTCGCTGGCCGGGCAGGAGGCTTTTTACACCTACATCCGTGATACCAGCGAGATTATGGCAGATGAGGCCGAACGTGACCGAATCTGGGAGCAGGAGGCGCGTGGGCTCTTCAAAAACTTCAAGCGGATGTTGCCGGAGTGGATCGGCAACCTCGACGGCGAGGACGCGACGCTGGCCCACAGGGCGGCGATGATCCTGCTCAACCTCTTCCGCTGTGAGGCGCACCACGAGACGATGCGTCGCGGTTTCCAGCTGCTCTATGAGAAACGCTTTGATGACGACACTGAGGCACAGGCTGAAATTGATCGCCTCCTCAATCTTCTGCGGAGCTGTCACGAGTAGGCGGGATGAAGATTCTGATTATCGGCGGTGGGGGACGTGAACACGCACTCGCCTGGCGACTCTCCCGCGAGAGCGCCCGGCATCAACTCTACTGTGCCCCCGGCAATGCCGGCACGGCTGCGGTGGCTACCAATGTGCCAATCGGCGCTGAAGAGCTGGAGGAGCTGACAGCCTGGGCTGCGGCGGAGCGCCCCGACCTCACGGTCGTAGGGCCGGAAGCGCCACTCTGTGCCGGTGTGGCCGATCGTCTGGCGGCGCTGGGGCTCGCCGTCTTCGGCCCTGTCAAGGCCGCCGCCCGGATCGAGGGGAGCAAACGCTTTGCCAAGGAGGTGATGGCCGCAGCCGGGGTGCCGACGGCCAGAGCTGAAACCTTTACCGGGGCGACAGCGGCCCGGCGGGCGCTCGATAGTTTTACACTGCCGCTGGTAGTCAAGGCCGATGGCATTGCCGCCGGCAAGGGCGTTATCATCTGCCAGACACGTGCTGAGGCTGAAGCGGCGATTGACGATATCCTCGTCAAGGGGCTCTTTGGCAGTGCCGGTCGCGAACTGCTGCTCGAAGAGTTTCTTGACGGCGAGGAGGCCTCGATCCTGGCGCTGGTTGATGGCGAACGGGTGGCGCTTCTGCCGTCATCACAGGATCACAAGCGTATTTTTGACGGCGATGCCGGCCCCAATACCGGCGGTATGGGAGCCTACTCGCCGGCACCGGTGGTGACCGCACCACTGCTGCAGCGGATAGAGGCGGAGATCATCCGTCCGGTGGTGGCTGAGTTGGCGCGCCGCGGCATCATCTATCGCGGCGTGCTCTATGCCGGTCTGATGATCGGCGAAGCGGGACCCAAGGTGCTGGAGTTCAACTGCCGTTTCGGTGATCCCGAGACGCAGGCGCTGCTGCCCAGAATTGAGAGTGATCTGGCACCCCTGCTGCTGGCGTGTGCCAGAGGCAGCCTCGATCCGGCGCAGTTGCAGATTTCCGATGCACCCTGTGCCACGGTGGTGATGGCATCAGCGGGCTATCCCGGCGATTTCCCGCGCGGACTCCCGATCAGAGGTCTGGCTGAGGCCGGCGCAATGGAGCGGGTGGTCGTCTTCCACGGTGGCACGGCGGTGGCGGCCAATGGCGGAGTTGTCACCAGCGGCGGCCGGGTGTTGGCCGTGACAGCCAGTGGCCACGATATGCGCAGCGCTGTTGACCGCGCCTACGAGGCGGTGGCCAGGATCACCTTTGACGGCGCCCACTATCGGCGCGACATCGCCCGGCGGGCCTTTATCGAACGCTCCTGAAAACCATGTCCTTCCCACTCTTTCTGGCCCTTAAATATCTGAAGCCGAAGCGGAGCTTCACCTCGGTAGTAACCGTCATTTCAATTCTGGGCGTGGTGCTGGGGGTGGCGATTGTGATCATCGTGCGGGCTGTAATGACCGGCTTCGGCGACATGTGGCGCGAGAAGATTCTCGCCTTCAAACCGCACCTCACCATTACCGCACACGAAGGCGTGATTCACCACGAGGATGAGCTGGCCAGCAGACTCAAAGAGCTTGAGGGGGTGGAGGCGGTCTCGCCCAGTATCGAAGTGCGGGTGCTGGCCGAACATGAGCGCATGGTGCAGGCCCCTCTGGTGGTGGGCATCGACCCTGAGCGCGCGGCAGCGCTCCACCCTGAGCTGGCAGAGAAGATTGTGGCCGGCCGCTTTGATTTTGAGGGCGACAACATCCTCCTCGGGGTCGATCTCGCCTATGCCCTGCAGGTCGCTGTCGGCGACAGGGTCTTGATCCACTCACCGGTGAGCTTTGTGACCCACGATGAGCTGCACTTCCCGGAAGAGGTGGTGGTGGCCGGTATCTTTAATATGGGGCAGGGCAACTTTGACGGCAATTTCATCATCGCCTCGCTCGGCCTGGCACGTGATCTGATGGGGTTGAATGAAGGGGCCTATACAGTCGTGGTCAAGACCACCGCCCCAGAGAATCAGCCGCTCTTTGCCCGCACGGTGGCAGCGGTGCGCAGTACGCTCGGCTACGACTACATCGTCCGCACCTGGCATGAGGTTGATCGTGATCTCTTTGCCGCCCTGGCCGTCGAGAAGAATATGATGGTGATCCTGCTGATGTTTATCACCGTCGTCGCCATCTTCTGCGTCACCAATACACTGATCGTGATTACGGTGCAGAAGACGAAGGAGATCGGGCTGCTCAAGGCGCTTGGTTTTTCAGGGCCGCAGATTATGTGGACCTTTGTGCTCCACGGCTGGGTGCAGTGTCTAATCGGCAGCCTCGTCGGTGTCGGTGTGGCCTATGCGGTGCTCTATAATTTGCAGCGGCTGGTCGATCTGCTGGCCCGTTGCGGCATGGAGGTCTTTCCCAAAAACATCTACGGCCTCGATGAGATTCCGTGGCGCGTACTCCCCGGCGAGGTGATACAGGTGGCGGTGTCGGTGATCTTCTTCTGCACTCTGGCAAGTATCATCCCGGCGTGGCGGGCCGCGCGCATGGATCCGGTGGAGGCGCTGCGCAGTTAGCGCTGGTCAGCGATGAATAGAATCTCCAATAGAGCGCCACAACCCCCGCCGCCGCTACTTGCGGCTGATAGACTCTACAAGAGCTATCGCATGCAGCACAAAGTGGTGGAGGTGTTGCGGAATGCATCGATCGAGATAGCGGCCGGCGAACGGGTGGCGATTGTGGGGCGCAGCGGTGCCGGCAAGAGCACGCTGTTGCACCTGCTGGGTGGTCTCGACACGCCCGATAGCGGCGACGTGCGGCTTGATGGCGTTTCGCTCTATGGTATGGTACCACGCAAGCGGGCGGCGCTGAGGGCCAGCGCAGTCGGCTTTGTCTTTCAGGCCTACCACCTGTTGCCCGAGATGGATGTGACGGAGAACGTGATGTTGCCGGCGCTGGCCTGTTCCAGAGCGCCACGGCAAGGTCTGCGGGCACGGGCACATGAGCTGCTGGCCGAGGTGGGACTGGCCGAGCGTGCCTGCCATCGTCCGCTGGAGCTTTCAGGCGGCGAGCAGCAACGCGTCGCCATTGCCCGCGCCCTGATGAACAGGCCACGGTTGGTGCTGGCCGATGAGCCGACGGGCAACCTCGACCTGAAGACCGGCGGTCAGACGCTTGACCTGCTCTTCTCACTGGTCGCAGAGCACCACCACACCCTGGTGATTGTGACCCACGACCCGGCTGTGGCAGCGCGTTGTGACCGGCGTCTGCTGCTGGAAGATGGCGAGGTACGTTGCTAGTCCTAGTCGCATCGGGCAAACGCAGCGAAACAAATCTTCTGCCACGTGGTGGCATCACTCCACCTTCCAACCCTAACCGAAGAGATCGTTGATCACTTCGCGTGTGATGCTGACCCAGGTGCGGACGCGGTTGGGGTCGCCACCGACGGTCTCAACGTCCTTCAAGGTGATGTCGAGGCTCTGTCCACGGCAGCTTGCGAGATCACGGGTCAGTATCCGGCGCATGCGCTCGGGATTGAAGTCGTACGACACCATATCGACCGGGCTGGGACGATAGCTGATAACGTAGTCGTGACCAATCTGAGCGGCACATGCCGCCACATTGGCGCTGGGGGCTACAGCGATGCGGCGCAGATTCGGTATCCGGCGTAGCATCCCGATCTTCTGCGTCAGGTCTTCACAGCAGCCATAGGCGGTGAGACCGAACTTCTGCAGGATGGGCAACTGATAGCGGAGTAGAAACTCCTCATGCATCGCAGGCGAGATGGCCGTAAACTCCTGGGCGGCCATGAAACCCCACAACTGCTGACGCTGCACGCCGTTCGTATCCGGCGCCGGATCGGGCAGTTCATGGGCATAAGGCATGGCCTGATTCTGGTGCCCCAGGAGGCTCCAATCGCCTGCGGCCTCGGCCTCCGCCTGAACCCCTTCAATCCCCTGCGCCAACATCTCCATCAGACGCTGGAGCAAGGCCGGATTGTCATACATGTCGAGCATGATGTTTTCAATGCCGCGTAGTTGACCGAGAATCGTGGCCAGATCGCCACTCCACATGGTGTAGTTGGGTGAGCGATCGAGTGTAACCGGCAGGATATCGCCCAACAGCTCCACGGCAAAGGCCAAGGCGTCGGCCGTCGCCTCCTCATCGATCGCATGACGTGGCATTATGATTTTTCCGGCATCCTCAAGAGTTTTGAGCGGATAGTCGATTTTATACGAACCACCTGCCACACCGGTCAGGTTTCTCCTGACATCAAGCCCCCAGCCGTGATGGCTAAAGTGGGGCCGCACCACCACCCAGGGGTTGAAAACCGAGTCGTCGCCGAGCGAGTGCCAGCAGAGGAGATGGCGGAAGTGGTGCTCGTAGCCCCTCAGGCGCGGCTCTTGACAGATGGTCGCGGCCTCCGGCATCTCATGCCAGGCAAAGGCTCGCACGTAGATGAGCGGACGGGTGCGCCGCAGGCTGTTGAGATCACGCCACAGTTTGCGCCGCTCCTCCTGCAAAGGCGCCTGCGCTACCTCAAGGTAGCGCTTGGCAAGATCACGGACAATGCCTCTCTCAATACTGCTCATCGGGCTCAGAGGTTGCAGTTGCGCACACTATATGAAAGGAGCCGTAACTGCTTCATTATACCAACGTTCCACTCTTGCTCTGCTGTTTATGTGTCAACATGGTGTGATTAGGGTCTGTCCCTAACAGGGCAAAAAAGGGGGTAAAAAATAAATTTCACTGGGGGGTTGACGTTTGGTGGGGAAAAGTGTTTAATGGTGGGGCGAAAAGTCAAGAAGTGAGGATTGTGACAACGAACGATGACAGATTGATCGAACCGGCAGTGGTGGGCACCCTGATGGGGCGCTACCCCTACCGTCTTGATCCGAAGCGGCGCGTCACTATCCCGGCTACCCTGCGTAACCGTATGGGCAACCCGCAGCAGGTAGTCGTTATGCTCGATCTGGCACGCCTCAACTGTCTCAACCTCTTCCTGGAACATGAGATTGAGGCTCGTATGGAGCCGCTGCGGTCGGCTGCCCTCACCAATGTGCGTGCCGCCAATTTTCTGACCTGGGCCGGCTCCATCACAGAGACGCTGGATGTCGACAATCAGGGACGCATTCGTATTCGTGACAATCTGCTCGACCGTATCGGTGTCAAACGCGACATCATCATGATCGGCGCCTTGACGCGTGTTCAGGTATGGGCGGCTGAAAATGTGCCGTCCGAGCAGGAGGCCTTCGACAATATCATCGGGGCCGCAGAAGAACTCAACTTTTAGGTGTAATTGTGCATTTATCAGTCATGCTACAGGAGACGATCGACAGTCTCGACGTACAGCCGGGAGGCACGTATCTCGATGCTACCCTCGGTGGCGGTGGCCATGCCGCCGAGATCATGCGGCGCGCCGGACCCGATGTGCGCCTGCTCGGCATTGATCGTGACGCTGAGGCGATCACACGGGCGACCAAGTATCTATCACAGTTTCCCGGCAGCGTTACTTACGCGCAGGGCAACCATGCCGATCTGGGGCAACTGGCCGATGCGCATGGCTTCCACGCGCTCGATGGCGTTGTGATCGATACCGGCGTCTCCTCCTTTCAGCTCGACAGCGCAGAGCGCGGCTTCAGCTTCATGCAGGATGGTCCGCTCGACATGCGCATGGATCAGCGGCAGGAGCTGACGGCGGCCACGATCATCAACCGGTATAGCGTTGATGAGTTGATCGAACTCTTCCGCCGACTGGGCGAGGAGCCGCAGGCGCGCCGCATCGCCACGGCCATTGCGCGGGCGCGTGAAGATGAGGCGATTACCACCACCGGCCAGTTGGCCAACCTCGTGCAGGCGACTATCGGACGCCGCCAGGGGCTGCGCCACCACCCGGCAACACGCATCTTTCAGGCGCTGCGCATGGAGGTGAACGGTGAGCTGGAGGCGTTGCGTCACGCCCTCGATGCCGCCATGGAGCGTCTCGCACCCGGCGGACGCCTGGCCGTTTTGACTTTTGAAAGCTTGAGCGACCGGATCGTCAAGCGTTGTATGGGCCGCCATGTGGGGCGTTATGCCTCACTGTATCAGGGCGGTTCCCAGTGGGACGGGCTGGAGCCACGTATGGCGTGGGTCTTCCGCCGCTCATTGCGTCCCACACTTGAAGAGTGCAGTTTTAATCCGCGCGCCCGCTCAGCCCGTCTGCGTGCGGTGCAACGGTTTCAGGAGGAGGAGACTCCTTACTACGGGCGAGGGGAGAGCACATGGTAAAGAGACGTAATCGCAGAAGACGGGCAGAAGCCCGCGCCTTGCCGGTCAAACTGGTAGGGGTGTTGATCGTACTCGCCTTTTTCGGCATCTGCCACGTGCTCTTCGGCACGATGTCGGCCTCACTTGGCGAACAGATCAAGAAGCTGGAGGAGGCGAACGACGACCACAGCTACAGGCTGCGCACAGAGCAGAGCGAGTGGGCGCGTGTCACGACCGCAGAGCAGATTGAGTGCGCCCTGCTCCGGCATGGCCTTAACATGGCGCTGCAGCGTGGTGAGCAGGTGGTACACCTGCGTCAGGGGAGCGGCGACGGTGGCTATCGCACGACATCACAACTGGCCAGCAGACGTTAACCGGGGAGGCGGAGAGGCAGATTTATGCCCAATAGAGGACAGCTTTTCCGCTTTTGGCTAGTACCGCTGCTGCTGGCAGGCTGGTATCTGGTGCTGCTGGCACGTGCGACGCTCCTGCATCTGGGCGACCACAAGGTCAGCAACATTACCTCCTGGCACCGTCCCCTCACCGCGGCACGCGGCTTTATCTACGACCGGGGTGGTCGGCCGGTGGCCACCACTGATCCGGGGCGTCGCCTCTTTCTCGACTACAAGAGCGTTGATCCCAAGCACGACGTAGTGGCCATCGCCGAGGCGGTTGCCGACTTTACCGGACGTGATATCGATGCTGTGCTCTACGATCTGCGTGCCAAACGGTCGCGTTACGCGATACAAGGGGTGGTGCATGATGAGCGGGTGCTGACGCTGGTGACCAACAAATCCTGCTACAGCGGCGTCGGCATCGAGCGGGTGCTGGAGCGTCACTATCCGCTGGGGCGCAACATGTCGCATGTGATCGGCTTTGTCAATAGCGAACAGGTGGGTTCGGCCGGCATCGAGCAACACTACAACCGCTATCTGCAAGGCACCGACGGCATGATTGAAGGCACACGTGATGGTCGTGGCCGGGAAATCCGCGACCGGCGTACCAGTACCGCCGAGGCGATCGATGGCGCCCACGTCTATCTTACGCTCGATCGCAACATGCAGCAGGTGGTGGAGGAGGCTCTGG
This sequence comes from uncultured Lentisphaerales bacterium, assembly GCA_964599645.1. Taxonomy (GTDB): domain Bacteria; phylum Verrucomicrobiota; class Kiritimatiellia; order RFP12; family JAAYLN01; genus JAAYLN01. The sequence continues at coordinate 17,888 of CAZRGQ010000001.1, read as the reverse complement.
CTGCCGCTGTGGAGAGCAGCGGTGGCTGTGCCGCTCGTGCGATTGTGCAACTGGTCAACAGCGGCGAGATTCTGGCCATGGCCTCCTACCCGGACTTCGAGCCGGCCAACTATCGGCAGACGATACCGCAGCAGTGGCAAAACTCAAACATCGCCCATATCTATGACCCCGGCTCCACGATGAAATCGATTATCGTGGCCGCTGCCCTCAATGAGGGGCTGATCACTCCCGACTCGACCTTCGATGTCGGTCAGGGATCGTGGTACTACGGCGGCCACACACTGCGTGACAAGGTCTACGGCCGCGTCGATGTCCGCACCATTATTGCCAAATCGAGCAACATCGGCACAGCGCTTATCGGCCTGAAGCTCGGCAATCGCCGCATGGAGTGCTATCTGCGCGCCTTCGGCTTCGGTGATATCCTCGGCATCGATCTGCCGGGTGAAGAGCGCGGCCTGCTGCCTCCATCATCAAGCTGGGAGCCGGTAAGACCGACACGAATCGCCATCGGCCAGGGCGTCTCGGTGACGCCGCTCCAGATGTTGAACGCCTACTGCACGCTGGCCAACGGCGGGCGCGTAATGCGTCCCTATGTGGTGCGCAAGGTGGTAACGCAGCAGGGCGAGGTGATCTTGGAAAACAGCCCGACGGTAATCGCCCGTCCCATCCGTCCTGAAGTGGCCGCCGAGATGCGCCGTATGTTGCAGGGCGTTACCACAGGTGGCACCGGGCGGCGTGCTGCCGTTGCAGGCTACACTGTGGCCGGCAAGACCGGCACCGCCCAGATGCTGCAGCCGGGTGGCGGCGGCTACTCACAGACCGACTACTGGGCCTCGTTTGTCGGCTTTGTGCCGGCGGAGCAGCCGGAGTTCGGCATCATCGTGGTGGTCGACAAACCGCAGAAATTTCATACCGGTGGCGTCGTTTCGGCGCCAGTCTTTGCCCATATCGCTACCGTCGTGGCACAATATCTGGAGGTGCCAAGCGGGAGCGAAGCGCGCTACGAAAACATGGCGCACAACAGCAGTGGAGGCGTCTGGTGAGTGCCATTAAGCTGTCAGAGATGTTAAGCGGGGTCGAGGTCGTCAAGTCGACCGCCGCCGCCAATCTGGAGTTGAGTGGCATCTGCTCCGATTCACGTCTGGCACGGCGCGGCGATCTCTTTGTGGCCATTCATGGCTCACACGATAACGGTTATCGCTACATCGAGCAGGCCCGCAGCCGCGGCGTGGTGGCCATCGCCAGCGACCAGCCGCCGCCCCCCTCCAAGCTGGCTTGGATTCAAGTGGCAGAGGCGCGACAAGCCGTGGCACAGATGGCAGCCAACTTCTACCGCCAGCCGTCACACCGCCTGGAGCTGGTCGGCGTAACCGGTACCAACGGCAAGACGACCGTCGCCGGAGTTGTGCGCGACCTGTTGCAGGCGGCCGGACGCAAGACGGGGCTCCTCTCAACCGTCGAGTATGCCTACGGCGAACGGGTGATCGCCGCCAGCCGGACAACTCCCGACGCCATTACGCTGCAGCGGCTCCTCGCCGCCATGCGCGACGACCATTGCCAGGCCGCTGTAATGGAGGTCTCGTCACATGCGCTCGTTCAACACCGCACCGGGGCCACCCGCTTTGCCGCCGCCGCCTTCACCAACCTGACCCGCGACCACCTCGACTACCACCACGATCTTGAAAACTACTTCGCCACCAAGCTGCGCCTCTTTGAGCAACTGGCGGCTCTCAACCCCGGACACCCTGCCATTATCAATGCCGACGATCCCTACGGCCAGCGCCTCATCAAACAGCTCGCCCAACTGCCGCTTAAGGTGGTCACTTACGGCCTGACGGCGGCGGCCGATATCAGCGCTGCCGACCTCAAACTCAGTGGCGCCGGCACACGTTTTACGCTCAACACCCCCTGCGGCACAGCCCCCATCAAAAGCGCCCTGCTGGGACGTTACAATGTCGCCAACCTCCTCTGTGCCAGCGCTCTGGCGCTCGCTTGCGAGCTGCCGTTCGAGCTGATCATCGCCACCCTGCCGCAGATTAAGTCGCGTTGGGGCCGGCTCGAACGGGTCGCCACCCCCCATCCGGCCACCATCTTTGTCGACTACGCCCATACCGACGACGCCCTGCGCAACGTCCTCGCCACACTGCGCGAGATTACTCCCGGACGCCTCGTGCTCGTCTTCGGTTGCGGTGGTGACCGCGACCGCACCAAACGTCCGCTGATGGGCAGCGCGGCCCTTGAACTGGCCGACGACATCATCATCACCTCCGACAACCCGCGCACCGAAGATCCCGCCGCCATCATCGCCGATATCCTAGCCGGCTGCGATCTTCAGGCCCACCCCGGCAAAACCCTGCAGACCGAACCTGAGCGCCGCAGCGCCATCGCCCGCGGCCTGCAGCTCGTCACGCAGGGCGACACCCTCCTGATCGCCGGCAAGGGGCATGAGACCTATCAGGAGGTCCAATACCACAAGACACCTTTTGACGACCGTGAAGAGGTGCGGAGGCTTGCCACCCGTGGAGCCTGAACGCCGCACAACGCCCCTGACGGCCGACCGTCCCTTCGACCCCGCTGCGGTGGCCGCCTGGTCGCAGGGCCATTGGACGCCGGCCCCGCCCGCCCTGCTGCGCGGCGTAGTCCACGATAGCCGTGCCATCCGCCCCGGCAACCTCTACGTCGCCCTGCCCGGCGCGACCGTCGACGGCCACGACTACGTGGCGGCCGCCTTTGCCAACGGTGCCGCCGCCGCCATGGTCGCAGCGGACTGGCAAGCGCCAGCAGAGTGCGCCGGACTGCCGCTGCTGCGTGTCGACCAGACACTGACAGCGCTCGGGCGGCTGGGCCACGCCTGGAGCCAGCAGCTCAACCCCTTCATGATCGGCGTCAGCGGCAGTGTCGGCAAGAGCACCCTCACAAGCTGGACCGCTGCCCTGCTCGCCACCAAGGCGACCACCGCCGCCACCTGCGGCAACTACAACACCGACGTCGGTCTGCCGCTCAGCCTGCTCCAGATGGTGCCCGGCACCCGGTATGGCGTCTTTGAACTCGGCATGAGCCACCCGGGCGAACTGGCCCCGCTCTGCCGGATTCTGGCCCCGGCTGCCGCCATCATGGGAACCATCGGTGCCGTGCATCTCGAACACTTCCCCTCGGTGGCGGCCATTGCCGCTGAGAAGGCGACACTGTTGCGTGCCACGCCCGCCAGCGGCTTTGCCGTAGTCGATGCCGACTCTCCCTGGCTCCAACTATTGCGCCAGGCCACAGCAGCGCGCCTTGTCACCGTCTCACTCACTCAAACCGATGCCGACTACTACATCAGCGCGAGCGACGACTGCTGCGGCTCCTTTACACTCCATGCCCGCGATTTGGCGCAACCCCTGCAACTCACTCTTCAACGTCCGGGACGCCATGTGATCCTCAACGCCTTGCTGGCCCTTGCAGCAGCGCGTCAGTGCGGTGTCACCTGGGAGGCCATTGCCGCCACGTTGCCGCGTCTGCCGGGCATGGCGATGCGCTGGGAGCAGCAGCAGCTCCACGGCGTTACCGTCATCAACGACGCCTACAATGCCAGTCCGCTCTCAATGGCGGCGGCGATCAGGAGCTTCGCCGCCGCCACCAGCGGACGTCAGGTCTTGCTGCTGGGCGAGATGCGCGAGTTGGGCGCGGCAGCCGCCGGCTTTCACCATGACATCGGCTGCACGGTAGCCGCGAGCGGCTGCGCCGTGCTGGTGGGGGTGGGCCAGGGCGGTGCCTGGATCGCAGACGCCGCCCGCGAACACGGCTTTGCCGGTGCCATTCATACCACAGCCGACACCACCACGGCCGGCCACCTCCTCAGCGACCTGCTGCAGCCCGGCGATGCCCTGCTCCTCAAAGCCTCGCGTGGGGTCGCCCTCGAACGCGCCCTGGCCCTCTGGCAGGAGGCTGCCAAGTGAGCCACTCTCCGGAGCAACCACGGCAGAACAGCGCCAACCCGCCTCACAACGCCTTCCGCGGGCAGCACGTTGCCATCCTCGGAGCCGGCATCAGCGGTCTGGCAGCAGCCCGTCTCCTACGCCTGCGCGGCAACCGCGTGACCCTGCTCGATGCGGCTTCTGAAGAGCGCCTGGCGCCACTGCGGCCGCAACTCGATGCACTCGGCGTCGAACTCCACGCTGCGGCTACGACACTCCCCGCCACGCCCTATACGCTGGCGATCGTCAGCCCCGCCTTTGCCGTTGACCATCCCTGGCTGCAGGCCTGCCGGGCGCGCGCCATCCCCCTCGTGGCCGAGCTCGATCTCGGCTTCTATCTCTGGCCGGGGCGCATCCTCGCTGTCAGCGGCAGCAAGGGCAAGTCGTCGGCCGTGCGTCTGGCAGCCGACACCCTGACGTTGGCCGGCCAGCCGGCGATTGCCGCCGGCAACTACGGCTTGCCGCTCTCGGCGGCCGTCCTCGACCACGCCACCTGCCCCTGGGCGGTGGTGGAAGCCAGCTCCTTCCAACTGGAGCAGGCTGCGGCTTTCCATCCCGAAATCGCGGTGCTGCTCAATATCCAGCCCGACCACCTCGACCGTCACCGGACGATGGTGGCCTATGCCGCCGCCAAATACCGACTCTTTGCACAGCAGCAGGCGGGTGATCTGGCCCTGCTGCCGGCCTCGCTGCCGGAGGCCGGCAGGTATATCCCCTCCGCCGTCACCGTCGCCACCTTCGGTGGTGTCGGCAGCGACTGGCACTACACTCCAGGACACATCAGCAACTCCACCACCGGCCACAAGCTCATTTACAATTGCACCAACACCTGGTTCGACAACGCCATCCTCGGGCCGGCTGCCGCCGCCATCTGCGCGGCGCTCCACACCTGCGGCCTGACCCCGCAGCAGATTGAGGCCGGCCTGCGCAGCTTCAAGCCACTGCCGCATCGCATGGAGCTGGTGGCCTGCCATCAGGGGGTCAGCTTTATCGACAACTCCAAAGCGACCTCGCTTACAGCTCTTGCGGCAGCCGTCGAGATGACTCCCCACCCGGTTCACCTCATCGCCGGCGGACGCCTCAAAGAGTCAAATTTGGAGGCTGTAAAAGAGTTGCTGGCAAAGCGCGTCAAAAAAGTTTATCTTATAGGCGAATCGGCGCACTCTCTAGCTGCTGTCTGGTCAGCGGTCGTGGCAACCGTCATCTGTGGCGACCTGCCTGCGGCTGTCAGAGCGGCAGCGGCTGGAGCACAGGCCGGGGAGGCGGTTCTCCTCGCGCCGGGGTGTGCCAGTTTCGACCAGTTTGTCAGTTTCGAAGAGCGCGGCGAGTGTTTTGCGCACTCGGTGCATGCTTTGGGCACAGCATCGGCTGCGATGCTACAATAAGGAAGAGAAAAAATGAAGACCATCAACCCCTGTCACTACCTGAGCGCGCTCGGTGCTGTTGTGGGCATTGCGTTGCTGCAGGGCTGTTCCACCATCTATAGCGGCAGTGAGGCCGAAGATATGCGCCTGCGTCCCATGCCCGGTGCTCTTGAGCCTGAGCCGGTGGCGCTGGAGCCCCATATTGTCATCCCACCTGCCACCACCTTCAAGGTTGATACTCCCATTGCCATCCCGACGGCAGCCGAACGGCCTCAACTTACCACCGCCTACACCGTCAAGGAGGGCGATATGCTCTCTTCGATTGCCGCGCGTTACGGCCTGCGCTGGCAGGATGTGGCCGCAGTCAACCCCGGCCTCAACCCCAACCGTATCGTCGTAGGGCAGACCATTCAGCTTCCCGGCAAGGTCGACATCGCCAAACCGGTGCGCCCATCCGTGAGCACCACGAGCAAGGCCGTAACCCCACCGGCCGGCGCCAACCTCTATACGGTTAAATCGGGTGACAGCCTCTCGGTGATTGCACAGCGCCACGGTATCAAAACCGCCGCACTGAAGAAGGCCAACAACCTGACGAGCGACAAGATTCTCGCCGGCCAGAAGCTGGTAATCCCCGGTGGCAAGGCAGCAGTTGCCCCTGAAAAGCCGGTCGTCAAACCGCAGGCCGCTGAAACCACGGCACCCGTGCGTCCCCGCCCCGCCGAGACAGAGGTGAAAGCACCGACCGCCCCCGTCGCCCTGCCAACGGTTGTGACTCCGCCTGCAGCGCCGGTTGCGCCGCCGGTAGCGCCGATAGCGCCGCCAACTGTGCCGGTCGTCGCACCTGACGCTGCAGTCCACATGACAAGCGGCACCACAATCAGCGATACCACGACGGCGCCACCGCCGCCGCCGATACCGCAGCTTGATGCCGGCACCACCGCTCCCGCCACCTTCCAGAACCATACGGTAGTGGCTGGCGAGGACCTCTACTCCGTCGCGATCCGCTGGTCGGTCAGCACGGCGGCCATCAAGGCGGCCAACAACCTCACCGGCTCAGAGCTGATTCCCGGCACCGTGCTCAAGATACCCCAGAACCCCTAACGTTCCGGAGTTGCGGTGCGGCGAGCTGTCTCGATCTTTCTGATCGCACTACTGTTCCTGCTCACTATCGGCCTGATCCTGGTCTATAGTGCCAGCTCGACCGTCGATCCTGCGAAGCCCAACGCCTTTGTCATCCGACAAGGGCTGGCATTGGCGTTGAGCATCGTGGTGGCCTTTATCGTCTCACGCTTCGACTACCGTAACCTGAAAAGCCTTTGGCTGCTGCTGCCGATTGCCATCGGCGGCTTTATCGGCACCCTGCTGCCCTTCCTCTATCCGGCCCGCAACGGCAGTCACCGCTGGATCAATCTCGGCTTCTATCAGATTCAGCCGAGCGAGTTTGCCAAGATCGCCATCATCCTGGTCTTTGCCGCCTGGTTCAACCGCGTCGGACCACGCTCCTCCAGCTTTGTGCGCGGTTTTATCATCCCCGGCCTGCTACTGGCGCTGCTGCTGACCCCCATCATTCTGGCTCCCGACATCGGCACCACGATCGTCATCGTCACCATCGTCGGCACCATCTTTCTGGCTGCCGGCGCCAAGTTCCGCTACCTGCTGCTGGGTATCACGGCCATCGCCATCCTGCTCGGTGCGATCATCCTGCGCGACCCGCACCGCCGCGGACGTGTGGAAGACTTCATGCACGGCATCAGCTCCAGTGAGGGCGCCAAAGCGCACCAGACGGTGCAGTCGATCAACGCCTTCGTCATCGGCGGCCCACGGGGTGTGGGGCTCAACAACAGCATCCAGAAGTGCCGCTACCTCCCTGAGGCCCATACCGACTTCATCTACGCCATCGCCGGCGAGGAACTGGGACTGGCAGCCTCGGCCGGCATCATCCTCCTCTTCGGCCTGCTGCTACTGAGCGGCACCTGGATCGCCTTCCGCTCGCAAGACCGCTTCGGACGCTTGCTGGGGCTCGGCCTCACCGTCCTCCTCACCTTTGAGGCCGGCTTCAACATGGGCATGGTCATGGGCTGCCTCCCTACCAAGGGTCTCACCCTGCCCTTCCTCAGCTACGGCGGTTCCAGCCTGTTGGCTTCGCTGATTGCCGTCGGCATCCTGCTCAATATCGCGCGCCAGAATGGACTCCTCGAAGACCAGCCACCGCCGGCCATGCGCGATGCCTTGCGGCGGCTTTAACCCAAAAGAAGGATAGCGACATGGGCATCTCACTCGGACTCGTCGGACTCGGTTCCTTTGGCAGAGCCTTTGCGCCGCTCTTCAAAAACCATCCCGCCGTCGACCGTATCGGGCTCTGCGACGCCGAACCCGACCGCGTCAAACAGCTCCTGCATGACCCCTTCTATGCCGACAAGGTGCAGGAATCGGACTGCTACGACTCGCTCGATGATATCTGCCGCGCCGACTTCGATGCCCTCGTCATCATCACACAGCCCTGGCTCCATGCACCACAGTGCCTCCAGGCTCTCGAGAGCGGCAAGCACGTCTACAGCGCTGTACCGATCATCACGCTCCCCGACAACGAGGAGACCTACGACTGGTGCGACCAGCTCGTCAATGCCGTCAAACGCACCGGTCGCCACTACATGCTCGGCGAAACCACCTACTACCGTCCCGAGACACAGTTCTGCCGCCGTCAGGCCAAGGCCGGCCTCTTCGGCGACTTTGTCTACGCCGAGGGTGAATACTTCCACGACGTCGATGAGCATTGCAATCTGCGCCTGGTTCAGAGCCGGCGTCGCGCCAGCAAGCCGGGACAGGGCTGGGAGGCGCGCTATCAGGAGTACGTCAGACGCGGCCACCGTGACAGCCCGATGCACTACCCGACCCACTCGACCTCCGGTCCCGTTGCCGTCATGCAGGCGCACGCCCTGACCGTAACGGCGCACGGCTTCCGCAACCGCAACCACGATCCCTACTTTGCCGATGCCGCCTTCTCCAACGAGATCGCCCTCTTCCGCATGAGCAACGGTGCCGTCGTGCGCATCTGTGAGATGCGCGAGACTCCCGGCGCACCGGGGATGGAGCACGAGACGCTGCGCCTCTTCGGCACCAACGGCAGCTTCTCCGAGCGTCGCTGGTGGCAGGCCAACCGTCCCGACTTCGCCAATATCGACCTCGAAAACCTGCCGCGTCCGGTCGTGCAACAGCTCACCCCGAAAGAGATGTTCGACCCCCTGCCGCCCGAGGTGCAACACGCCTTCAAGCAGGTGGCCCATCCGCAGTTGGCCGCCGACCAACTGGGCGACATCGAGTTTACCCCCACCGGACACGGCGGCTCACACCCCTATCTGGCCCACGAATTTGTCTCGGCCGTCGCCGCCAACCGCATACCCGCCATCAACATCTGGCAGGCCGTACGCTACATGGCGATGGGGGTCGCGGCCAACCAGTCGGCCCTGCGCGATGGCGCCACTCTCAATGTCCCCGATTGGGGCGACCCACCTGAAGCTTAACCACCGATAGAGGATCAAGATGAAGTCACAGCAGAAACCGGCAGCGAAGAGCAGGAAAACCAGCGCCGGCCATCAGGCAACACCGCAACGGGGCCAGGCCGTCAAGCTGCCGCCCTGCGGCCTCTGGCTCGGCACCGGCGTCTACCCGATGAGCAAGGATGTATTGCTCTGCACCATGTTGGGACACCAGGCCTGGGCACCGCAGTGGTGCAGTCCGCTCGAGATGATCGATAAGATCATTGCCGACAACCAGGGCAACCTGGCACAAGTCTGGGGCGCTGCCCGCGGCTACTCCCCCTACACGATTGCCGAGTGGTTCTATGCACTGGATGAGCTCGGCATCGAGATACCCAAACCCGACTGGCAGGCCGGCAAATATCTGCACCATCGCGACTGCCCCGTTATCAAGGAGCATGCCGCCCGGCGTGGCGCCGGGCTGGTGCGCTTCATGAAGGCCGCCGCTGACAAGGGACTCTACACCACCTTCATCTACACCTCGAGCGAGGACGAGTGGGTCAAACGCTTCAGCGAGGTGGGCGACTACTACCTCGGCTACGACTTCGGCGAGCGCTTCAGCTTCCGTCTCGACAGCGAGCTGCTGCAGGGGCGCGACCCCGCCAGCGTCACGCTCAAGGAGCTGGCCGACGACCTGATGGCGCGTGTCCGTGAGCACGTCACCAAATACCGCAATCAGGGCTGGGGGCACATCATGGCTACCAGCTCCAACTTCCACATCGACTACGAGGTCGAGGCCGGCACCGATATCCCCCTGATCGAAGACTTTGCCTTTACCCACCTCAACTTCGCCTCGGCCCTCTCCCGCGGCCTCTACCGCCAGTACGGACTGCCGCTCTGGGGCACACACCTGGCGCACGAGCACTACTCGTGGCTCGCCAACAAGAGCAAATACCGCATGCCGCTGCTGCGCGCCGCCTACTATCAGAAGTATATGAGCGGCAGCAAGATCATCATCAACGAGAGCGGCAACTGGTTTGTCGAAGCCTCGCTCTGTGAAGACTCGCCCCGCTTCAGCTTCCCGCGCGTGCCGCTGACACCGCAGGAGGTCACCTGGGGTGGCTCCAAAGACCTCACCAACTACGTCCCCTATCTGGCCGAGGCGCGCAAACACTACAAGAAGATCGACTACTCTTCGCCGATCTGCCGCAGCTACCGCCGCATCACCTCCGACTTCTACGACTTCGTCAAGGCCCACGGCACCCCCTCCGGACAGCCGGAGTCGACCATGGCGCTGGTGAAGGGGCGCTACGACCTCTCCTGTGCCCGCTATATGCCCAACTACGCCATCGCCGGTGCCTTGATGGCGGCCGATAGCGATGTGCGCTGGTTCGAGGGTGTGCCCGAACGGAGCTGGGAGCTGGCGCGGCGCGAACTCTTCCCGCTACACCCGGTACTGGGCGACTATCCCAACCTCTTCCTCTCCGGCACACCGCACGGCATGGTCGATGTCGTCACCTTCCTGCAGGAGGAGCTCTCGGCCAAGACGCTACTCAAGCACTACCGCGCTCTGATCTTCACCGGCTGGAACAGCGCCACCCAACATCAGTACCGCACCCTGATCGACTACGTCCGCAGCGGTGGCCGCCTCTTCATCGCCATCCCCCACCTCTCGCAGAACATCGGACGCAACTACCAGTCGTACGGTGTCGATGAGCTGATCAACGGCGGCGACATCTCTGAGCTCTGCGGAGTGCGCGTCACGGGACGCGGACCGCGCTTCTACTGGGCAATTCCGCCGCACAACAGCCAGCCGATCGGAATCCCCTTCCCGCGCCGCTTCGGCATTCTGGCCCTCTCGCGCGGCGAGATCGAAATCACCGACCGCAAGGCCGAAATCCTGCTCGTCGATGACGAGGAGGAGTATCCCCTCCTGTTACGCCGCAAGCTCGGCAAGGGCGAGGTCTACTTCCTCAACTCCTGGGCCTACCCCGGTGCCTGGGAGAGCGACGACGGCCCCGGCGGGCGTGTCGGCTCGACCGGTCTGATGGGCTACATCTACCGCCACCTGGCACAGCTCTCACGCGGCAGCGTCTGGATCAGCGACAAGGGCGATACGCCCGGCAGCGAGTGCAACTACATCGCCTTCTCGCACTTCCCCGAGTCGCACCACATCTGCCTGCAGAATGTCGACTTCGATGCGCCCCACAGCTTCACCCTCCACTACCACGGCCAGCGCAAACGCATCACCCTCGCCCCCGCCGAGTTTCGCATGCTCGATGCCCGCAACGGCAAACAGGTTGCCAAAAATCTACCGTAGTAGTGCTATGGCAGCAGCGGCCAGATAATTCGGCGCACCTCGTCGTAGTCGGCGGCCAGCCAGGTGGGAACCACCGGGGCCCGGGCCACGTCCTCGCGTTTGGCGATGCCGGTCAGCACCAGCATGGTGCGCATCCCGGCCGCCGCACCGGCGGGGATGTCGGTCTCGAGATTGTCGCCGATGGCGAGCACCTCTGCCGCTGGCAGTTGCATCTCGCGCAACACCCAGTTGAAGAGCGTGGGGAATGGTTTGCCGATGATGGTCGGCTCAACGCACGAGGCCTCAACCACCGCTGCCACCAGGGCGCCTGATCCCGGCGTCACCACGCCGTTGAGCGGCAGGCTGCGGTCGGTATTGGTGGCGATAAACTTGGCGCCGTTGATGATCAGTTGCGTTGCGCGTGCGAGCTTGTCGAAGTTGAATTTGCGGTCAAAGGAGACCACCACGTAGTCGACCGCCTCATCGGCGAAGGTAAAGCCGCGGCTGGCCAGCGCTTCGCGGATACCGGCCTCGCCGATCAGGTAGACACGTCCCGGCTTGAGGGTGTCGGCTGTGGCATCGGCGGCCGTCATCACCTCATCGAGTTGGCAAGCGATCCCCATGCCGCGCAGTTGGTCGTAGACTGCCGTGGCGGGGCGGCTGGAGCGGTTGGTGGCGTAACGCACCTTGATACCGCGCTCTGCCAGAGCAGAGATCAACTCTGCCACGCCCGGCACGCCTTCATCACCGCAGTAGACGGTGCCATCGAGGTCGAAGATCACGCCTCTAATCGGTTGTTGCTGCTCTTGCATACTCTGCTCGTCTTAAAAATTTGCCATAAGGGGCCACTGGTGGTAAACTCGCATCAACTTAACACTGCCGACTACAAGAGGTCAAGAGTGATGAAGAAGAGACGCATAGTTATGGCCGCCAGCTACGGTTTCTGCGGCGGGGTACGACGCGCCATTGAGTTGGCCGAAGCGATGCTGCAACGCTACCCGCCCCCCATCTATGCGCTGAACGAGCTGGTACACAATCGTCAGGTCGTGGCCGAACTTGAGCAACGCGGTTTCCGTTTTGTCCTCTCCCTCGACGCGGTGCCAGACGGCGCACCGCTCCTCTTCAGCGCCCACGGCATCTCGCCCGCCATACGCCGTGCGGCCAAACGCAAAAGGCTCCAGATGGTTGATGCCACCTGTCCGCTGGTTGAGCGGGTGCACCGCGACGTTGCTGAGTATGCCGCTGCCGGCTATACGATCCTGCTCCTCGGCCAACCGGGCCACGACGAGGTTATCGGCACCATGGGCGAAGCGCCCGGAGCCGTAACGATCATCGGCTCCGAAGCCGAAGCCAACGCCTGGCAGCCACCGGACGCTGCTGCCAGAGTCGTCGTGGTTACCCAAACCACCCTGAGCCACAACGAGACCGCCGCCATGCTGGCGGCCTTACGCCGCAAGCTGCCGGAGCTTGAGCTGGCCCCCAGCGCCGACATCTGCCACGCCACCAGCCAGCGCCAGGCAGCGGTAGTGGCGCTGGCTCGCGAGGCGGCCGCCATTCTGGTCTTGGGCGACCACCACAGCTCCAACGCCCGCCGCCTTGTCAGCGTGGCCGAAGCCGCCGGCGCCACGGCCTGGCTGATAGCCAGCGAGGCGGCCCTGCCGCTTGAGGCTCTCAAGCAGTTCGACACCATCGGCCTGACCGCCAGCGCCTCCACCCCGCCGAACTTTATCACTGCCATCCTCACACGGCTGCAACAAGAGGGCTGGGAGCCGCCCGCGCTCGCAGAGGCCAAGCGGCCACGCTTCTGAACTGCAGAAAGTATTGAAAGAGAATACAGCGGCAGCCACGCTCTGGCGTGAATTGCAGAAGTATGCGACGCACTACAGCGACTTCGGTAACTTTGCCGGTTTCAATCTCCTGCCAGAAGCGAGCCGCGATCTTGCCGGATGCATTTAAAACCATCTTGTCGTTGAGCACCGTACCGAACTCTGAGCGCATATTTTTTGTGCAGATGGTAAGAAAATACCAGCCGGGACTGGTGAAATCCCAGCCCTGCATCCTGAGCTTCACTGCGCGCCGTGAAGCTGTTAAGGAGGAAGCTGGGTGTGCATATGTGGAGGGTTTGTGCATAAGGCTCTCCCTTGCGCTAGCCGAGACGCGAGATAATTCTATCAAATAGCCTCCGCCACTCAAACTATAAAATCCTATGCTGCAACAAATCTGTCTTGGGCCACTTCGTCGTTTCTATTTTTCATGCTCATGCTGCCTCACTCCCTGACTCTGAAAGCGTTCATCGGGGAGAGAGAGGAATGTCTGCAGCTTCGTGCCCGGAGACAGGCAGGAATGTCTCTCCTACACTCGCTCCACACCCTGAATGGGCGACATACCAGCCCGGGCCAACACCCCGAGGAGAGGTGCCGCACCCCTTCAAGCCTTGAACGGGCGCGACATACACCGCATCAGGATGCTGCGACGATGGCCGCAGATTCTCTGCCCCCAAAGCTCCTTAGTGCCTTACAGGCCGACAACGCCAATAAAAAACCAGTTGTTTTCACCCTCGCCCTCTGGAGAGGGCCAAAGTGAGGGGTGTGGGCGAAGCCCACATTAGTAAACTTGGCAGGTTTCATTTATCGCAACTCCTAATAGGCAAAAATCCGGTAAAAACGGCTTTCTTTGGTCGCTGATGCTGAGTCGCTGAAATTTAAAATGCCTGATTCAGGTATTACAACGATAGCGATGATAGTCCACTGTTGATCGATCAAGCTCTCAGTGGCCTGTATGACAACATGTTTTTCTGGATCACCTTCAAGATTGAGATGAAAGAAATTTGAGACAAAGTAGCAGCCGCACACGATTACGCCATTTGCTGTCATCTTTACTGTAATGCGGCTGCCAAAAGTATTTCCCCAACCCTTCGTTCCGGGTAAGTAGTAGATAACTATTTCTTCAGGTGAAAAACCAAACACATCGCGGCCCGCAGTTGGCGCATTTCCCATAAAATAGAGTGCATTAAGGGCAGAACAGCCGCTAAACACATAATCATCTATATGAATTACGCTACGGCCGATTGTGACATAAATGAGGGCACTACAGGAAAAGAAAGTTCGCATTCCAATAGTGGTTACACTATCAGGGATGACAACCGTTGTAATAGATTTACATGACAAAAAGGCATTGGCACCGATGCTGGCAACACTATTGCCAATAGTAAGATCGGTGAGAGAGGTACAGTTTCGAAAAGCATTATCCCCAATAGTGATCACATTGTTGGGGATGGAAATGGATTGAAGGGAAGAACAATCCATAAATGCATTATTTTCAATACTGGTAACGCTGTCAGAAATTGTCACAGATACCAAGGAGGTGCACTCTTTAAAAACACTATTATCAATCTTGGCCACGTTATTGCCGATTGTAACGGAGGTAAGAGCCTTGCATCTAAGAAAGGCACCAATGTATAAGTCTACAACACTGTCTGGGATCGTGATAGAAGTGAGGCCACTATCCTTAAAAGCATAGTAACCTATTTGGGTCACACTGTCTGGAATCGTGATAGAGGCAAGTGACTTGCACTTATAAAAAGCCTGATTGCCAAGGTTGGTTACGCTAGTGGGGATAGTGACAGAGGTAAGGGATGAGCAAGATGCAAAAGTATTAAAATCTATATAGCTGACACCATCTGGGATCGTGACAGAAGAGAGAGAAAAACAGTCTCTAAAAGCGCTTGCACCTATCACGGTAACACTGTCAGGGATAATAACAGAGGTGAGTGAGAAGCAGTTTGCAAACGCCAGGTTTCCTATCTTATAAACGTTATCAGGGATAACAAAAGAGGTAAGCGCCGTGCAACCAATAAAAAGTGAGTCGCTAATCATAGTAATAGCCTGAGGCATAGTAATATGCTCAAGTGATTCACAAGAGCCAAAAACACCGTCACCAATTATAACAACACTCTCAGGAATGTTTAAAGAGGTAAGACTCTTACAACCATAGAAAGCCGCTTCATTGATAACTGTAGTGTTCTTGCCAATTGTTATAGAAGAGAGGGAGATGCAACGGTAAAAGGTATATTCCTCAATCACAGTGACGCTGTCAGGAATAACGACTAAAGCGAGAGAGGTGCAGTTGTAAAAGGAAGCGCTACCGATGGAGATAATATTGCTTTCAAGCGTAACAGAAGTAATAGATTCACAATATGAAAAAGCATTGTTTCCAATAGCAGTGACTTTGTGTCCCCCAAGCTGGTCAGGAATCACAAGGTCACCCTCGTATGAAGCATCAAACTTTGTAATAGTTGCCTCTCCATCTGTAACAATGTAGGTATATGGACCTTCAGTGTCAGCTTTCAGCAGCGGTTGCGTGCCTAGCAAAAATACGCCTAGGGTTAAAGTTGTACTAAAAAAACATGCTGTCTTCACTACGCTCTCTCAAACCAGACGGCACTTCTAACGCCAGTAGCAGCCTGAGCAGCAGCTTTGGGTACTTAAAGAGTCTGGGGTGCTTATTGAATTCATGCTTCTATCGTATCAGATTTACTCCGCCACTAGTATGCCGTCTCTTGTCCCTAATGGCACGCTTAGCGGCGTCTGTTCAGGTTGCGGTAGAAGTGGCCTGTGGCTGTGTTCAGGTATGGGATTACCCAAAGCATGCCGATGCCGAGCGTAAAAAATACCGCCAGAAGCCACCAGCCGATAAAGCGGCACTGCAGGCAGAAGAGTTTCCAGCGCTGGCCGTGCATCATCTCCTTGCTGCGCCTGATCGCCTCGCCGGCACTGATTTGAGGATTCTCAGCGATGATAAAGAAGACCATCGAATATGAGTAAGCCGCCATAATTCCCGGTATGATCAATAGAAGTGTCCACAAGAAGGTGTAGATGCCGACCAAAAGGTTGGCGATAACTGCCGTGCCGAAGCAGTTAAATCCCTTGAAAAGCTGTCCGACCTCCGGCCGACCGCTGCGGTCGATCAGCGTCAGGATCAGCATCTGCAACCCGACTGTAAGCGGCGGTGCCAGCAACACGTTGGACAAGCCACCGACCACAGGTATGAAGGAGGCACCTCCGATCAGGAGAAACATGACAAGAGTGGCCATAATCATGACACCCCAATTGCCCCGTAACGTGGCGCGGGCGGCAGCCATAAGCTCTTGGTTGGGGCGTTGTTCGTATGCCCGGTTGTTCCCAGGCGTTACGGCGAACGGGGCATCGCTGCCACTGGCAGCGATACCGAAAAGTCCTTCTACGCTCCCCGCCGACAACCACTCGTTTCCCTGTGCCGGGTGCCATACGAGATCATCACGTTGGATTGCTCCTTGGCGAGCCAGCCGCAACAGCTCACTCCACTCCACCGGACCATGTTGTACACCATTTTGCAAGTAATACCATTCCATGACAGTCTCCCAGTAGTTAGCTCTCAGTTGCAGGCGAGCCTATCGCTTTTGCGGCAACTTTGCAATTACGAAAATTTGACAGCCGGTAAATCGCTAATAACGCTATTTGACACTGGGGATGGGGCTTGTTAATCATTTGTTGCGGCACCCCGCCCTGAAAGGGCGACATACCAGCTCTGGGCAACGCCCCGAGGAGAGGTGCCACACCCCGTTGCAAGCCCAGAAAGGGCGTGACATACACCGCATCAGGCTTCTGCGCCAAAGGCGCAGAACGACCTGAAAACATTAGCCGTTGCTTTATCGAGCGCTCTAAACTAAAATTATCAACATGCACCGTTTGACGTCCGGGACGGCACGATGCAGGAGAAGCGATAATGTTTGGTGAAATAAGCAAGGTTGAACTACGCCAGATCTGGCAAAGCGAACCATACGGCTTTACTCCGTGGCTGGCAAAAAACCATCAAACCTCCCCAAACTTCAGGCAAACAAGAGAAATACCGTGCCTATTTTCAGCAATTAATCGACACCCTACGCACAAAACACCGCTTCACCTCCGCTAAAATTGGTCAGCCCCAAAGCTGGTACTCCTTCTCTTCCGGAGTAAATGGTGTTACTTATGCAGCCTGTTTTGCGCAGGGCGGCAAGGCGCGTGCTGAGCTTTATATTGATTTTGGTGTCAAAGAGAGAAACAAAGCTCTCTTCGACCGCCTTTATGAACAGCGAGAATCTATTGAGCCACAGTTTGATACTCCCCTGAGCTGGGAACGTCTGGATGATAAAAAAGCCTCCCGTCTCGCTCTCTACATTGATGGCTCGATAGAGGACTCTGCTGCAGACCTTGCAAAAATTCAGGAGTGGCATATCACCAAGCTGCTCAAACTAAAGGACGTACTTGGCCCGAGGGTTGATAAGTTGTCACGTATCATGACAACATCATGATACCTTTTACAACTTCTCATCAATTGCAGATTGGAGCTTGCTCCAGTGAGATTTTAGCTGTTTTGAATGCTTTGTGACTGCATAATGTCTGCCGCCTTAAGGCCATAGCGGATGAAATTGACCGCAAGGCCGCCCTGATTACTTCGGCCAACTTCAGCGAGGCTGCCCACGAACGGAACATAGAGGTCGGTGTCGTTGTACGCTACAACCCACTGGTGAAGAAACTTGCCGCTTATTTTGATACTCTGCGCAGGGAACAAATGAAACCGCTGATTTTCCCGGGGCAATTGTAGTGGCTTTTATTGCCTTTAGGATTCGTTCCGTGGCGCAAGTCACCAAACGACAGGCGTAATGAGGAGAGGTTTGCCTGTCGCATCTTCGTGTACGGGGGACAGGCAGGAATGTCTCTTCTACTCTTCCAGTTTGAGCAGGAAGTAGTTGCGTTTGCCGCTGCGCAGGAGAGCC